>JAHDWG010000260.1:0-8130 GCA_023384495.1 Caldilineaceae bacterium
AGACTCGCCCAGTACAGGATTTGTGTAACGAAGTGTTCCCACACCCGGTGATTGAAGATCCAGAGCGGCCACAAGATGGTAAAGATCGCCAATCCATAACTGAGCGCCGTCAACCCACCGGGGGGCTTCTCGCCGGCAAACCGCAACAGACGAAAAAAGAGCCACAATATGAAACAACAGAGCACGGCAATGCCACCCAGACCAAATTCTTGCAGAAACCGTAACGAACTAGGCCCACCGGTCAGCCCGTAATCACTCTGGTGAAAACCGACGCCCACAATCCCCAACGACGTACTCTCGCTGCGGGCGCCGAGGCCCTTGCCAAACAAGACCGTCACCGGGTCGCCCTGGATACTTTGCAGCCCATACGAAACCGCAAAGCCTCGCCCAAAGCGATAGATGCCCGACTTTTCGTCAAACTCCAACCCACCGAGCTTGCCCTGCGTAGTCTCCCATTCCAGAAAGGTTTCGATACGCCGTGTGCCACGCACATCAGAGACAAGGATGTTGTAAATGGAAAAGAAGCCGATCATCATCACGGTGAGCACGCCGCCGTAGACAAGCAAGTCGGCAATCCGCCCTGTGCGCCATGCGTTGATGACAAGGGCAACCCCGGCAATCACCACCATCGCCACCGCATAAAACTTGATTTCACCCAGCGCACTCGAAACTGCGCCCAACGCGGTAACGAGCAAGACCACCTTCCAGTTGCGGTCCATCAGCCACCGGCCCCAGGCCAGACAGAGGATGAAGACGATCAGGTTGATGAGCGGCCCCACGCCGTGTCGCCCAAAGGTGCCGGCGAGGTCGTCGCTGGGCACTTGCCCGGAGGCAAATTGGCCGAGTTGCCAAACCACCTCAAAGGCCATCAGCCAGACGGTGAAGCGCAAGAAGCGTTCGCCAAAATTGTCGGGCCACCGCGGGTGCAAAAACGTATAGAGCGCCAACATGGGGTAGCGATACGTCGTCCACCAGCCCCATGCGGTCGCCGCCCAATGTTGATTTTCAAAGGTGGCAACCGTCACCCCCACTGCCGTCAGTGCGCCGACCAACAGGAACGCGCCCGGCACCCGGTTAAAGGCCAACATGCGCGTCATGGTCAACACCAACAACGAAGCGACTGCAATATCTGATAGCCAGCGCGTCGAACTCGGCACAATCCGCTTCCAGATCAGGAAGGAGACCATCAAGTCCACCACAAAGGCGAAGATGAGAATCAGCGGATAGTCCGACCAAAAGTGACGTCGTTCTGCCGGGGCAGCGCGCGTACGCCACCACCCGGTCATTGCCTGGCCCGTCATTGCTTGGGTAGTTGTGCTCATTGCGTATACCCCTGTCGCCACAGGTCGAGGCGGCGACCGAGCCATTGCTCGACAAAACAGACGTCATCTTCGACCATGTTCCAGAGGTCTTGCCGTAGTTCGGCTGAGAAACGGGGCTTCTCGGCAATCGTCGTCGAGAGCGCGCGCCGGATCGGCTGACGGATGGCGGCGGGGATCAAGCTGCGCACCGCCTGGAAGGTTTCCGAGCGCACAGCCGAACGCAACGTCTCCGACTTCAGATAGGTTTCGCCGACCGTCTTGTGGGCGTGCGTTTCACCCTGCACAGCAAAGCCATTGGGGTCGATGCCCAGAAACGTGGCCACCTGTTGCAGCGTTTGCGCCTGGTCGGCCGTATACTCTTCGAAGATCAGGGGCAGAATGTTCGCCTCTGGAAACAGCGCCAGATAGGGCCGCAGTTGGACGCCATACCGGCTGCGGTTGACATATCCTGGGTCGCGAAACACCACTGCCTCCGGCGGGTCTTTGACTGTGCGACGCACCAGCTCATGCGCATAGTTCGAGATCACCCGCTCCACTGGCTGGCGCATAATGTAGATCAGCTTCAAGTTGGGGTTATAGGCATAGAGCCGCGCATGGGTGCCCCGATATTCGGGCAAAAAGGTGTACATGGTGGACGCCTCGCCGCACCGCTGACCGGCCGCAGGGGCAAAGAGGCGGTGATAGTTGGCAAGATCGGCCCGCCAATCCACCCGTTCGTTGAAATAGCCTGGCTCTTTGGTGCGACAAAAACAGACGTCAGCATGGCCGGCCAACTGCTCGGCCATGCTGGTTGTGCCACATTTTTGGGCGCCAATGATCATAAAATCGACAAGCACAGGAACTCCTCAAGCAAGCTGCCCACAATCGATTGGCCCAGGATCAATGGCCCAGCAGCACAGAATGGGTCAGTTTTGGTGATAGGCGTACCGTTTGGCCTTTTGGCTCTCGCGATTGATCACGACGCCAATCGACTTGACCTTGACGCTATCCAACAACTCCAGCATGGCGCGCACCGCATCGCGCTGGGAACGTTCCGTTGCCACCACCAGCACCACACTGTCCACCAGCGGGGCCAGCACCGCGGCGTCTGTCACCGAAAGCAGCGCCGGCGTGTCAAGCAAGATCACATCGTACTGGGTCTTCAACTGTTCAATCAACTGCGCCATCTCACGGGTCCCTAGTAGCTCGGTGCCCTGCTCTAGCCGCCCGACCAGCGAACTGGGCGTAATGTGCAGCAGCTCGGGTGACTTGCCAGGGTTCAACAGCGCCGGCCCGCTTGTGATCACGCTCACATAGGGGATGGCGGATTTCTGCACGACGCCGCTCACGCTTACCTGTTTGGTCAGCACGCTGGTCAAACCAAACTCATTGGAGAGTTTGAAGACATTGTGCAACGTGGGTTTGTGCAGGTCGCAGTCGAGCACAACCACGCTGCGCCCCGATTTGGCCATGGCCAGGGCCAGGTTGGCCGTGATGGTTGATTTGCCCTCGCCGGCGTCGGCGCTCGTCACCATGATCGACTGGGGTGGTTCGCTGTCCACCGACGAGAGCAAATTCACCCGCAGCCGGCGGAATGCCTCCATGTGGGCCTGATAGCCATTGGTTGTTCCATTGACGTCGATGATTGCTGCGCGGCCATGCACCAGCGGAATACGGCCCACCGTGGGCAAGCGCGTTACCGCCTCGATCTGCCCGGGGGTATGCAACGTCGAGTCAAACGAATCGAGCAGAAAGGCCAACCCAATGCCCAATACCAGACCCACGATCAGCCCCAACGCCAGATAGAGTTCGGTGCGCGGTTTGGATGGTTGCGAGGGTGTTTCCGCCGCATCCACAATAAAGACAGAATTGGCCCGCAACGCCTCTTGGATACGTGCGCTCTCATATTGTTCGAGCAGCGAGGCATAGGTGCGCTCTTTGAGCTGAATCGACTGCGTAGCGGCGGAAATTGCGCCTGTATTCTCTGGCTGTTGTTCGAGCAGCGTGTCATAATCCGTACGCGCCTGCTCCAGCTCACGCTCGATCTGGGCAATCTGGCGGGCCAGGATCTCCTGCGTCGACTGGCCCCCGCCGCGGAACTGTTCCTGGCTCTGGCGGATCACAATCTCTGCCGCGGCGGCAGCCAGATCGCGCGCAACCACGGGGTCGGTGGCCTCGGCCTCGATGCGCATCAATTCGGTGCCTGGGATGATGCTCACCGTCAGCGCGGGGCGCTCATCGAGGTCGAGCCGCTCCACCAATTCGGCGCGGGTGTTGCGGCTGTTGACGATGTTGGCATAGGTGTTCATCAACCGCAACGTATACTCGATATCCGGCCTGCCGGTGCTCAGCGTATTGGCCCCTACGGTGGCCACGCGGAGCGTCGTCGAGGAAACGTAGACCGGGGTTGTCAGGTAGGCGAGCGCAGCCACGGTGATCAACGATAACAGGGCCGTGCTGATAATCACCCATTTTCGACGCCAGAAGATTGCCAGATAGGTTTGTATTTCCATGTTTGAACACCGGGTTTATACTCAGCTCTGTTTGAAAACGCGGGTTTCTCTGTAGCTTTGGCCGAGTCGCAATGCGCGTTTTCAAAACAACCGCAGTTTAGACAGCAATCGCTTGCGGCATGGCCGCTGCTTCATATACAGATTGATCGACATAGGCTGTAATGGCGTCCACGACATAAGCAACCGCGTCGTTGGACAGCTCGGCATAGATGGGCAACGAGAGGATCTCATCGGCCAGCGTTTCGGTAATTGGGAAATCTCCTCGTTTGTAACCCAAATCGCGATAGGCCGCTTGCAGATGAATCGGCACGGGATAATGGATGCCGGTGGCAACGCCGGCCTGTTTTAGGTGTTGCATCAGCCCATCTCGGTCGCGCACGCGGATTACATACAGATGATAGACGTGGTCGACGCCCGCCGTCACGCGCGGCGAAATCACAGGCAGATCCGCCATCAACCGGTCATATTCGGCCGCGGCGCGACGACGCCCGGCGTTCCAATGGTCCAAGTGGGGTAGCTTCACGCGCAACACCGCCGCTTGCACAGTATCGAGCCGATGATTGTAGCCCTTGATCTGGTGGTCGTATTTGGCCCGCTGCCCCAAATTGCGCAACATCCGCACACGGTCGGCGATCACAGGGTCATTGGTGACCACCGCGCCGCCATCGCCATAGGCCCCCAGATTCTTGCCCGGATAAAAACTAAAGCCCGCCGCATCCCCCAGCGAGCCGGTGCGCCGGCCCTTGTAAAACGCGCCGTGCCCTTGCGCCGAATCTTCGAACACCAGCAGACCATGACGCCGCGCGATCTGGGTGATTGCATCCATATCCGCGGGCTGACCATAGAGGTGAACGGGCATAATCGCGCGGGTCGCCGGTGTAATGGCTGCTTCCAGCTTGTCGGGGTCCAGGTTGTAACTATATGGGTCCATATCGACCAACACAGGCCGGGCGCCGGTATTCGAGATGGTCAACGCGGTCGCGACAAAGGTGTTGGCTGCCGTAATCACCTCGTCACCTGGCCCTATCTCATATGCGCGTAGGATCAATTCCAGCGCCGAATAGCCTGAATCGACCCCCACGGCGTACGCCGCGTTGCAATAGTCGGCAAATTCATCTTCAAATTTGTCAACTTCACGCCCCAAGACAAAGTCGGCGCGCTGGAGCACATCGATGATGGCTGCGTTGACATCCGCTTCTATTGTACGATACTGTGTCTTTAAGTCAACAAATGGTATGTTCATCGCAAGTTCCTCACAAAGGCAAGCTATACTGCGGTTGCTTTGGGCGGCAGACTCGTGCTGCGCTCCAAACAAGACCACGAGTTCCACCGGTAAGCAGACTCGTGGTCTCAAGGCGCCCGTAGGTTGGATACAGCCAGACTGAGCCGCGTAAGCGTCGCTGAAACCAGCAGCCGAGCGGCGCCCTTTACCGGAGGGGGTGTCGATACGACGCAGATGACATCGTGGCGAAGCGATTACGCCGGCTGGAAAACCAATGGGTGATGACCATTCCGATGGACGGTTGGTGTATATGCATGCAATCCACCCCCGTTGCGCAGTGACTTCTGAGCCGCCTCCAAGATCTCGACCACCCGTAGACCGTTGTAGCCATCTGTGAGCGGGCGTTTGTGTTCGAGGATGCATTCGACAAAGTGTTTGCACTCGACGCGCAATGGCTCTTCAAAGCGAATATAAGGGCTGACAATGTCGCCGTAATGATAAGCAAAGTTAAACTCGCCAAAGGTGTCGGTATGTCGGATGGCAGTCACACCCTTATCGTAGACTTTGATCTTCTCTTGGTTCTCCACATCGTCGTAGATCACCATCTTTTTGCTGCCGACAACTGTAATGCGACGAATCTTGCTTGGGTCAAGCCAGCTCAAACGCATGTGGGCCAACACGTTGTTCGGAAAGCGCAATGTCACATACGCGACATCCTCAACCCCGTCTTGCACACAAGAGGTGCCCTGTGCAGCGACACTTTCGGGCATGGTCCCCAACAGATGCAACAGGATCGAAATGTCATGCGGCGCCAGATCCCAGATCACATTGAGGTGGGCGTTGAAAAGCCCAAGGCTGACGCGCACGGCGTCAATGTACTGAATCTCGCCCAACTCGCCGCTGTCGATCATCTGTTTGAGGGCGCGCACGGCCGGGTTGTATTCGAATGTATGGCCGACCATCAGCACACGGCCATGACGCTCGGCGGTCTGCACCAGATCGAGCGCATCGCTGCTGGTCAGGGTTAGCGGCTTTTCCACCAGCACATGCAGGCCATTTTCCAGACACTCGCGCACGATGCGGTGATGGGTGTGAGGCGGGGTGGCCACAACGACAGCGTCCAGCCCACGTTCAAAAAACCCGCGATAATCTTTGGTGAAAAGCTGCACCTGTGGATATCGTTCCTGAACCGTGTTCAGGCGAGCCTGATCCAAATCGGCGACCCCGTAGAGTTCCGTTTCTGGGAGTTCGATGAAATTGCGGATCAGATTGGGACCCCAGTAGCCATACCCAATCGCGCCGATTTTCAGCCTGGGCATTTACTCCGCTCCCTTAGAGAATAATACGGCGGGAACCGTACCAAAGAGGATCTTTATATCCTGCCAAAACGATTGTGTGCGAACATACTCAATATCCAATACGACCATATCATCAAAGCCAAGATCGCCCCGCCCCTTTACTTGCCAAAGCCCCGTCATGCCAGGCAACGCATGGAGTCGCTCCATGTGCCATTCACGGTACATATCGACCTCATAGGGAATGGCCGGGCGAGGGCCGACCAGTGTCATATCGGCGCGCAACACATTCCACAGCTGGGGCAACTCATCCAGGCTTGTCTTGCGCAGGAAGGCGCCCATGCGCGTAATGCGCGGGTCGCCATGAATTTTGAAACGCGTCTTGGCTGCATCTTTCTTGGGCTGAAGCGCCGCCATGCGCGCCTCGTCGCCGGCGATGTACGCTTCAATGTATTGGCGATGCAATTCCGAGCCGGCATCCACGCGCATGCTACGGAATTTGTAGATGGTAAAGTTGCGACGCTGCCAGTAGAAGCGCCCATTGTGCACCCGCCGCCGCGCCCCCACCCGTTGTTGGGCAAAGATCACAGGCCCTGGCGAATCCCAAGCAATCAGTAGAGCGATCAAAACCATCATCGGCAACAACGCGATCAGCACCAATCCAGTCGCCACCACATCCAGCACACGCTTGAAAAAGAAATAGATAGGTCGATCCACCATAATCGAGCTGACCGCCAATGGATCGGCCTGATGAGCCTGGTCAAAATTTGGCTTGGCGCGGCCGCCGAACGCCTGCGTTGAACCGGACGTAGCGTGGCGAGGGCGGGCCTGTTCCGGGGGCGCCTGCACAGTAGCCATCGGCACAGGCGAAGACGGGCTGGTTTGGGTGCTGAGGGATAGCTGATTCGGAGTCGCCGAGGATTGCATGGGATGCCTCTCTCTAGGGTGAAGGGTTTCGACAAGCGCTTGTAGAGCCTGCAATCGTTGTTTTATCGTCGTAGGTTTTATCGTCGTAGGCAACTGGATGCCCCCACACTGGTGATTTCAAACAGAACTCACAGTAAGGATCCAAACCAGTCACGTCAAACTGGTCAGTCTAAACAGCAAGCAACTGTGGCGAAAGCCCCATCTCATCTAATGTTCGCTGAATCTCATCGCAATAGATGGGGTTCATCACAATCACCACATCGGGCTGATAGTCGCGGAGGAAGGCTGGCCCGACGATCTCTTGGCCGGCGCCAGCCATAAACGTGCCGTGGCGATAGGGGTTGACATCCACGGCATAGCGAACAACGTCGGCGCCAGCTAGCGTGGTCAGGAAGGCGACACCCTTGGAGCCTGAGCCCCAGATGACGACACGCTGGCCAGCTTGTTGCATCTGTTGCAGCTTTTCTTCCCAACTGCGCAACACATCCGGGTAGCGCTGACAGAAGGCGTCGACATCGGCCTGCGATTCGGCCACCGCGCGGCGGACATGTTCAGAGACCGTAGAGGTCGCGGTGCGCAGTGGTCTGGCTTCAATTGTCAGATATTGCTCGCCATACTGGGTCGCCACCTCCAACACCTCGAAGCCGCTCTGTTCAAACAAATAGGCCAGCGACCCGCCCGTGAAATAGGAGCAATGTTCGTAATAAATATCCCAAAACGCGACGTCGCGCAGGACATAACCGGCATTGGGCGCCTGAAAGAAGACGATGGTGTCCAGACGGTCGGCGATCGAACGGCGCACCGTGCGCATGAACGCCGCCGTATTCGGAATGTGCTCCAGGGTCATCTTGCAGCAGACAAGGTCGCCCTGT
>JAHDWG010000260.1:8140-10625 GCA_023384495.1 Caldilineaceae bacterium
AGAAGTCTTGGATAAACTCGACCCGAGTCGGGTCAAATTCGCGAGGCCGCGCCGGGTCGTAGGCTGGGTCAAACCCGACGCCGCGGTTATTGCCCATCTCGGCCAACAGGATCAAGAATTCACCCTGGCCGCAGCCGATCTCGATGATCTGCTTGTTACGCAAGTCATACTTGTCGATCAATTGCTGCGCCAGACCGGTATGGAATGCGTTGAAGGTGGGTGAATAGCTCTGCGTCGCCTCGTAGCCGACCGAGTATTCGTGCACGGTGGGGTCAAAGGCGATATTGCTGACAAACCCGCACGCGCTGCACACCGCAAGCCGAATGTCGCCCCGCCGAAAATCCAGCGCGCGCGCACGGGTTGGCATCAGCAGCACGCTGTGAACAGGGACATTGGCGACCTCATAGAACACGCTCATGCCAAGAGCATTACAGTTCGGACACGGAAAGAGAACACTCATGCTGCCAGTTGCTTCCTCTGCGTTGGGGACGGAAATCAGGCGCGCGCTCAAACGGGGCGCGATCCCTATCAATCTGTCACTAAGTAATATCGTACTTTTTACCCGGTTTCCTTCGCGGGCCTAATAGATTTGTCTAGTGATCTTGTCGTAAAATTGTTGTATGGGTCTGAAGAATTATGCGGGGGAATTATTAACAATTTTCGCTTCGAAATTTCGACTGCGTACGCCGGAAGGATGCGACGCCACTTGCCGATTTGTTTTATGAATTGAGTTGGCCTCTACGTCTTTTGACTTTGTCCATTACGTCAAATTTTCTATCTAGCACTAGAATCGCAATCCAGAACGGGATTCCTTCGCGTCGTCTGGATTTTCACCAAAAATGGTTGTCGTCTTTGTCACAGCTTCCCGCCCACCCCGCCCGACCATACCGACCCTTGCGTTGCCACCTGGACGGATAGCCCTTGGCGCAGCGCCAAACACGGCATAGCGGCATGTCATGTTTGACAATTCGGCGCTACGCGTGTTACCTTTTTCTAGTTTGAAATTTATTCGCAGTTCGCCGCTATTTTTGGCGGCATGGCTGCGACAACCCGCCGGAGCCCCGGCACCCGGTTGTTGATTGGCTGATGGGCGTGTTTGCGTACATGCCGCCGTGGCCTGCTTTGTCAAACAACAACCTGGGTGGGGCGTTCGTCGCATAGACCGGTTAGCCGGTCTGTTGAAAGATGGATGAGATGTGCGTGCGCCCGCCCGGATAGCCCGGCGGGCGTTTCTATTTGCTGAGCCGTCGTACCGCAATCGGTTCTTGCGGCCATCGATCTTGCGGCCATCGATGAGGAGGGAAAAGATGCGCACTGTCTTTTGGGAAGACAACAAGGTCAAAATGATCGACCAACGGCTGCTACCCGGCGAATTTGTAATCGCCGAATTTGGCGCGGTGCATGAGGTGGCCCGCAGCATACGAGACATGGCTGTGCGCGGCGCGCCGGCAATTGGCGCCACCGGAGCCTATGGTATGGCGCTGGCCGCTCAACAGAGCCAGGCAACCACGCGCGATGACCTCTTGGCCGATCTGCGCCGGGCCAAGGCAACGCTGGATGCCGCCCGCCCCACCGCGGTCAACCTGAGTTGGGCCACCACTCGTTTGTTGGCGCTGGCCGAAGCGACGCCGTCCCGTGAGGTGACCGATATCGCCCACGCGCTGCTGACCGAAGCCGAGGCGCTGGCGGACGAAGATGTGGCGATCAACCGGCGCATGGGCTTCAACGGCGCCGCCGTGATCCCCGACGGCGCCCATATCCTCCATCACTGCAACACCGGCGCGCTGGCCACGGTCGATTTTGGCACCGCCCTGGGGGTAGTCTTTGCCTGCCAAGAGCAGGGTAAAAAGATCCATGTGTGGGTGGACGAAACGCGGCCCCGCTTGCAGGGCGCGCGCCTCACGGCCTGGGAGCTTATGCGCGCCGAGATTCCTATGCACCTGATTGCCGACAACGCCGCCGGCCACCTCATGCGCACCGGCCAAGTGGACGTGGTGATCTTTGGCGCCGACCGGGTGGCGGCCAACGGAGACGCCGCCAACAAGATCGGCACCTACAAGCTCGCCGTGGTGGCCAAGGAGAATGGCATCCCGGTTTACTGTGTGGCCCCCACCAGCACGGTGGATATGGAACTGGCCCACGGTGACCTGATCCCCATTGAAGAGCGGGGGGCGGAGGAGGTTCGCCAGGTCGGCGACGAATTGATCGCGCCAGCCGATACACCGGTCTACAACCCGGCTTTCGACGTCACACCCCATCGCTACCTGACGGGGATCGTCACCGAAGAAGGCGTCTGCTATCCGCCCTTCACCGAAAGCCTGCGCCGAGCCAAGGTAGCCGCCGAGGCGCGCATCGAGACGGCGCGGCAGGCGCGACAACCATAGCCTTGGCGTTGGCATTAGAGCGGACATCATCGTCTGCATTTCACAGAACAGGCGTGATGACCCGCGGACACCGATAACAATGAAAATGAGAGCGTACAGCA
>JAHDWG010000261.1 GCA_023384495.1 Caldilineaceae bacterium
CGGCTGGCCACGCCCTGCGCCCGGCCTTCCAGCGCGTCCTCGTGGTGGCTGACGATCCGCACGTGCAGGACCTTGTCCAGGAGGTAGGTGACGTCCGGGTGGATGGCGGTCGAGGTTACCCAGGCCAACTGCGGTTCGCGGTTGCGGTCGAAGCGGATGATCCGTTGCAGGGGAGCGTAGGTGGGTGCAGTGGCCATGCGGGCAGTATAGCATGGGGTGGGGGAGAAGGGGATGCTACATCCGTGGCATTTCCATACGTCGTTTGACTTAACTTTTGCGGCTTCGGGATAGTTACTTTGTAGCAACGTTGTTATGCCCAGCAACTATTTTTATAGGCAGCCCCACTGTAATGCAGACAAAACAACGAGACCAGCTCAAAAATAGCCGCAATGACAGATATTGTGCAATTAGTGGATGTTTATGCGCGGCGCTTGACAAGCTTATTGCGTTTGTTGTATCTTGCAGCTATGGCTATGACGGTGGACGGAAAGGAGGGCCATGCGCGTACTAACCACAGGCCAGGCGGCCCAGCAGTTGCAGGTCACATCCGAAACAATTCGTCGATTGATTGAAGCGAATGAGCTCAAGGCGTCACGATTGACCGACAAAGGTCAATACCGCATTCTCGAGTCAGATTTGAAGGAGTATGCGGCCAGACGGAATCTGCTGTTGGCGTCGGATGCTCAGTCCGCAAAATAAGCGATAGCCCCGTCCTCCGACCAAGAAGACACGAGGCTATCTCTCTACCGCACCTTTACAACTTCATATTGGACCAAAGGTTATTAGCCTAAGGTCATCGGTGCTTGGCTGGGGGACAGGGATTCGAACCCCAACTATCTGATCCAGAGTCAGACGTTCTGCCGATTAAACTATCCCCCACCACTACGAAAGTGAAATATACCACAAAGTGGCTTGAACAGCAAATCTGGGGCCACGCCGCTCCATATTACGTCGGTTGCAAAACAGCCTGCTGCAATGCGATGATAGCCCTCTGCAGGCGGGCTTCTGTTTCAGAACGACCCAAGATTTCCATGCTTTCGAACAAGGGCGGAGACACCTCTTTCCCTGTGAGCGCCACCCGGAAGGGCGTCAGAAACGCCCCAATCTTGACCTCTGTGGCCTCAGCCTGCGCCCGAAAAACGTGCTCCAATTCCGGGGCCGAGAAATCGCCCAGACGGCAAATCAGATCAACCCCATCCTTCAAAATGTGTAGGGCCTGCGCCAACGTGAGCTTGTTGCGCGCGGTAAAGAGCAAGATGTCCTCATAAGCAAGCGCATCGGCCTCCACAAATGCCCAATCGACCAGCGCTGCAGCTTCCGTCAACAGCTTGATCCGCTCCTGGATTAGCGGCGCCAGCCGGGTCAGTCGTGCGCTCGTCCGCAATGTGTCTTCGGACAACCCCAATTGCCGGCTCAGAAACGGGGCCAACTGTTGTTGCAGTGCATGGGGTGTCATACTTCGAATATAGACGCCATTAAGCCACTCCAGCTTGGAGTAGGGCAGCGCCGCCGGTTTGGGGTTGATGCCCCGAATATCAAAGCGCTCGATCACCTCTTCCCGGTCAAAAATCTCACGTTCGGCGTCGAAGTTCCAGCCGATATTGGTCAAGAAGTTGAACATGGCCGCGGGCAAATAGCCCTCTTCCATCAACTGATGGACGAGCACTGGGAATTTCTTGCCATCGATCACCACCGGGTCTCGCTTGCTGATCTTCCCTTTTCCGTTGGGGTTGAGGATGATCGGCAGATGCGCCATCAAGGGCATGGCCCAGCCAAAAGCGTCAAAGAGCAGTTTGTGAATCGGCGCTGACGAAAGCCATTCATCGGCGCGCATGATGTGGGTAATTCGCATGAGATGGTCATCCACCACCACGGCCAGGTGATAGGTGGGCATGCCATCGCTCTTGAGCAGAACCGGATCTGCCGGCAGCTTACTGTTCTCCCACACCGTCTCGCCGCGCACGAGATCATGCACCACCGTGTTCCCCTCCAGCGGAACGGCCAGACGGATCACATGTGTGCGCCCTTGCGCTTCGAAGGCCGCTTGCTGCTCCACTGTCAAATTACGATGGCGCCGGTCATAGCCCACGGGCAGACCCCTCGCCTCCTGCTCGGCGCGCATGGCGTCTAGCTCTTCCGCTGTGACATAGCAGCGGTAAGCGTGACCTTGGGCCACCAATTGCTCGGCGTAGTCTCGATAGCTTGACTTACGCTCGCTCTGCACATAGGGGCCATAGGGACCACCGATATCCGGCCCTTCATCCCAATCCAAACCAAGCCACCGGAGACCGCGCATCAAGTCTTGTAGGCTTTCGGGGTTGTAGCGCGACTGGTCGGTGTCTTCAATGCGCAGAATAAACTGGCCACCGGTATGGCGGGCGTAGAGCCAGTTGAAGAGCGCGGTGCGTAGACCACCCAGATGAAGAAAGCCGGTGGGGCTGGGCGCAAACCGCACCCGCACTGGCGCTATATCGACACTCATTGCACGACTTCCTTGCACGACTTCTCTGTTTAACGAAAGTCAACTCATGAAACAGAAATGTAACATAGGTTATCGCGCAGCGTCAACAAAGCGCCCTGCTGCTCGGAATTCCAAATATGGAATCAGGAGGAGTGAGGAACGGCTTGGAGTTCAAGCTGCGTGAACATAAAGTCAAGAAGATGGTCCCAGTTTTGGAAGCAGAGATAGCGGGTGAGGATGCGTAAGTCATCAAAATAAGGTGCGGCGAGAGCCGAGTGCCTGGCGCAGGAGTTGATACTTGACAGATGAAGCTGTTGTGGTAGAGCAGCAGCAAGGAGCAGAAGGGTTGGCGGCTGTGCAAGTCATGGGTCAAGATCGTGACGTTCCAGGGCGCAAAACCGCTGAGCAGAATGTCAAATTTGGAAATGCTGGGGAAGCAGCGTGCGACGCACGCGATCTTAGAGGCGTAGCCCAGCCAGCAGTGTGGAAATGAAGGCCACTTCGTCCGCGTTGACGGTATGGCCCATACCGGGGTAGATGCGTTCGGCCACATCGGCGCCCAGCTCGCGGAAGATGGCCGCCGAGCGCTGCACCCGCGCCAGCGGCACATGGAAATCCACATCGCTGCACCCCAAAAAGACAGGCGCGCCCGCCAGCGAACCGGCATAGGCGCGCGGCTGGTCGCCAGCTTCAATGAGCGCGCCGCTGAGGCCGATCACACCACCGTAGCGCTGCGGGTGGCGCGCCGCATATTCCAGCGCCAGGCACGCCCCCTGCGAAAAGCCGAGCAACACGGTGCGCTCAATCGGGATACCCGCAGCCCCAACCTCCATCACCAACTCATCAACCCAGCGCAGCGCCGATGATAGCCACGGCTCATTGAGGGCGACAGGAGCCAAAAACCGCTGGGGATACCACTGTGCGCCGGCTGCTTGGGGAGCAAGATAGGCGACGCCGCCTGGGTCAAATTCTGCGGCCAGGGTCAATATGTCTTGCGCTGAGGCGCCCCGCCCATGACAGAGGATCATGGCGGCGCCTGCCTGGGCGATGGGCGCGCCCGCTGTGTACAGTGGCTGCCCCTGGTGAGGGTGGTTGGCGGCTGGCTGATTCTGGTGGCTAGTCATTGGGATTATCTTATCAGATGGGCTTGAGGCGCGCTTCAATCGCTGCCCGGCGCGGTTCGAGCCAGGGGGGCAACATGAGATGGCGGCCCAACGCCTCGGGTGCTTCGTCCACGGCAAAACCCGGCCCGGCGGTGGCGAGTTCGACAATGTGGCCGTCGGGGTCGCTGGTGTAGATGCTCTTGAAATAGATGCGGTCCATCACCGGCGAAACGCGCAGCCCGGCGCTGACCAGCTTGTCGCGCCAGGCCAGTTGCGTCTCTTCGTCGGCCACGCTGAGCGCAAAGTGATGGGTCTGCCCGGCCCCCATGCGGGTGGGCGGCTCGGTCTGTGGGTTGCGCTCGAAATAGGTGATGGTGGTCCCGGGCCGGCCCTCCCCCACCCCCCAATACCAATGCTTGGAGCCGGGGTCATCAAAGTTAGAGGTCTGTTTGACCAGACGCATGCCCAACAGCCCACCAAAAAACTCGTGCGTGCGGTGAATATCGGAGCCAATCGCGGTGATATGGTGCATGCCGTGGGTCAGCGCCATGGCCGGGTTGATGTGCTCTACCGGTTCGTGCCACATAAGGGGCGCAATTTCGGCCTCGTTGCGGTTAGCCACCAGCATTGCCGTGGGGGGGTCTTTGTGGGTTGCGCCGATCTGATCAGGCGGCTCATCCGCGGCCCAGCCGGGGCCCAGCGTAGCGATTTCCACAATCGCGCCATCGGGGTCGCGTAGATAGATGGAGCGGAAATAGTGACGATCATAGGGGCCGTTGACGCGCACGCCGAGGTCGACGAGGCGGCGCTTCCATTGGAGCAGCCCATCATAGTCGGCCACGCCGAGCGCAAAGTGGTGCGTCCCCCCCATGCCGGGGCGCCCCTGCGCGGCGTTGGGCCACTCGAAGAAGGTGATAGCGCTGCCTGGCGCGCCGGCCTCATCCCCGAAATAGAGATGATAGGCGCCGGGGTCATCAAAGTTGACTGTTTTTTTGACAAAGCGCAGCCCAAGAACACGAGTGTAAAAATCGACCGTTCGTCGGGCGTCCTTACAGATAAGGCTGATGTGATGCAGGCCCAAAATGGTCATGCCGCTTGTCTCCCTTGGGTGGATGGGCGCACACCCGGCCGGCTAATGGTCGGCAAGGCCACTTTGCTCCCCTTCCTGATAGCAATAGAGTTCGACAAGGTGATGGGCCGCCCCCGCCGACGGCGCAGTCGGTCCCCGTCGCTCAATCAGAAAAAAGCCCCAACCCGGTTCGCTGGCGTCGACCAGGGGTTCGCCGGGCGCGGCGCCGGATGACAGCCCCTGTTGCCAGGTATGCTCTGCAATCAACAAGCGCACGGTCAGCACACCCTCATCGTGGGCTGCATAGATGCGCGCCACGGCATTATATACGCTTGCCTGGAGTTTCTCTAAAAGCCGATTGGGCAGACGTAGGGGTTGGAGCGCTTGCTGCACCTGCTCGGCGGCCAGTTGCTCACAACCATCCTGTTTGCCCAGGTGGATCATCCCCACATTGCGCCACCCATGCGCACGCGCCAGGCTGTGGGCCGAATCATCGCTCATTGCAATGCTGCCTTGACCAAAACGACACGAACAGTGCGCTGCACGGTTATCCACGGGGCAAGCAGCCCCCGAACGCCCCGCGCTGCTCTTTGTATTGTAGGCCATTAGGGCAGCTTGTTGGTGGCAGTCAGCGCCACATTCTGCGTCACAAGATCATTTCATCACTCGGAAGCGCGTTTCGAGGGTAGGGAGATTGACTTCGCTTACCTGAACGGTGATCAGGTCGTCGAGCATCAGGTCCGGTCGCCCGTAGATTTCAGTCTCCAGCTCCAGATCGGGGATGAGCACCGTGTTGCGTGCGCCATTCTTGTCCACCACCACCGCTTCGCCCTGCCAGGCCTGCTGCTGTTGGAGATAGACCAGCCGCCAGTGGTTGTTAGAGAGACGCTCGGTGCGTCGGCTAACGCTGACGCCGGCAGACGCCTCCGTCAGCCGCGCAAAGAGGGTTCCGCCATCCAGTGCTGTTTTTCCGTGCAGATGGGCGCGCAGTTGCTGATGCACAAGCAGATCACCGTAACGCCGCAGCGGGCTGGTAGCTTGAACATAGTGGGGCAGGCCCAGGCCGGCGTGCGTCGCAGGCTCGGCCTTGGGTTGGCCGGGCTTGAGCAGCTTACGCTGGGCAAACATGGCCGAAAGCGCCCCGTTCGAGAGGTCGAGCAACTCTTCGGGTGGGTCCTGAACACTATAGGGGATGGCAAGCCCGTGGGCCTGGGCATATTGAGCCACAGCGACCCCTGTCATCAGCATCGCCTCGCGCACCAGGTCGCGGCTGCGCAAAGCCGGCAGCGAGCGAATGGTCACCCGTTCATGGTCAACCCGGATCTTGGTCTCGGGCAACGCAATGTCGATGGCGCCGCCTGCTTGCCGACGGGCCGCAAAACGTTGCGCCAGCATATAGAGCTGGGCAAACAAGGCTTCGGTCAGGCGGTCCTCGGCTTCTTCATAGCTGATGCGCGTCACTCGCACCCAACTGGGCTCGATGCACACGTCGATCACTTCGCCGGCGGGCGTGAGCTTCATCCCAAAAGAGAGCGCCGGTGACACAGAGGCCAGGCCCAGGCCCAACTGGTCGGTCGCCTCCGGCGGCAACATGGAGACCATGCCTTCGGGCAGATAGAGATTGACGCCCCGTGTGCGCGCCTCCTGGTCTACCGGGTCATCAGGCGCGACGAGCGCGGCGACATCGGCCACATGCACCCAGAGCCGTTCGCCGTCCCAACTGATTGCGTCGTCGGGGTCTCGGGCGCCTTCATCATCAATGGCAAAGGCCGTCAGATGGGTCAGGTCGCGCCGTGTTTCGTCGGGGAGCGCGGGAAGGGGCAGTTCGGGCGCCGCCAACGGGGCCTGCAACCGCAACGGATAGGGGTTGAAGGTTGGCCCCCAGTAGCCGGCCGCCAACAGCAGCGCATGTGCATTTTGCGGCGTCTCTTCGCGGCCAAGCGCCCGTAAGACGCGGCTCTGTTCGCGCTGTTGCAGGGCCAGCGCCACCACATCCCCCAGATAGCGTTCGTCTTCGGGCGCGTGGCAGCCTGACTGCATGCGCACCAAGAAGGATTGCCACGCCTGCTCTTCCGCCGCTTTGGCGGCGCGCGTTGCCTGGATGGTGGCAACCCGTTCGGCGGTATGGACGGTGATGGCGTCGAGCGCCCCGCTAAAATAGAGGCCATCGGCCAGCAACTGTTGCACGGCCCAGGCGGTGGCCGGAGTATAGCCGTCGAAGGCCAACTCGGCCAACTCGGTCAATGTGGTTGTCTCACCGGCGAGCAACTCCCATGCGGCGATCACCTCACCGTTGGGCGACTTGAGATCAGACAAACTGCGCAAGGGGCCCGGATGCAGAAGCGTCACATCTTTAGGGCGCACACTGACCGTTTCACCCTGGTCGGTCTGAATGTCAAGCTTCTTGTCGCTCAGGTGGGTGATGCGAGCGGGCCGATTCTTGTAAAGCACAAGACTATCGGGGCGTAGCGTAGGTTCGGGCATGGTGTGGCGGCGGCTTTCGGTAAGCAGACCCGTCAGCAGCGAGGGGCGACGGAACAAGGGCTGCGGCAGCTATCATAACGCGCGCCCATTGTAGCGAACCTTGGCGCTGCTGGCAAGCCTGCCACAGCGCGAGGGTGCATCCGAAACATAGGGCGAGCTGATCAACGTCCCCGGCACAGGCGAGTAAATTTCTCCAAGCCGGAAGCATCTGTCGCCTCTGCCGGGGACGTTGGCCCTAAAGCTTGGATGCACCCACAGCGCGCGGCAAGATCCAACCCGCACCGATGGCCGGAGAGCTATTCGGATCGCGGCTCGGCGCTACAGCCAAGTCACTCAAGCTCCCACAACGCCACGTTATCGAACTCGATGATAACGCCGCCCTCGTCAAATGTGCCTGCGGCCAGCGCAATGGCCCCACGGCGGAACGAATCGTCAATGACTTGCGCTACCGGCAGGTCGTTGACCAACAGCGTGATCTTCGCCCCTTCGGCCCAGACGCCAAGCCGGTTGACCTCGCCCGCGCCGGGCACGATGGCGGCGGCGTCCGTCCAGCCGATCAGTTGTGTCCACTCGCCTTCGACCATCTTCCACAGCGTATAAGACCCCAGCGGGCTGACGGCGAAGAGGTAGAAGTTCTGTTCATCCACCTGGCGAAAGAAGAAGCCGTACTGGCCGGCAGGGCCATCGACCTGTGCGCCATCGGCCTCAAGCAGGAAGTCGGCGATGTCCATGTCGGCGGCGCTGCCGGGGGTGATGTTGGGCGCGTCCACTGTAATGCGAAAGACGCCACGCGTAAAGGCATAGGTGACGCTTTCATAGTCGGGGTTGGCCCATAGGCCAGTGTTGCGCCGAAAATTGTCGGTGACATTGGGCGCGCCAACACGGATTTCAGCGAGCCGGGTGGCGATTGTGGCCTGTTCACGCTCAGAGATCGTGCCTGTAGGGGCTGAGCGGCCGTTCTCTGCCGGTGCGCCCGGTTCCTCTTCCAGACGCCAGAGGTGGAAGTTGTCAAAGGCAATCTCGACGTTGGCTTCGTCAAAGGCGCCGGCGACCAGACCGACGATCCCGGCGCCGGGCGTCTCTTCGGCCTGTTCGGCAAGCAACTGGTCGTTGACCAGCAGGGAAATCACGCCCTGCCGCACCAATACACCCAATCGGTTGGATGCGCCTGCGCCGGTCTCGACCAGGTCGGTCTCGGTCCAGGGGATGAGGCTCGTCCACTGGCCACCCGCCTTCCGCCAAAGGCTATATGTTCCCAAGCCCGAGATGGCGTAGAGATAGAAATTGTCGCCATCTCGATAGTGAAAGAGGATGCCATACTCGGCGTTCAGTGGGCCGGCAACATGGCCGACATCGACCTCGGCCAGGAAGTTGAGGAGCCGCCGGTCGCTAAGTTGCTGATTGAACGCATAGCCCAGCCAGTTGGCCGTGTTGACCCGAATATGATAGGCGCGCCGCGCATAGGCATAGGTGACATTGTCATCGGCGGTGGTGGGCCAGCTATCGTCATCGCGGCGGAAGTCGTCGCGCAGCAGGGGGGGCTGGGCGCGCAACTCGGCCAGTTGCGCCGCCAACGCGGCCTGTTCGACGCTGAGTGTCGGGGTTGGCTGCGGGGTCGGCGCGGGTGCGGTCGCTTCATCTGCCCTCCCATCAAGCTGCCAGAGATAGAGGTCGTCAAAGGCGACCTCGACGCCGCCTTCGTCGAACGAGCCGGCCATCAACCCGATGCGACCGCCGACAAAACGGTCATCTTCGACGGTCGCCAGCACAGCGTCATTGAGGAGAATGGCAATTTGTGGCCCATCGGCCAGCACGCCAAGTGTGTTGATTGCAGTGGCGTCCATATTGACTTCGTCGGTCGGCGTCCACTCGATGAGCTGCCCCCATGCGCCGTTGGTCAGTGTCTGTAACGAATAATAGCCATCGTGGCTGGCGACAAAGAGATAGAAGTTTTCCGCATCTACATAGCGGAACACCAGCCCGAAGCCGTTGTCCAAAGGGCCATCCACATGAAAGGCGTCAACCTCTGCATAAAAATTATCGGCAGTGAGGTTGCTGAGGCTCCAGGCCACGGTCTGCCTCTCGGCCAGGGCAAAACGCAGCGTGCTGAGGTTGAACGTACGTGCGGCGCCGGTGGCGGCGGGGGGCGCCCATTCGTCTGTGGCCCGGCGAAAGTGCTCGCTTGCGGTGGCGGGGCTCGTGCGGATGGCGGCAATGCGTTCACGGATGGCTTGTGCGGGCTCGGTTTGATGGAAGGGTGAGCTCGTGGTTGCCTCGGCCGGTGACGCAACAACGAGCGAGGCAACGAGCGTTAGGCTCAGCGTCAGCAGGCTGAAGCACAACCCCAAACGATGACCAGTCTGCATCGGCGTCTCCTTAGTCCTATGGAAACGAAACTTTTCGGTATTCCATCTTGTGGGTTCAGCCCCAGCCCGGACTGGGTCACGCCCGAGGCGATAACCTACGCGATACCGAAAGATTCGCCCTGCATAGCACTCAATCTCGCACTCAATCTCTAATAAGGAATCCAGTTGATCGCCTCTTTGATATCGCTTGTCAACCAGCCTGTTGTCCGGCTGATTCGGCGCACGGGGGCGTCAGACGCGCAGCCGGGGGTCGAGCACGTCGCGCAGCCCATCACCCAGAAAGTAGATGGCGAGCACCGTGGTGGTGAGTAACACACCGGGAAAGGCTGAAATCCACCAGGCTGTGGTAAGGTAGTTCCGCCCATCGGCGATCATGGCCCCCCATGTGGGGATGAGGGGCGAGATGCCCAGCCCGAGGAAGGTCAACGAGGATTCGGCCAGAATGGCGCCACCCACGCCCTGTGTTGCCAGAACAATCACCGGCGTCCATACGTTGGGCAAGAGATGGCGCAAAACGAGGCGCCAGTCCGACAGCCCTACACAGCGGGCCGCCTCGATAAATGGCTGTTCGCGCAGGCTCAGCACCGTTCCCCGTACGATGCGCGCATAGCCCACCCATCCACTGATCCCCAGCACGAGGATCACGTTGAGCAGCCCTGTGCCCAACACGGCCATGATGGCGATGATCAGCAGGATGAAGGGGACGGCCAGTTGAATATCCACCAGGCGCATGATGACGGCATCCAGCCAGCGCCCAAAAAAGCCGCTGATCAACCCCATCGGCACCCCGATCAACGCCGCCACCACCACCACGGTCAGCCCCACTAGCAGCGAGACCCGCGCCCCATACATCATGCGCGACAGCAGGTCGCGCCCCAAGGCGTCGGTGCCCAGCAGATGATAGCTCCCTTCGGTTGAGGTGGAGAAAGGCTGTAGCTGGACCCGATTCGGGTTTTGGTCGCGTTCGGGGTAGGGCGCAATCACCGGCGCCAGGATGGCAACGGCGCCGATCAAGAGCAGATAGCTCAGCCCCCACACAACCCGCCGGCTGCGCAAAAACCGTCGCCGCAAGCGTGTGCGACGGGGATGGTCAGGTGTAGC
>JAHDWG010000262.1 GCA_023384495.1 Caldilineaceae bacterium
AGGACAAATCGACAAGGTTCGCTGATACCATATTGTGCTTTTGTAAGCATGCGTGTAAGTGCTGACAAACGAAGAGAGAGCCGGGCCGCTCAGGGCGACCAGGCTCTCTCTTCGTTGATCCTCGGCAGGAAAACTAGCGCTTCTCTGCCTGCACCGGCTGAAAAACGCCAGTATTCATTGCAAGTGCCGTTGGCTAGCGAACGCTTCCTCTGCGGAAGAGGTTTATGACGCCCAGCAGGATGACCGCGCCGAGCAGTGACATCAGCAGGCCAACAATACTAAAATCGTTCTGGTTGATCGTGGCGCCCCCCAAAAGCGGAGTGAGGAACATGCCGGCAACAAAGGCGCCCACAATGCCAACAACGATGTTCAGAAATAGACCTTGTTGGGCGTCTGTGCGCATGATCAGGCTGGCGATCCAGCCAATGACGCCACCCAGAATGATCCACACGATAAAGTTGATAATCATTGTTCTTGCTCCTTGCTTCTTGTGGTGATTACGATGCCTTGTTCGTCAAGGCGTTGTTGGTCAAGTCTGGTGCATGGGGCCGTCGCTCAAGCGTTAGACCGGCGACCGTCGCCCCATGACGAGCGAGACAACGAACAGAATCAGAAAAAGGACGAACAAGAACCAGGCGATGTTGGTAGCGGCGCCGGCTACACCAGCAAATCCAAGAACACCGGCAACCAACGCAACAATCAGAAAAAGCACGGCATAACGTAACATGATGTTTCTCCTTCGAGTCTTTGCACTGAGTTTTCCTGGGCTTTGTTTGACAGCAGCCGCTCATGCGCCAGCAAGTCTGCTGATGTCACATCAACCGCAGTGCCGCTTCAAACTGCTTCGGCGAGTGAAGATTGCCTTCTCTCTGGGCCGCCAACTTCTGTTGTTTCTAATTTGACAGCCCCGAACGACATGACGCCAGTGTAGCACCCCGGGCAAGAGCCGTCTACAGACCGGGATGCAGCCAATGGGTATAGACTGCGGTATAACGCCCCATTGTCGATGCGTTGTCGCTTCACAATTCGCATGGACGCACCCTACTCTTGAGAAAGGATTACAACGCTATATGGCCCGATGTTGAGCGCACCGTTCCAGGGCATGCCGTCATAGTCGCCTTCCTCCGCCATGATTGGGTCGGTCGCCACTGCCCCAAAGTGCTCATCATATCCCTGCCAGTCGCTGTTGAAGCGCACTTGCCAGGCGCCCGCCACCGGCAGACCGATCCGATAGTCGGTTACCGGCTGCACGGTCATGTTCGCCACGATGATCACGCTCGCACCCGGTGCGCTGGCGTCATCCCCATCCCAGCGGTGAAACGCAATGATCTTCGCTTCGTTGTTGAGGTGGTGTATGGCTATGTTCTGCCCACACAGCCCACGCGTCGTTCCGGTCAGATTACGGCGCAGATGGATGAGGTCGCGGTACATGGTGAGGATGCCGCCTTGCTCGTCGGCGCGCGACCAATCCAGCGGATCTTGGTCATGAAACCAGCGGTCTTCCAAGAATTCTTGCCCCTGAAAGAGCATGGGGATGCCGGGCGCAGTGAGCGCCAACGCGGCGCCGAGCGTCGACCGTTTCTTCGAAAACCAGCTTTCTACCTGGCCCGGCCAGATCTCCTCGGGGACGCGCGCTTTGCCGTTGGCCACCTCATCGTGCGACTCGGTGTAGATCACCCGCCGAAACGCGTCCTCGTCGTAGCGGAAGAGCAGCGCATCGCGCACTGCCTCCATATCGCGAAAAGCGTCATCGTTGGTGATGAGCGCGGTGCGCACCGGGTGTACAAAGTTGCTGTCCCATTGGGCGCCAAAGCCGGCGCCGCCCATGTCGGTAGGTTTGACGATGAAGGCGTTGTTGCGCAGGTCTTCGGCAATGCTCAGCATGTTGGGGTAGCGCGTCTGTAGCTCCTCATTGATCCACTGCATCAGGCTCCACCCCTCGGTAATGTCGGTGGCTGGGCTGCCGTCGTTGCCGTGGACATTGCGGATAAAGGCGGTCGCGTCCCACCGCAGCCCATCGACACGATATTCTTCGAGCCAAAGGAGCGCGTTGTCGCGCAAATACTGGCGCACCTCGGCGCGCCCATAGTCGGGCCGTGTCGCGCCCCACGGCGTCTGTGCGCGCCAGTCGTTGTAAAAATAAATGCCGCCGCCTTCGTTCTCGCTCCAACCGTCAAAACGCCAGAGGTCGAGATCACCAGGGCCCAAATGGTTAAAGACGACGTCGACCAGCACGCCGATCCCGTGGGCGTGACATGCCTTGACGAATTCCTTCAGGGCGAGCGGTCCGCCATATTCGCTTTCAATTGCAAACGGGTGCGCCGGGTTATAGCCCCATGAGAAGCCGCCGGGAAATTCCATGAAGGGCATGATCTCGATACAGGTGATGCCCAGATCGCGCAAATAGGGCAATTTTTTGATGGCTGTGTGGAAGTTACCTGGCCCTTCGCCCGCCGTGTCGTTGAAGGTGCCGATGTGCATTTCATAGATCACAAGCTCGTTCCACGGCGCCAGCGTAAAGTTGTCGTCGCCCCAGTCAAAGCTACGATCAGGGATCACGGTATTGCCAATCGAATTGGTCACCTCCAGGGCATAGGGGTCGATGCGCCAAAGGGTTTGGTCGCCATTCTTGATTAGATAGCGATATTCATCACCCGGTTTTGCGCCCGGCACATCCACCGACCAATATCCCCCCTCTTCAAAGGCGAGCGGCTGGGCCGTCTCTGACCAGTCGTTGAAGCTGCCTGTGACCAACACCTGGTCGGCATTGGGCGCCCAGACGCGAAAGCCCACGCCGCCATCAAAGAGCAAGGCGCCCATGCCTGTTTGTTGTGAGGGTTGGGGTGGGGGTGTTGAGCCTGCCGGCGTTGAGGATTGCTCACGTTGTCTGGTCTTGTTGTCTGGATTGGTCATAGATTGAACCTCAATGGGTCTTCAGTTAATGCAATCTGCAATTGCGATCCGTAACCCATTCAGTTTATCTTGAAGCGGCAGGCGGTGGTATGGTTCGAGATAGATGGATGGAGATTCAGATTGGGGTATACGTTGAAGCGCGGCGCCCTATCCATGGGTATTACCATTGGTGGAAGTGTGTAGAGACGCAAAAAGCTCCCACCGTGCGTAGACGTTTATGCCTTCCCATATACCCCAATGGGGATTGTGGTCTAGGGATTTTCTCATCCCGTTATGGTATGGTAGGGAACAAGTGCGGAAGGCGTCCGGCAAACGTAGGCTAGCATTTTGTTCGGCGCCCAAATCAAGAGAAGGCGTGTTGGTCAACGGCACAGGTGACGGAATCCACCAGTCGTCCGACAATTGGCCCACAACTGGGTTGTCAAAACCACATTAGGGAGGAGATCATGCCTGGCGGACCCTATTTGATAGGCCTAGCCAATCAACCCCGTCTGTGGCGCGAGATGTTGCAACGGGTCCTTGATAAGACTCCTGGTTTTATCACAGTCGACCTTGTGGCTGAGCGCAAAGGCGCGCTCCCCGCTGATATAACCTGGCATCATGCGCTTGTTGAGCAAGTGCAACTGGACTGGCTTGTCGTGTCCACCCAGCCTGACAACCAATTGCCCCCGCAGGCCCAACTGTGGCTGGATCGCATCCCCTCGCTCTCGGTCATGGCATTGCATTGCAAGCTTGCCACGACCCAGGTCTTTTTGAAAGCGGTGGACCCGGCGGGCCCCCGCATCATGCGTTTTGCGCTAAACGAAATGTCGCTCACTTCGCTGGCGGCCATCCTGCGCTATAAATACGGCGATGCACAGTTGCCAGTTCCACTTACTGTGTTGAGCGCCTTTCACATGGGCGATTCGCAGGGCCACCCCGCGCAGCGTGAGATGCACCGGTCTTGACCCAGGTGGGAAGGAGTAGAAGCAAACATCGTTTGAATCTGATAAGTCTGAATCTGATGACACCCTCTGGACTGGATTTGCCTTATGACCGCATCATGGACTGAAACTCGGAATTGCCTGCTAGAGAGCCAGGAGGCGGAGCGGCAACGCCTGGCGCAAGCTTTGCACGATGGCCCGCTTCAAGAGCTACATAGCCTGGATTTTGGTCTCGTCGCCCTGGCGCGGCACCTGGGAGACGAAGCTGCCAGGGACCAATGGAACGCCATGCGCGCAACGCTGCATGCTGTCTCACGCCAGTTACGCAACCTATGTCAAGATTTGCGCCCGCCTGCCTTGGGCCCCTTTGGGCTGACGGCTGTGCTCCAATCGTACGCTGAGAACTTCCAGCGCCGCCATCCAACCATCCAACTCGACCTCGATTTAGCAGAAGATGGTCAGCGCTTGCCGCAGCCTGTGCGGCTGGCATGTTATCGTATTTGCCAGCAAGGGTTACGCAATATTGCCCAACACGCCACAGCCACACGCGTACAGATCAGCCTACGATTGGACACCAATGAGGTGGTGCTAACCATTGAAGACAATGGCGCCGGCTTTGCCGCGCCCGATACATGGCCTGCAACCTGGCCTGAATCCACCATCGAATGGGCGAATGATGGGCGGTTTGGGCTTTTTGAATGTGGTCAGCGCGCCGCAGCCATCAATGGTCAGTTGACTGTGGAGGCGCGGCCGGGGTATGGCGTGCGCCTACAACTGACGGCCCCGATCCACACGGCCTAAACTCATTTGCTCACACGCGCACCTCTGTACTGAGCGCTGTTTGAAGACGAGGGTTTCTTTGCAACTTTGGCCAAGTCCCAATGCGCGTTTTCAAAGCAACCGCAGTTCAATAACGATTCCTTCTCGGTCGAACAGCTCGCATGGAGCAAAGTGGAACCATGACAACTATTCGCGTTTTGTTGGCCGATGACCACCCGATTGTGCGCACAGGAATCCGCACATTACTGGATGGCGTCGCGGACATTGAGGTAGTGGCCGAAGCCCAGAGCGGTGTCCAGGCGCTCGAACTGGTCGAACAATTGATGCCGGATGTCTTGCTGCTCGACATGGAGATGCCCGGGCTGTCGGGCGTGGACGTGGCCAAGCGGCTCAAGCTGCTCAAGTCGCCCGTGCGCGTGCTGGCCCTCAGCGCCTATGATGATGCACAATATGTGCGTAACTTGCTGACCAATGGCGCCTCTGGGTATCTGACCAAAGAAGAAGCTCCCGAAATGATCGTAGACGCTGTACGCGGTGTCGCGCGCGGCGAAGAAGGCTGGTTGAGCAGGCGCGCCGTGGCCACCGTCACCGCCTGGGCGCGTGGGGATGCCGACGACAGCAGCGGGTTAACCGAGCGCGAACAGGAAGTGCTGCCGCTCATCGTTGCCGGCAAAACCAACCAAGAGATCGCCCTGGCGCTAAAGATTAGCGAGAAGACAGTGGAAAAGCATGTTGGGTCCATTCTTAACAAATTCAACGTTGCTTCGCGTGTCGAGGCGGCTGTGCAGGCCGTGCAGCGTGGGTTGATATGAATCAGCGCCGTCTGGCCAAGCCTCCGATGCGAGTGGTTGTCTGAAATCGAGCGTTTTTCCAGGTTACGAACGCCTGATTTCAAACAGAACTCACATTAGATAAAATCCAGGCCAACTGACCGGCTTGTTGGCGGTTGGCCTGTGATAAACTGAACTTGATGAAGCTGTCTGCCTATCGTTTAGCCGATCTTGCCAATAAAAACTCTGTAGCCAATAGGAGCAACATCATGTTACGCGAATTTCGTGAGTTCATCAACCGGGGCAATGTTATGGATCTGGCTGTGGCGGTGATTCTGGGCGGCGCCTTTGGCGCGATCGTCACATCCCTGGTCAACGACATCATCATGCCGGTCATTGGCGTGATCATCGGTGGCATCGACTTTACGGGGCTGGCGGTTACCATCGGTGACGCAGCGATCACCTATGGTAACTTCATCCAGGCGTTGGTCAATTTCTTGATCATCGCCTTTGTGATCTTTATGCTGGTGCGCACCCTCAACAACATGCAAAAGCGTCTGGCGCATGAGGCAAAGGCCGCCCCGCCACCCGAGGCCCCGGCTGATATCCAATTGCTGGCTGAAATCCGTGATCTGCTCAAGGCCCAGGCGCAAGCCGGGCGGTTGCCGCCTGATCCTGCGGTTGTACGCCCGGAGCGGTAGGCAAGGACACAAAGAAGGCCGGTCTCGCACATGACCGTAGACCAGTTCTTCGTAGGGCGCGAAGAGTCGCATCGCATCTTCGCAGCCCTACGCGCCGCGATCGATGCCTGTGGCCCGGCTGAGGTCCGTGTGACCAAGAGCCAAATTTCGTTCCGGCGCGGCAGAGCGTTTGCATGGGCGTGGACGCCAGACAGGTATCTGCACAGCGCCCATGCGCCGCTGGTGCTCACCCTCTCATTCTCCAGACGGAACGACTCGCCGCGCTGGAAGGAAATCGTTGAGCCGACCCCTGGACGCTTCACACATCATCTGGAGCTGTATACCGAGGCGGACATCGATAGCGAGGTTCGTTGCTGGCTGGAAGAGGCGTGGTATAGCGCGGTCTAGAGCCCGGCTCCTGCTGCATGTCACCACTTGCGGCTTCGCCCAAGAGGGGAGATACGCTCACCCCAGACGCTCTTCCGCAAGTATCGGACGTGGCTGGGAGAGACGCACCCGTTGTCCTGTACAGCGCGAGGCGCACAGTGGCGCCTTCTGTGCTGGTGGTTGTTTGAGGATGACAGTTTGGGCTCTTTGAAAACTGTCGTTCTCATAGAGAACTGAGTATAGATTACGAGCGCTGGTTGAAGTAGATCTGATGATAGCAAAACCAGGCGCCGCTCTGGCCGCCAAAGCGGAAGCCTGCTTCTTGCAGCCAGCGGCGCACGACGGGGGGGGGCGTGTAGGCAGGGTCAGGCATTTCCTCACTGACCACGAGCCGACCGTCGCGCTTGAGCACGCGCGCGAGTTCAGCCAGCGCCAATTGTTTGTTGGGAATTTGGGGCAGCGTCGCGATCACCACGGCCAGGTCGATGCTGGCGTCGGCAAGGGGCAGTTGATAGGCGCCACACCAATGAAAACGCACACGCTGGCTCAGCCCCGCCGCGAACAGGCGCGCTTCCGCCTGGCTGAGCAACGGCCTTTGCAGGTCGACGGCGTGGACTACCCCTTCTTCGCCCACTCGTTGCGCAAGCGCTTCGGTATAAAAGCCTGTGCCGCAGCCAAGGTCAAGCACATTCATGCCCGGCCCGCAGCCGTATAGCCCGACATCCTCCGCCGGGTGACGATATTTGAGCCGCCACGGGTGTTCCAGCAGCGCGGCCAGTTGATGGGGCATCGGGTATGGCGCGCGGTGGCAGGCAATGCGCAGGCTCATTTGGTTGCCAACCAGCGCACCCAACCCCAGCGCTAGCGTGTTGGTAATGGCGCGAATCACGGTCTGGCCCTCTTTGTTGGGTGGAGTATTTTCATCCAATTCGACATGATTTCGACCTGATACTGAGCTCTGTTTGAATACCGGAGTTCCTCAAAACAGCATCGCTCATCCGATGCTCGCCATACTGGCCGGTGGGAAGCGCACATGGAGCACCCCATCCGTAAAGACGGCGCCGCTGGCGTTGCGCTGCGCCAGCACGGTGGGCAATAGCAACTCTCGTTTGAAATTGCCGATCACGACAAAGAGTTCGTCGCCCCGCTTGGTCAGCTTGACCTTGTCCAGCTCGACGTGCGGCAGCGGCAGCTTGAGCACATAGTCCGCCCCTTCTTCATCGATCTGTTGGGTGCGCCCCACATAGAAGATCTCGCCGGGGTCACGCTCACCAAAGAGGACGCCGGCCAATTCGTGCAACTGGCGCAAGCCCACCATCTCATGGTCGGCCCAGCCCGCGCGCAAGATCGGCAGCGGGTGAAAGTCTTGCTCAATCTGCGCCAGATAGCGGGCCTGAATCTCTTGCAAGCGGCGCAAATAGGCGTCCTGGCTGGGCGCAGTGACCGCCACCATCCCCAGCCCCTCGCTTTCCAAGCCAGGCAAGATGCGGTTGACGACCACGGCGTCCACCGGGTAGCCAAAAAGCGCCAGATAGCTGACTGCGCGCGCCCCCTCTTTGATCACCATCTTTTCCGGGTTGAGCACGACGCGGTAGCTGGTGGTCAGCGGGTTGACGAGCACCTTCTGCAGCGCCTTCACGCCTTTGACCAGATTATTGAGCCCGGTCAGGGGGTCTTTCTCGGGCATAAAGCGGCGCAAGACGCCACCCACCATGCCCAGCGCCGAATCCCCCCAGCCTGAGATGCGCCCTGCATACCACTGGAAGCTTTCGGGCAATGTCAGCAGGCGCATGGTTTCGCCGGTTGGCGCGGCGTCGACGATAACGCGGTCGAACGCGCCCTCCTCAGCCTGTTTGTGAATGTGCAGCAGGCTGACAATCTCTTCCATGCCGGGGATGATGGCCATTTCTTCGGCGATTGCCTTGTTCATCCCTTGCCGGGCCAGGATGTTGCCCACATAGCCCTGCATCTGACCCCAGTGCTGGCGTACCTCATCGAGCACGTTGATCTCTTGGGCATACAGGTTGGGCGCAACCTCGGTTGGCTCACCCGTGAGCGTTACATCCAGGCTGTCGGCCAGGCTATGGGCAATGTCCGTGCTGACGACCAGAGTGCGCTGGCCCAATTCCGCACTGCGCAGGGCAGAGGCGGCGGCAATCGTCGTTTTGCCGACGCCACCCTTGCCAAGATAGAGAATAATTCGCATAGTGATCTGTTTTGCTGGCTCCCGTTCAGCCAAGCTGAACAACTGTACACAAAACGTGGCGCCGGTGGCGATTCTATTTGCGTTTACGAAACAACGCCATGCCGGCCAGGCTCAGCGACAACAGAGCCGCCACAGTTGCATAGGCGGCGGCGCGGCTCAAGCCAAACCAGCCCCGGATCTGCCACCAGTAGCGCGGCAGTTGCAGCCAATAGCCCCACCCAAGCGGCCAGCCATGACCGATCAGCAGCGCATATTTGCCCATTTGCGGCTGCGGGCACCACACCACGATGTAGCAACGCCCCCCCACCAGCGTACGTGTATCCACCAGCGGGCCGGGGAAGTAATGCGCCCCGGTCAGCAGATCTTTCACGGGGGTTACCAGTTCGGCGGGCGGCGGCGCGACCACGGCGCTAAATCCTGCCGGCAACTCGAAGGGCAGCTTGCGCACATCGGCGCTGTAGGGCAGGCTCTGGGCCACAACCGCAAAGGCGGGCGCCAATGCCCCGCCACCGGCCAGGACGGGCGCCAACATCTGTACGCGCAGCCGTTCACCGGCCCGACATTCGGCGCTGTAAACGTGTATTTGTCCCGGCATGGTCAAGCTGCCAAAGAGCAACCGCTTCTGGCGAAAATCGGCCAGGGGCAGGCTCGTCGCCAGCGAGTCACCGGCATAGTGTGGGAAGTAGGGTTCGCTACCGGCCAGGTCAACACGAGCGCCAACGGGGTGGCTGGCCGCGCGGTTCAATGGCTGTAAATCTGCCACAATCGATCCTCTCTCGCCGTATCCAACGTTCTACGTTCTCATAGCATACCACACCCCTATCCCATTTCTATACGTAGTGACGCGCCAATTGTTGCGAAAAGTCGCCACTCGATGCAAACTAGGGTGCAAACCGGATCCCTGCCCGTTTTCCATCCATTTTCCATCCATTTTTCAACCTGTCTATCTGCACTCGCATCCTATGACTCAACCTACTGGCCCGTTGCGCCCCCGCTTTTCAATGGTGGCGCCCATCTGGAATGAAGAACTGGTAATCCCCGAACTCTATCGCCGCGTGGTGGAGACCATGGAGCAGACCGGGGAATCTTGGGAGCTGATCTTTGTCAATGACGGCAGCCAAGACCGTTCCCTCCCGATGTTGCTAGAGCTGTGCGAGAAGGATCTCCGTGTCAAGGTGATCGATTTCAGCCGCAACTTCGGGCACCAAATCGCCATCTCTGCCGGAACAGACTTTGCCGAGGGCGACGCGGTGATTGTCATGGACGCTGACCTGCAAGACCCGCCCGAGGTCGTTTTACAGATGATCGACAAGTGGCGCGCGGGCTACGAGGTGGTCTATGCCGTGCGCACCCAACGCGCCGGCGAGACATGGTTCAAACGCGTGACGGCGTCGCTCTTCTATCGGCTGCTACAACGGGTGGCCGACGTCAAGATCCCGCTCGATGCCGGTGACTTCCGTTTGATGGACAGGCGGGTCGTGTTGGCCATGCGCCAGCTGCGCGAGAAGCATCGCTTCATGCGTGGGTTGAGCAGTTGGGTAGGGTTCAAGCAGACGCCCGTGGAGTATGCCCGCGCCGAACGGTTCGCCGGTGAGACCAAATACCCCCTGGCCAAGATGTTGCGGCTGGCCAACACGGCCATCACCAGCTTCAGCTATTTGCCGCTGCGTCTGGCCACCTATTTTGGCTTCGGCTTGGCAGGGCTGAGCTTGTTGGGCATCATTGTGACCATCGTCCTGCGCCTGGCCGGCAATCCCTTTTTTCAGGGCCAGGCGACCACCCTGGTGAGTGTGCTCTTCTTGGGTGGGATTCAGCTGATCTTTCTGGGCATCATTGGCGAGTATCTGGGGCGAATCTACGACGAAGTGAAGAATCGGCCACTCTATATCATTTCACGGGCCTATGGCTTTGTCGAAGGACGGGG
>JAHDWG010000263.1 GCA_023384495.1 Caldilineaceae bacterium
GATGGACGATGGACGATGGACGATGGACGATGGACGATGGACGATGGACGATGAATGGTAGAGAATGGACAATAGGCGATAGTCCATTCTCTCACCTACCGGTCATCTAGCTGTTCAAGAAGGCGTCGATGGCCTCTTTGCTGATGCGCACCTGTGACCCAATCGTGCGCGCCTTGAGTTCGCCGCTATCGATCATCGCCTGTACATCGGCGGGGGCCACCTTGAGGTAGGCGGCGGCTTCTTCGAGCGTCATCACCCCCGAGGCGGGCGCAGCCGAAGCGGCCGGTTGGCCTGCCTGCTGCGCCCCAGACATTGCCTGTGCGAGCATCCCCGCCATGCCGGCGCCCATGCCGATCCCGGCCCCCAGGCCGACACCGGTTCCTGCTTCCCCACCCGACTGCTGTGCGGCGTCGCCCATGGCGCGGGCAGCCTTGAACTTGAGGTATGCATCCAGATTGCCAATCGCGCCCATCGCGGCCCGCTCGTCAAGCGCCTGCGCCGTCTCGTCGGTGGGGCTGACCGAGACGAGCAGGAATTGGCGCAGGCTGATGCCCATGGCGGCGAAATCATCTTGCACCTTGGCCCGCATGCCGGCGCTCAGCTCATCGAAGAGGCGGGGCAGGTCGAGGATGCTGGTCATATTTTCGCCGAGCACATCGGTGAGCCGGCTGATGATGGCGGCGCGCAGATATTCCTCAATCTGTGGAGTGCTATAGACGCCCTGCGTACCGACGATCTTGTCGACAAAGAGTTTGGGGTCGGCGATCTGCATGGTGTACTGGCCGAACGCCCGCAACCGCACCACCCCCAAATCGGCGTCACGCAGGCTGATCGGTTGCGGGGTGCCCCATTTCAGATCGGTAAACTCGCGCACGTTGACAAAGTAGACTTCGGCGGTGAAGACGTTGTTGCCCCCTGTAAACATACGCATGAGGCTGGAGATCAGCGGCAGGTTCATGGTGGTGATGGTGTGCCGCCCCGGGTCAAACATGTCCAGCGACTTGCCGTCGCGATAAAAGATGGCGCGCTGGCTTTCACGCACGATCACCTGGCTCCCCAGCCGGAAGTCGCCGGAGCCATATTCGGGGACGCGTGCAACCATCTCATTGGGGCCCTGGTCGGGCGCTTCGACGACATCGATGATCCGTGCCATGGTGACTGCTCCTCTTATGAAATTTCGGGTGCGTAACTCGTGGTGCAAGCGTCAATCAATCGCGTGATAGAACCCAAGCACAGGGTCAGCCCACCGCGTCGGGCGGCAGATCGACGGCGGGGGCGTAGCCGGCATTGGTCAGCAGATCGGGCGCAATGATCGCCTCGTGACGCTTGCTGAACAGATTGTTCAATTCGGTGGTCAGCTCGGTGAGTTGATCGCACAGCGCTTGGATCTTTTCCTTGTCGGCGATACCGGCGCTCAGCGCGTTGACGGCGTTCTCTACGGCCACCACGCGGCCGGCCAGCGCCACATCAAAGCGATGCAACGCGTTGAGCTGTTCCTCGCGGATGCGCACGGCGTCAAAGAGGCCGGCATAGCCATAGCTCGCCGTGCGGACACGGTCAATCAACAATTGCAGCTTCTGAACCGCGCCATCGACATCGTCAAGCCAGGCCAGGCCGCCGCTGCTCAACAGTTTCTTCTGGACAGTGAGCAACGCCTGTTTTTGCTCCTCCAACTGATTTGCAATCAAGTCGCGCAGCCGTTTGTCGGCGTCGCGTCGCAACTCTCGATCCACATAGCCACTGATGCCGGGCAGCCCTTTCAGCAGTCGTTCGAGAAAGTTCATGTTCTGTTTGGCTTCTTCCACGTAGCGGTCGGACATAGTTCCTCCTGTTGGTCCGTAGGCGTGCAATGCGCAAAGTGTACCCCGGTAGCGGCAACCTTTCTGGCGGGTTGCTACCATTTTTGCGGTGAGAGGGCGGACGATAGACGATAGACGATAGACGATAGACGATGGACTATGCGGCGGTTTCGGCGGCGGCCCGTTTGGTGAGAAAGACCTCACTGCCACAGTAAGGGCAGATGATCAGGCCCTTGCCGGCAAAGGCCAATTGCCCGCCACAATTGGGGCACTTGCGGTCACCCGTGAGTTGCTGGCTCTCCACGCTATAGAGCACCCCTTTCTCCCAGTTGATGGCGCCGCTAAAGAGTTGCTTGCCCACCACATCGCGGATCATCTCTTCCACCGTGTCGCGGGGCATCTGTAACTCGGCCACCAACTGGGCAATGGTCACCTGCCCCTGTGTCAACACCATGTTGAGCAACTTCTTTTGCTGTGTCACCACGGCGAACTGCGCCTGCTCAACCGCGCCGCGCCGAAACAGATAGACCCCAATGCCAAAGATGGGCGCAAGCACCACCAACGCCAACAGAATGCCCAGCGTCATCCCACCGCTGCTGGTTTCATCGGCGCCAAACGCCGTCAGCACCCAGCCCACAAATGCGGCCAGGAGCACGGCGCTTACGATCATCAACCCCAGCCCCACAACTTTCCCACTGCCGACCATGCATCACCCCTGAGGTTCGAGATTGGAACTTTTTGAGAGGGTTTCTAGCGGAAACCGCCGCCGCCGCCGCCACCACCGCCGCCGCCGCTAAAGCCACCGCCACTAAAGCCACCGCCGCCGCCGCTCCAACCGCCGCGCGATGATGTTTCGGCGGGCCGGCTGGTAAAGGTGGTGCTGGCGCTGTTGAGCATGGCTCCCAGGCCAGCGCTCATGCTCGCCAGGCTGCCGCCCATGCCGCGGCTCATGTCGCCCAGACCGCCACCCAGGCCACCGCCCCCTTCACCCGAACCGGATGACGAGCCCCCCTCACCGCCGGGCGGCATGCCGGCCACCCACGGCCTGCCATAATAACGCCGCCGATAGGGCCCATACAGGTCGGGCGAGGGGATATACCAGCCCGGCGCCGGCGCATCCACCGCCTCAAACTTGCGAATATAGCTGCGGTCGATGCCAAACGCAATCGCATAGGGCAGCCACCGGTCCCAAATCGCCTTTTGCTGCTCGAGATCGGTATAGCGATCGATGTTTTGCAAATAGCGCTTGAAGGCTTCCCAGCGAGCGGCAACCTCAGCGCCCTGATCCGTTTTGCGGGGCATCACCCGTGACAGGACCATCAGGCCAATCGCCGTCACGCCGAGCCCCACGCCGGGCAAGACGCCGGCGGGCGTCAAGTCGGCAAACGCAGCGCCCATCCCAATTGCGACAATCACCGCGCCGACCAGGCCAAGAACCCCCAGAACCACGTAGAGCGTGCGCACGGTTTCGGGGTTGCGCGGGAAGAGCCCCGCCTTCACCACAGCGTCGTACATGGCCTGTTTGATCACGGGCACATGCGTATAAAACTTATTCTTGAGCTCAGAGAGCCGCACTTCGTCGCGCTCGCCAAAAAACGCATTCAAGAGCGACTGTTCGTATGGCTGCAATGGAGCGTCGTCGCGCTCTTTTCGATAGATAAAATCGTGCCCCATGCGCAGAAAGCCCTCTTGTTTCTCTTCGGTGATGCTGATCACCTTGCGTTGAGCCAGATCGACCAGCGTCGCCACAATGTCCTGCATGTCGACCGTCTCGTCGAGCAGCACACCGGCAGCGCCAGGGGGAAGCTCATCGGGGGGTTCGGGCAGGTAGTCGGCCACCATCTCCACCGGCTTATCGCGGCCCAGCCGGTACCAGAGCGCATAGAGCCCGGCCGGCCCACCCAATGCCAGCAAGATGCCCAGTGCGCCAAAGCCAAGCGAGGCGATTGGCCCCCAGCGCTGGCGATAGGCCAATTCTGCGTCCCGTTGCATGGCTTGCTCATCGGCGCGCTGTTGCCACGCCGGCGCAACGCCATCCACAACGCCATGCGTGAACTGGACGCGCACTTCGAACTCTTGCCCGCTATCCAGCCGCCGCGTCAAGTCGAAAATGACCGCCTGGTTCCCCTCGACAACCGAAGCAGCGGCGTAGTTGCGCGCATCTATCTCGTTGACGTAGGCGGCCCACTCAGAAATTTGCGCGCCATCGGGAACGACCACCCGCACCCGGCCAGCCAACACAGGGAACGCGCGGTCGCCATAGATAGCTTTCCACCATACCTGGTCACCACCTTCGTAAAAGCGTAGCCCATTGTGAACACGATAGCGCAGGGTGTAGGTGACCGATGTGTTACGAGTTTCGGGAAAATACCAGAGAATTACGTATTGCCGTCCCGACTCCTCCACCGAAAAGGTGTAAGGCTCTCGGCTGCCGTCGCGGCGAACATAGGTGTTGCCCTGATCGTCGGTGATGGCCCACTGATCAAGATAGTCAAAATTGGCGACAGGGATGTCGCGATAGCCCGAAGTGAACGAGCCCTGCGTGAAACGGATGGTTTGATGCTCCTGCACATCCAAGCTGCCATCCTTGTTGACCACCATGTCTACATCGAATCGTTCCCACACCAACGACTTTTCTTGGGCGTGCGCCACTGAAGTTGGAATCAGCAGCAACACCGCCACCAAGGTCGCCACCCCAATCCGGGTGACCCAGGATTGCCAAATGCGCATGAACGGTCTACTCCTTCAAGCGGTCGGTGATGGATGTCTGGCGACGCCAGCGAATGGCGGCGCGGCGTGGACAACGCACCCCGGCGACCACACGCTCGCCATACAATGCTCTACGGATAACTATGCTATCTCGTTTCACCGTCACCATCATGACGCCATCATGACGCCATCATGACGAAAACAACGATGAGCCTGACGCAAAACCGACAATCAAGAGGCTTACGTGGCTAACCCAGCCTCCAGTTCGGCCAATCGAGTTGCCGAGGCGAGTAGCTCCTGATCGGACGCGGCAAGAGGCGGCAACTGGTCTAACCCAGTCAGCCCAAAGTGCTGCAAAAAGAGATCGGTTACGCCGTAGAGAATTGGTCGCCCGACCCCATCAAGGCGGCCCACCTCTTCGATCAGGCCCCGTTGCACCAACGAACGCAACACACCGGCGCTGTCGACACCGCGCACAGCCTCGATCTGCGCACGGGTTACCGGCTGCCGGTAGGCCACCACCGCCAGCGTCTCCAGCGCTGGACCGCTCAGACGGGTCGTCAGGTCCAGGCTCAACAAGGTTTCGATCAGCGGGGCGGCAGCCGGCAGCGTAACCAGTTGGTAACAACCATCTCGATTCTGCAAACGCAACCCCCGCCCAGTCGCCACATAGCGTTCGGAAAGCGCCTGCAAGCCGGCCTCAATCACAGCCGGGTCCACATCGAGCGCACGGGCAAATTGCGTGCTCTCCACCGGGTCGGCCATCACAAAAAGCAGGCTCTCGAGCGCGGCCAACAACGGAATCCGCTCGCCGCCGGCTTCGACGAAGCGGTCACCGAGGTCGATATCCAACTCGCCCTGGACAATGGCGGCGCCCCTGTGCGCGCCCAAGGTGGGGTGCGTAGTCACTTTATGGGGCCCAGTCGGGTGCGAAGGGCGCACAGCGCATGTGAACCTCCAGTTTCCCGAGTTTGAGGCCCATGTCCTGCTCGATGATGTCGCGCGTTACGTCTACCACCTCGTCGGTTTTCATAGGGATGTCCACATCGGGCGCGGCTTCGATCTCCAGCGTCAGGTCAACCGAGCCACCGCGTGACTTGACCAGCGGCACGACCCGGATCACCTCGGCCAACTGGTCGAGTCGCCACTCCAGGCGCCGGCTGATGCTAGTAGTATCAAGCTCAGCCGAGCCGCCGTCTACCGTGCGGATGCGGACGCCGCGCCGTCGCCCGGCCCACAGTTCGAGCCAGAAGAGGGCGCCAAAGAGCAATACAACCACAACGCCAAAGGCCGCCTGCGCAATGAGAAAGTTGGTGGTATTTGCCTCTTGCCAAGCCGACAGAGTGGCGGCGGTCCACTCTAGCCCAACCTGGGCCTGACGGATGGTCTCAAAGGGAAGCACAGCAAACACAGCCAGTATCCCCAATAATGTTAGCCACAGCAGCGCAGCCACCACACGATTGAACAGTCCCATCTGGGCATCCCTTCCACCGTCGCATCCGGTTGCTCTGTGCTCGATTATACATGAGAGAGACCTAAAGCGGCCAAAAGCGGTCTGAGACGCTGCTTGATCCGCCCGCTCGTATCCGCTTGTGCCGCGTCGCAAAATATCAAGAGAATTGCCGAATAATCCGGGCAAGGGATTGACAACCATTGCGGATAGTAATACAATGCGCCCAAGGGTCGGTGGCGAAATGGCAGACGCAACGGACTTAAAATCCGTCGGGATAACACCCATGTGGGTTCGAGTCCCACCCGACCTATCAACCGTTACCAGACCAATCAGCCAAACGCCCAACAATCCAGCAGCCGAAAGCAGAATAGAACACCCATAGGCAGGTGGCGCAGCGGATGCGCCGCCGGTTTCCAGAAAGGGAAGAGGCCATGCTCCAATCCGTAGCCGGTATGTTGCCCCTTATGAGCAGCAGAAATTATTGTGGAAAGCCGGTGGTTTTCCGTCTGATCGTGGCAATTTTTGTGTTGGCGAGCGCCCTGTGCATCAGTACGCCCGCACTTGCTCAAGAAGAGATGCATATCGTCCAGCGTGGCGAAAATCTGGCGCTCATTGCGAGAAAATATGGCGTCGATGTCAACGCGCTCATGGCAATGAACGGCATTGCCGACCCCAATGTGATCTACATCGGGCAACGCTTATTGATCCCCGGCGACCCTGGCGCGGGCGCCTATGGCGCGCCCGCCACGACGCAGTCGCTGCCCGGCAGTGGGGGCTATTACACTGTGCGCCGCGGCGATACGCTCTCGCAGATTGCCGAGCGCCACGCCATGCGGATGAACGATCTCATGCGGCTCAACGCAATCACCGACCCGAGCACCATCTATGTGGGGCAGCGGCTGCGGGTGACGGCGCGCGCCGCCGTACCGGTAGAGAGCGAGCCGGCGCCCCAGCTTGCCGACGTTATATATGTTGTCAAGCCAGGCGACACGCTCTATTCGATTGCCAAGCGCTTTGAAACCACGCCCGCCGCGCTGATGGCGGCCAATGGGCTGCCCAACCCCAATTTTGTCTGGTCGGGACAACGCTTGCGCATCCGTAGCAGTGCGCCCGTGGCGCAGTCGGCTATGTTTGCCGCTGGCGCGCCGGCAGACGGCAAACGCTGGATCGAAATCAGCCTGGCGGACCAAACGTTGACAGCCTGGCAAGGGGATGTCGCCGTGTTGCATACCAACATCAGTAGCGGCACGCAGGCAACGCCCACCGTCAAGGGTCGCTATACGATTGACCGCAAATATAACAAACAGCGCATGACCGGCCCCGACTACGACCTGCCCAATGTACCGTGGGTGATGTATTTTTATCAGGGTTACGCCATCCACGGCGCCTACTGGCACACCCAGTTTGGCACGCCGCGCAGCCACGGCTGTGTCAACATGCGCGTCGAAGAGGCGGAAATGCTCTATCACTGGGCAGATTTCGGCACCGAGGTCGTTGTGCATTGACCGTTGGCGCATGGAGCGCTCTTCCACGCCGATCATCGAGAGTCCTGGTTGCGCGACCAGGACTCTCTGTTTTGTTCTATACTACGGTTGATTTGAAAACCGGACTTTGCGAAGACGTTTACTCCTTCAGTCGACTCTGGCTTTCGAACAGAACTCAGGATAACTGGTTGGCGTTGCGCCGCCACCCTGTTCGACCGCATAAATGGGGCTGATGGGGGTCCAAGAACACTTTGACAGGATTCCAAATAAACCATATAATCCAGACATAACGTTGTGCGCGACAACAAGCTTTTTGTGCAAGGCCCGGTACGAACTGGCCGCCCACCAGTTGATTCCCTATAACGTTCAAGATGTGCTGCATGGGCTGTGTCTCACTGCTGTCTTTCATCACTTCACCTAAAGGAGAAACCGAGCATGTCACACCAGTTTACACGGCGCCGCTTTCTACAGGCTGCGGGCGTCGGCATGAGCCTGCCCTTTTTGTCGCAGATGCTCACGGCTTGCCAGGTGGTGACGCCAGGCAGCAGTGCATCGATCAGCGAAATCGTATGGTCGCGCGGCGATGATCTCCGCACCCAAGACCCACAACTCATCGCTGGGCGCATGGAAGGCGAGATCAACCGCTGCATCTATGACCAACTCTTCGACGTCGCGCCCGACGGCTCGCAGATTCCCTGGCTGGGGCTGGAATACAGCAGCAACCCCGAAGGGACGGTCTGGACGGTCAAGATGCGCGAGGGCGCAACCTTCCACGATGGCTCCCCCCTCACGGCGGAAGATGTCAAGTTCACCTACGAGCGGCTGCTGGCCAATCCCGATTTTCAACACACCACCCCCTTTGTGGATCTGCTGGCGTCGGTCGATGCGCCCGACGCCGTGACCGTGGTCTTCAATTGCTCGAAGCCGGCGCCCCTCTTCAACCTGCTCATGGGTGAGCACATTCTCTCGAAAAAGTCTGCCGAAGAGCATGGCGAGAATTTCTGGGAACAGGCCATTGGCGCCGGCCCTTTCCGCCACCTGGAATATGTCAAGGGCGAATACTGGCTTGGCGAGGCGTACGAAGAATATTGGAATCGCGACATCGTCAAGGTGCAGCGGCTCCGCTATCGCCCCATCAGCGAAGAGGCGACGCGGGTGGCCGCACTGCGCTCGGGCGAAGTGGACATTATTGCCAATGTGAGCGGCGAATTGGCCGAACAACTGGCCCAAGATGAAAACATCGCCATCTATCGACGGCCCTCGCTGGACCATCTCTATTTGTTGACACAGCAGAACCGGCCTCCGTTCAACAACCCTGACGCGCGCTGGGCAGTGAACTACGCCATCGACCGTGAAGCACTGGTCAAGAACATTGTCAAGGCGGGGCAGGTGATCGGTGGTCACATTCCGGCAGGCACCGTGGGCTACGATGAGAGCCTCACCTCTGTGCCCTATGACCCGGATGAGGCGCGCCGGCTGCTCGACAAGGCCGGTGTGGCGCCAGGGACGCGCATTGAGGTTAAGGCGCATCCCTTCTGGTTTGCTAAAGGCAAAGAGGTGATGGAGTATGTGGCGGGCGCGCTCCAGCAGATTGGCTTCGAGGTAGACCTTCAATTCCTCGAACCGGGCGCGTATACCGATGCGCGGCGCTCCGGCAGTTATGACCTGGCGCTGCAACAAGGCGGCAAAGCCAACAATCCCTGCAATCAATACAAGACCTTCTACATCAACGACACCTATGGTTCGGGCTTTGGGCCGCAGAACCCTGACTTTCAGCAGCAGGTCGAGGAGGTGTGCGTTGAGGTGGACCCGGTCAAGGCAGGCGAACTCTATACCGCAATTCAGAAGCGAATCTACGACGAGGCCGTCGAGATTCAGCTCTATCGCCAGGAGAACATCTGGGCCGTCCGCAAGCGGATCACCGGGTATGAGGCCTATTCGCCCGACACGACCCGCCCCTGGAATGGCGTTGGTGTGGCAAGCTAATTATGCGATGAGTGATGAGTGATGGCTTACTCTCTCATCACTCATCTCTCATCTCTCATCATGACACCATGGGCTCCTACATTCGTCGCCGCTTGCTCCAATCTGTCATCGTCATTTGGGGAATTTCGCTCATTGTCTTCTTTCTGGTGCGCCTGGCCCCGGGTGACCCGGTGACCATGTTGCTGGCCGAAACCGCCGGGCCGGAACAGATCGCCGAGGCGCGCGCCAAATGGGGGCTGGACAAGCCCATCTACGTCCAGTATTGGGTTTTTTTGACCAAAGCGATCACCGGTGACCTGGGAAATTCACTCTTCTTTCAACAGCCGGCGCTGAAGGTGCTCATGGAGCGTATGCCCGCCACGCTCCAGCTTTCGGCGGTGGCTCTGCTCTTCTCGCTCAGTGTGGCGATCCCGATTGGCATTCTCTCGGCGCTCAAGCGCGACACGATCTGGGATTACTTGGGGACAGGGCTGGCCATGCTGGGCCAGGCGATCCCCCCCTATTGGTTGGGGATCATGTTGATCTTGCTCTTTTCGGTCAATCTCGGATGGCTCCCAACATCGGGGCGCGGAACGGTGAGCCATTTGGTGCTGCCGGCGATCACATTGGGTTCGGTGCTCATGGCGCTGGTGACCCGGCTGGTGCGCTCAGGCATGCTCGATGTGATGGGTGATGATTATGTGCGGACGGCCCGCGCCAAGGGGCTGCCCGAACGCACAGTGATTGTGCGCCATACGCTGCGCAACATCCTCATCCCGCTGGTGACCGTAATCGGCCTGCAACTGGGGGCGCTCTTTGGCGGCGCAGTGATTACCGAAAGCATCTTTGCCTGGCCTGGGGTAGGGCGTCTGGCGCTACAAGCCATCAATGCGCGTGATTACCCGCTCGTGCAGGCTTCCGTGCTGGTGATTTCGGTCGTTTATGTCTTTCTCAACCTGGCGGTCGACTTGCTCTACGTCTATCTCGACCCAAGGATTCGATACGAATAAGGTCACCGTCCATCGTCCATCGTCCATCGTCCATCGTCCATCGTCTATCGTCCATCGTCTATCGTCCATCGTCCATCGTCCATCGTCCATCGTCTATCGTCCATCGTCCAT
>JAHDWG010000264.1 GCA_023384495.1 Caldilineaceae bacterium
ACACGGAATACCGGTTACGCAAATTGGCCACATGGTGCAGTTCGTGCCCGGCAATGACATACGCCAGCGCCCGGACGCTGACGGCCATGTCGTTGGCCACACCCTGTCGTTGCCAGGCCGCCTCGTCTAGGTTGCGCAAGAGGATGAGCGTCCCCTGGCGGACGGCGGCAAACTCGTCGAGGAGATCGGCAAGGGGACGCTGCGAAAAGCCGGCGTGGGCGACAAAGCAGTCTTGGTCGAAGCCGGGCAACGGTGTGGCGTCGCCGCGCGCAAAACGCAAGACGCGATAGGCAAAGACCCGCTCGCTATCGGCGAGATGCCCCACCACCTCGGCCACGCTCCAATCGGCCGGCGTGGGGCGAAAGCCAGCCGGGAGCGCCGCCAGCAGGTCTCGAGTCGCCTTGACCTGGCCGGCAAGCAGTTCGAGGATATTCCCCTCCGCGACGAGGCCCACATAACCGGCATGATAGGGGGCGTACTTGTCGGGCGGAGGGCGCATCGATAGAAAGGCGGCGGATGGGGTCATGATGGTCTCCACAGATGGAAGAGGGTGAAATTGGCCGAACAAACGCTGCACGACATTGTGGCACAAATGTTCTGATTTGGCAAATTTAGCACTTATCGATGCAACAATCCCGGCTGCGCGCCACCCAAAATACATGGCGGCGGGTTAGGGCGCTCTCGCGTTGATGGGGTATAATTTATGTGATCATAGAACATCGGTTCAATGTTGTCCGCATTTTCCTTCGCTATTATCAGCGCAAATTGCAGCCAAACGCCTATGTCATGTGTCCACCTGCACACGCATTCAGAATAGTCGCTGCTCGACGGCCAGGGGCGCATCAAGAAGCTGGTGGCCGAGGCCAAGCGGCTGGGGCAGCCCGCGCTGGCGCTCACCGATCACGGCGTCATGCACGGCGCGGTGGAGTTCTTTCGCGCCTGCAAAGAGGCCGAGATCCGCCCGATCATTGGCGTCGAGGCGTATCAGACGGTCTGGGGGCGACCCATGGGCGGCCGCGATCCACAGTTTGACCGTGAAAACTATCACCTGTTGCTGTTGGCCAAGAACATGACCGGCTATCGCAACCTGCTGAAGATTGCCTCGCACAGCCAGCTCAACGGCTACTACTACCGCCCGCGCATCGACCACGACTTTCTGGCCCGGCACGCCGAAGGCATTGTCGCCACCACCGGCTGCATGGGCGCCGAGGTGCCGCAACTACTCAGCCAGGGCAAAGAGAAAGAGGCTTACGAGCGGCTGGGCTGGTATGTGGAGACCTTTGGTAAAGAGAACTTCTTTATCGAGCTGCAAGAGCACAGCATTGAAGAGCTGCGCCCTATCAACAGGGAGCTTGCCCCGTGGGCGGGCAAGTTTGGCATCCAATTGCTGGCGACCAACGATGTCCACTATGTGCGCGCGGAGGACGCCCAGCCGCATGAGGTGCTGCTCTGCGTGCAGACGGGGACGACGATCCACGATGAGAAGCGCATGCGGCTGAGCGACCAGAGCTACTTCCTCAAGAGCCGGGCGCAGATGGAGGCGACCTTCCGCCCCTATCTCGACCTGCCGGCCAGCGCCTTTGACAACTCGCTGCTCATCGCCGAGATGTGCGAGGTGGATCTCGAAGACCGCAACTACCACTTGCCCGATATTGACATCCCCGAAGGCTACACCTACGAGAGCTATCTGCGCAAGCTGACGGAAGAGGGGCTGGAGCGGCTCTATGGCGAAAACGCCAAAAACCTCGAAGTGCAGGAGCGCAAAGAGCGCGAGCTTCAGATCATCCACCAGATGGGTTTTGATGTTTACTTCTTGATTGTGGCCGACCTGTGCGACTTTGCGCGCAGCCGCAATATCTGGTGGAATGTGCGCGGCTCGGGCGCCGGCTCGCTGGTGGCCTACTGCACGGGCATCACCGGCATCGACCCGCTCAAGAACAACCTGATCTTCGAGCGCTTTCTCAACCCGGCGCGCGTCTCCATGCCCGATTTCGACCTGGACTACCCCGACGACCAGCGCGAGGAGATGATTCGCTACACGGTGCAAAAATATGGCGACGACCAGGTGGCGCAGATCGCCACCATGAACCGCATGAAGGCGCGCGCCGCGATCCGCGATGTGGGCCGCGCCACCGGCATCGAGCTGGCCCAGGTCGACCGCATCGCCAAGATGATCCCGGCTATCCCCGGCAAGCCGGTCACGATTCAAGACGTGCTCACCGAGGGGCACGAGTTCTACAACCCCGACCTGGTTGACCTCGTCAAGCGCGAAAAGTGGGCGCAGGACCTGGTGGAGACCTCCATAAAGCTGGAGGGGGTGGCGCGCAATTCGGGCATCCACGCCGCGGCTGTGATCGTGGCCGACCGCGACCTGGTTCACTACACGCCGCTCATGCGCGCCAGCAAGGGCAGCATCACCAACGCCGTCACCCAATACGAATTTCCCATCCTCGAGTCGATCGGCCTGCTCAAGGTAGACTTTCTGGGGCTGAGCACGCTGACCGTCATGCGCGAGGCGGCGCGGCTGATCAACGAACGTCACGGCGCGGAATACACGCTGGCCAATATCCCCTTCGAGGGCGAAGAGGCCGCTGAGGCATTCAAGCTGCTCTCCAGCGGCGAGGTAAGCGGCGTCTTTCAGGTGGAGGGCCAGGGCATGCGTCGCGTGCTCACCGAGATGCGCCCCACGGCCTTCGAGCACATCGTCGCCACCATTTCGCTCTATCGCCCCGGCCCGCTGGAGTATATTCCCCAGTTCATCCGCCGCATGCACGGCGAAGAAGAGGTCGAGTTCAAGCACCCCAAGCTGGAGTCCATCTTAAGTGAAACTTACGGTATCCTGGTTTATCAAGAACAGATCATTCAGGTTCTCAGTCAGTTAGCCGGCTATGCGCCCGGTGAAGCCGACCTCGTGCGCCGCGCTGTCAGCAAGAAAAAGGCCTCCGACATTGAAAAGCACAAGAAAGGTTTTGTCGAAGGCTGTAAGCGGAACGGTATCCCGGAATCGGCCGCCGTCGCAATCTATGGCGACATCGAGTTCTTTGCCCGCTACGGCTTCAACAAGAGCCACGCGGCCGACTATGCCGTCATCTGTGTGCAGACGGCCTATCTCAAGGCGCGCTACCCCGTCGAATACATGGCGGCGCTGTTGTTGGTCGAACGCGACAAGACGGAAAAGGTCATCAACTTTATCAACGAGTGCCGACGCATGGGCATCGATGTACTGCCGCCCGATGTCAACTATAGCGGCCTCGACTTCGAGATCCAGGCGCGCCCGGCGGATACCGAAACCAAGGCCCACCGCGACCCGACGCTGGGCTATGCGTTCCCCGTGCCACCCGACAGCGCCATCCGCTTTGGCATGGCCGCGGTCAAGAATGTGGGCGAGGGGCCAGTGCAGGTGATCCTCAAGGCGCGTGCGGAAGGCGGCCCCTTCGCCAGCCTCGAAGATTTCTGCGACCGCGTCGACCTGCGCACGGTGGGCAAACGCCCGCTGGAATGTCTGATCAAGGTCGGCGCGCTGGATCGCTTTGGCAAACGCAGCCAGTTGCTTGCCGTGCTCGACCAGATGGTGGAGAAGTCCACCCAGGTTCACAACGACCGCGCCAGCGGACAACTTTCCATCTTCGACCTCTTTGGCGATGGCGGCGCGGCGCAAGTGACGGCCATTCCTCTGCCCAATTTGGAAGAGACAACGGGCAAAGAGCGCCTCCAGTGGGAAAAGGAGCTGCTCGGCGTCTATGCCAACAGCCACCCCTTGCAACAAATGAATGTCGACTGGCGGCGAGTGGCCACCTGCTCGTGCGCCGAGTTGGACGAACGCTACGATGGCAAGGGGGTGGCGCTGGCCGGCATGATCCTCAGCGTGCGCACGATCAACACCAAGAAGGGCGACCAGATGGCCTTTGTCCAGATCGAGGATGTGCAGGGCCAGTGCGAAGTGGTTGTCTTTCCCCGCACCTACGCCGAGGTGAAAGACAAATTGATCACCGACCAGATCTATCTCTTCAAAGGCAAGGCGCAGAGCCGCGAAGGGCAGACCAGTCTGCTCCTCGAATCGATGCAGACCTATGTGGAACTGCCCAAGTTCGCCGAAGAGGACGCATCCGTGAGGCAGACGCCGCTTTTGCCGGGCCTGCCCACCTTCAATGGCGTCGCGTTGCATGAGGAAGTTGTGCCCTACGCCAACGGCCACCTAGACGAGGATGAGAACGAGGTGACCGCTGCGCTCTACGAAGCGGATGATGTCGATACCGCCGAAGATGGCTCGGCAGAAGATGACGCCCCCGAAGCGGATGGCGCCGAGGCAGCCGCCGAGCGCCCCGAAGCGGAGGCGCCTGCCCGCCAGCAGCCCGAAGCTTCCACGACAACAGTCGCGGTCTTTGTCTCTGCATCACCGGCGCCCATTCGGGCTAAGAATGGCCATGCGCCGACCCTTGATGAGATCAACGCCCAGTTCGACATCGCCGCAGCTGAGGAGTATGAGCCTGTTCTGGAACGACCACTGCCGCGCTTGGCTACACCGAAGCCGGCGCAAGAGCGCCCGCTACAGGTGGGCCACCGGCAGCCTATGGCCGCGGCGACGCCCCCCCGCAACGCTGCTCCGCACGAGCCGCTGCCCCCGGCCCGCCCGCCGGATGAGAAGCCCCCGGCGGTGTCTGAGTCTGTGGCTGATGACGCCGCGCATGACCAGACGAGGTCGGCGCCGGTGTCGCATGGCCGCGCCTTGCACATTACCTTCCGCCGCAGTGGGGATCTGGCGCGTGACAAATACCGCCTGAAGGAGATCTACGATCTGGTGCGCGACCCCCGTGGGCGAGACCGTTTCTTTATCCGGCTAGAGTTGGATGGGCAGGCCCACCAACTGGCCTTCCCCAACGACTTTTGTAGCATTACCAATCGGTTGCTGCAAGAGCTCAAAAAACGCTTCCGCGTCGAGACGGTTGTCAAGGAAAGCGATACCACATAGACGAAAGAGAGCGCATAAGCCCATGCGCTCTCTTTCGTCTATGGCGTCGATGATGGCGAAAGGCTACGCAGGTTTGCGCGCCGTGATCGCCGCCGAGAAGACTTTGCCGGCCAGTGCAGCGATGCCGTCCGCCGCGTCCCTTTTGGGCTGTACGGCCACGTCGACAAAGCCGGCCGCGGCCAACCCCGCGGCATAGTCGTGTACATCGAGCGCGCCGGCGTAGCAGCCGCCCCACAGCTCCATATTGCGCTTGATCTCATCGGACAACTCGCCATTGGCCACAATGTCGGACACGGCCACCCGGCCACCCGGCTTGAGCACACGGAACATCTCGCGAAAGACCTGCGGCTTGTCGGGCGAAAGATTGATCACACAATTGGACATGATCACATCCGCGGCGCCATCCTCCACCGGCAGCGCCTCCAGATAGCCCTTGCGGAATTCCACGTTCTCAACTTTGAGCCGCGCCGCGTTCGACCACGCCTTGCCCAGCATCTCCGGCGTCATATCGACCCCAATGGCGCGCCCGGTGGGGCCAACCTGCTTGGCGGCAATAAAACACTCCAGCCCGCCACCCGAGCCAAGATCAATCGCAACCTCGCCGGGTTGCAGCTGGGCCAGCGAGACAGCGTCGCCGCAGCCTAAGGTAAAGCCGGCAATATCTTCGGGAATTTCGGCCAAAAGCTTGGCATTGTGAAACGGGTTGGATGTGCTACAGCCGCAGCCGTCGCCGCTCTCTGGCCCGCAACAGGAACTGCTGGCAGCTGCGCGCTCGCCATAATAGTCGCGTACGGCGGCGCGGATTTCGTCAAGTTGGATCGTGGTAGACATGTGAAAGTTCCTTTCTGCAAGAATGCATGTTGCTGATACACAAAACACATAGACAAACTTCGATGGGTTTGCGCACAATGATCCCTTGATCTTCGTCACAACTTCTACACCCCGTGTAGCGCCTGCGCCACGGTCTTGGTCACGCCTTCTTCTGGGGCAAAGGTGAGCAGTAACTGACCGCAACAATGGGTAATACGTTCTTGGTTTAGGGTGTAGAAGGTCTCACGGCCCCGCCGCTCGGCATGAACCAGCCCGGCATCGCGCAGGATCGCAAGGTGGTGCGAAACGGTCGGCTGCGAGAGGCCAATCTCCGCCACAATATCGCTGACGCAGAGCTCCCGGCAGCAGCAGATCTGCATGATCCGTTGGCGCGTCTCGTCGGCTATGGCTTTGGCAAATTCAACGGCATTGATCAAGGTGTTGCTCGCTAATATATCGACAATTGTCTATGTATTGATTGTATCGAAGTTTTTCGATTTGTCAAGCCCCAATGTTCGCGTAATGATCTGCGCATTCTTGCTCGCGGCCGCGGACAATGCGTTTGCCCTGCAGCGCCCCAAAGCGCGCGGTGACGACAGTCCACTGGCCGGCGCCATCCTGGTCATCGCGATAGATGACGACCCAATCATTCGTTGCCCCCAATTCGTGGGCGCGCGCCGTGTTCGAGAAGAGGGCTGTGTAGTGCGTGTTGCCTCGGTCAGTATGCAAAATGGGCAGCCACGCCTGGCCGGTCGGGTTGAAGCGCCGCGGGGCAATCGTGGGCAGTCGCTTTGCGGCTGCTTTCTCCCGATATTCGCGGTCGACGCCGAGCAGCTCGCTCACGGGTGGCGCATCGGCGGGCGGCTGTGGGCGGCCGCGGTCGGTTGGCCGCGGCCGGCGGTGGAGCCGCCCGGCCAAGGTTTCGCGCACGCCGCGCAGCCGCCCAACGCCAAAGCCCGGCACCTCGCGAAGCCGCCCGTCATAGGCTGCCGCCTCCAGCTCGGCGAGCGTCTCGATGCCCAACTGTTCGTGGATGCGTGCAGCCAGAACAGGCCCGATGCCGGTGATCGTCGCCAGAATTCGTTCGGGTGCGGTCTCCCCGCGCAACTGCTCGAGGAGGTTGATTTTGCCCGTTTGGGTCAACTGTTCGATCGCCCGGGCCAGCGACACGCCGATGGTGGGCAGACGGCGCAACCCTTCTACGCCATCCTTGGCCAGAATTTCTTGCGCCGGCTGTTTCAGTTCGCGCAGGGTGGTGGCCGCCTGCCGGTAGGCGCGCACACGGTAGGGGTTGGCCTCTTGCGCCTCCAGCAGATCGGCAATGTTGTCCAGCAGTTGCGCAATGGCGTCGTTGCTCCAGCTTGTGGGCGGGTTGGCGGTAGCGCTCATGACGTCTTCCTTTCAGCGTGGATGAGCTTTGGCGCGCGGCCGATGAGCGGCGGAACCTGCTCCTCGCCTGCCTATATGCTTTGTCGGCTTTGCTCCTTGCCGGGTTTCAGGATGAGAATTGGTTTTTCCATGCAAGGGACGTTCAGCATCGTCAGCAGGATACAGCTTCACACCGAGCCAGGTCACCCCCACGGCGGCAGCCATAAGGAGGATGGCAACCACGGGGTTGCCCAAGCGGTCGGGGGCAACAATCAACAGAATGCCAAGCAACCCCATCATCGTCCCCGAGAGTAGCTTGAGGGCGCGGCCCTCGCGTTCGGTCAGCTTGCGCGCTCCCAACCGTTGGGCAAAGACAGCTACAATGATCAGGAGCGGCAGCACGTAGACCAGGTTATAGAGCGCAAGATAGCCGTAGAATGCCGATTGTGGAAGTTGATGCAGCGTGAGCGCGCGGGTGTAAATCATGGGAAAACCTGATGTACAGAGCAACTCATAACTGTTCGCTGCGATGGCCAGCAGCACCGTGCTCGCCAACATGGCCGGCAGACGGCCTGTTTGTACGATCGTTCGCATCCTCTGAAAGAGCCCCGGTTTGGCGCCTTCTGGGATCGAGAGTGACGGTCCTTGTTTGAACCAGAAAAAGTCCTTGATGTTGAGCAGCGCCATGCCCACCGCCAGCAGGCCGGCGACCAAAGTTACGCCCCGCAGCTCCCCGGCCCAGAGAAAGACATTGAGTAGCGCCCCCATAAAGACAAAGTAAAGTAGGCCCGAAACGAGCACAAAGAGGCCGCCGATCAGCAGCATCCGCCTGCGGCTATGGGTATGCACCAGTAAACTCAACAGAAACATGAGCACAAAGAAGGCGCAGGGGTTGAACGCATCCATCCCGGCCACAATCACCGTGAAGAGCGGCAGCGAGACGTTGGCCAACGCCACCGCGCCGAGCAAAGGCAACGTGACCGTCGCGATGGGGGGATCCGCTGCGGCGGGCGCGCCGGCGTTTGCGGGCTCCGCAAGGGCAGCATGGGCCGCCTCTTCCACGTCGAGGGCAACCGGAGGCGCGCGCATGGCGTCATAACGCGCCTGGGTCTGCGCTTGGCAGGCCGATAGGGCTTCCACTAATTGCGCCCCCGTGGTGTCAGCGTGATCATACCCTACGATCATCTGGCCGCAAAAAAGAAACGCCGGGACATATTGCGCCCGTTCGCCAACCTCTGCCGCCAGTTGTTCATAGAGGCGCGCATTGTCGGTGCTCGTAGAGATTTCCCGGTCTTCGACCACGAGCCACGGGAACGTTGACGACAGTTCGCTGACAAAGGGGTGCGCCTCTCGGCAATGGGGACAACGAAGCGACCAGAAAAAATAGAGGCGAAGCTCGGCGTTGCCTGCCTCATCCGGCGCATCCCAAAGAGATGCGTCGCCAACGGATTGTGCGTAGGCCGGCGTCACCGCGCCGGACGCCAATAGGCCCGCGGTCAATATGACGAGAACCATCAACGCTGTTACAGCGAATAACCCGCACGGAAATTTGCGCATGAGACACTCCTCACAACGCCTGGTTGAGACGCCCTGGTGGGGCGCCTTCGGTGTGATCGCGCGAGAAACAGCACAATCGTGCTCGTTTCTCATTGACCTTACACCAAAAACGCCCCGCGTAAACTGGTCACCCTGGGAGTTTCAGACCTGGTCGGAGGAGGGGTCTTGCGGTTCAAGTCATATTACAGTTTGTAGCCGATCTGCCGCAGCAAGCCTTTGCGCCACGCAATGCCTTGTTCGTCCTCGACGCCTTGCGGCGAGAAGCCATCCACCACGCCGAGGATCGCTCGCCCTTGCCCGGTTTCGGCCACGATCACTTCGGTTGGGTTGGCCGTGGCGCAAAAGATGCGGCAGACCTCCGGCGTCTGTTTGACTGCGTTGAGTACATTGATGGGGTAGTAGCCTTCGCCGAGGCAGATGATAAAGCTATGCCCGGCGCCAATCGCCTGCGCATTTTTCTTTGCCAGCGCGATCATCGCCTCATCGGTTCCGCTCCAGCGCACCAAACAGGCGCCCGACGCCTCGCAAAAGGCCAGCCCAAACTTGATGCCCGGCGCGGCGTTTATCATTGCCTCGTGCAGGTCCTCCACCGTCTTGATAAAGTGGCTTTGGCCCAGAATAAAGTTGATCGCTTCAGGTTTCTCAATAGCGACAGACTTTAGCTCCATATGCTACCTCCTCGAAATCATCATGTGAGCACGGGTTGAATCCGGTGAGGGCGGAACCTCGCCCCCCCCCCGTCTCATACCTCAGCTGCGGGTGCGGACATGGCAAAGTATTCGTTGGCGCTTTCTTGCATGAGAACCCACAACGTGTAGACGCCGATCAAGGTGCCAATCGGGAAATTGAGCAGCCCCAAGATGGCGACCACAATCGCCAGATAACGAGCCCACGCTTTGCGCGCCAGCAGGCCAAACCCGGCGACAATGCCAGGGACCGCCAACAACGCCAACAGCGCGCCGACCGCCGTCCCCACCACACCAAGGATTAGGGTGGCCTGTGGGTCGCCCGACACAGCGCCGATGGTGGAGAGCAACAAAAAGACAAAACCGCCAATGAGCAGAAAGAAGGCGTGCCCGCCAATAAACAGCCAGCCCAGGATGGTCACATGCTGGCGGAGTTCGGCTACGGTGAGTGATTTCACGGTGGTTCTCCTCAATGATATGTGATCGGATGTCATCTACGACAGTCTCTCTCCATTCTATCACATCTGGCGTCGAGGTATGGCGTTTAGCGCACAATCCGCCACGTGGGGACGGCGTATGTAGAATGCAAGGCTTCTTGGCCGGGTGTGTCCGAATTTCTGTGGCGCAAACCTTCCTGGAAGCTCTTAAGCTTCCAGGAAGGTGATGACGGTTAAATGTGCCGCTTTTATCTGTTTTCTCTATTAGCACTACAACGCGACTTTGCGTGACCGATCCACCCTGACCTCCGGGAGGCGCCCAGAATCAACGTTGTCAACCAGATGGTTTGTGGGCTCCTCCCGGAGGTCTTTGCAGCGACAATCGTCAAACCCTCGTTGTCGTATTGGATTGACGAATCCATGACGTACCCAAGCGCAGGTTGAACGCACGGAGATTGCCATCCTCTTTTGCCCGCAAGCCGTGTCTCTGTTGCTGGACGCCGTGCCTGGCCCGAAAATTTGACACTCTAGACGATACCGGGTACACTATTGTCGGAAGAGCTTCGTTGCACTGCATGATAGACTCGTATCCTGGCGAGCGTTGTGCAATAAACTTACCGTTTTGTGGCCCGTTCGTCTAGAGGCCCAGGACACGGCCCTCTCAAGGCCGCGACAGGGGTTCGAATCCCCTACGGGCTACCA
>JAHDWG010000265.1 GCA_023384495.1 Caldilineaceae bacterium
ACTGCAAAGCGACAAGCCCGCCTCCGCCTTCGACAGGCTCAGGCTACGGCTGAATAGTTACCCAAAGGAAGGGTAGGCGAACGCCGCGCCTCTGGCCCTTTCTTGCCCTGATGGTTGGCCTGGGCTGGACGCCACGGGGCAGCGGTTGACAAAATCCACTCGACAATGCGACTTTGGTTGGATGACGCTCCACCCGCTCGAGAGCTATTCTTTGGGCAGTCATGACAATCCCCACCAAGCGCGTATCTGTTTGAATCGACTCAAGACAACAGGAGAACCTTATGAACGCTGTAGCTGCATTCTTGAAACGCAACCCAATGGTCAGGTTGCTCATGCTGGCCGTTGCCGTCACCTTTTTGTTGTTCACACGCTGGGAGTACACGAATGGCGAGCGGATGCCCGTGTCTTCCGCGGCACCACTGGCTGGCCCGGCTGAACTTCCAGCGCCGCTCCAGGCTACCGGCGCCGCCCTTGATGTCCACACGCACATTGCGAGCCAGGCGCTGACGGATATGTTTAGCGGGGGCGGGATTCCGGCCGCCGGCGCCGACGATCTGGTCGCCCGGCTGGATGAGGGTCATGTCGAGCGGGCCATCATCCTTTCTGCCGCGTACTTCGGTTTCCCCGATGACTCGAATGTCATCCCAGAGAACGACTATGTCGCCGCCGAAGTCGCCAAATACCCCGACCGGTTGATTGGCTTCTGCGGCATCAACCCGCTGTACGCCAGTGCGCTCGGCGAGCTTGACCGCTGCCTGAATCTCCCCGGCATGATTGGCGTCAAACTGCATTTGGAGGGCTCCGGAGTTGATATGGCGAACACACGCCATGTCCGGCGGCTGACCGCCCTCTTTGACCGGATTGCCGAACTGGATGTGCCGGTGCTGATACACGTCGCCGATCCGGGCGGGCTGCCGCTCGCCGGTAGCGCATTCGCCAACCTGGCAACAATCCTCAATGAGCACCCCACGGTGCGCATCGCCCATGCCCATTGCGCCGGCAATACGGACGATGACACGATTGAAACCTGGCTCCGGCTTGGCAATTCCGGGTACAACCCAGAGACATCGTTTGTCGATATCAGCGCCTGCCTCGCCTTCCACGTTGACGCACCGCTGGCTCAACGGGAACTGATCGTCTGGCGCTTCCGCAAGTGGGGCATTGAAAATGTGCTCTTCGGCAGCGACTACTTCGTCTTTGACGGCGAAACCCCGGCGGAAACCCTCGACATCTTGAGCCAATACCCCTTCACTCAGGAGGAGATCGACACCATTCTGAGCAACGATGGCTCAACCTGGTTGGGTCGATAAGGAGGAAAGTTCATGCGCACAAAGCTACCGAATTCCACCAAAATGATTGTGATGCTCGCGGTCCTGGTCGCGTTGGTGCTGTTGCCCGCAGCGACAATGGCCCAATCCGCCGGCCAGAATGACGAGGCATTGGCCGGGCTGATCGATGAGATGCTCGCTCCCATGTTCACACCCGACGCACCGGGCGCAGCGGTGATCGTCGTGCGCGACGGCGACATCATCCTGCGCAAAGGCTATGGCTTGGCGAACGTGGAACTGGGCGTGCCGGTCCAGCCGGAGATGGTCTTTCGCCTCGCTTCCGTGACCAAGCAATTTACGGCCCTGGCGATCCTGATGTTGAGCGAAGAGGGCAAGCTGGCGCTGAGCGACGACATCAGTAAGCACCTGCCCGACTACCCAACGCACGGCCAAACCATTACCATCGAACACTTGCTCACGCACACTGCCGGCGTCAAGGATCTGGAAAGCCTGTCCGCACGCCGGGCTCTGTCGCACAACGACTTGACGCGCGAAGAGCTGATCGCCCTGTTCAAGGATGAGCGGCTAGACTTTGCACCGGGGGAGGCGTGGTCCTATAGCAATTCGGGCTATGTCCTGCTAGGGGCGATCATTGAGCAGGTCTCCGGCCTGAGCTACGCCGAGTTCATCCAGCAGCGCATCTTCACGCCGCTGGGCATGACGCATTCCTATTACGATGACACGACCCACCTGATGCCCGGGCGCGTGGCAGGCTATTCCCGCACGGCAGATGGGTACACAAATGCCGAACACATGAGCATGACCCATCCCTATGCCGCCGGTTCGCTGGCTTCCTCAGTGGATGACCTGGCGCGCTGGGACGCCGCCCTCTATACTGGCAAATTGGTGAAACCGGCGACGTTGCGGCGGGCCTTCAAACCCTATGTGCTCAAGAATGGCCAATCCACCGGCTATGGCTATGGCTGGGTCATGGGCAACTACGAAGGACATCCCATTGCCGAGCATAACGGTGGGATCAACGGCTTTCACACCCAGGTAATGCGTCTGCCGGCGGACAAAGTCTATGTTGCCATCCTGACCAACATGGACAACCCGCCGGTTGACCTGGGTGATCTGGCCTTTAGCATTGCCGCTCGGGTAATCGGCAGACCCTATCAAGACCCGCTGGCGATCACATTACCGGCATCCATGCTCGCTGCCTACGAAGGCGTCTACCTGTTCAACGGGCAGCCCGCTGTCGTCATCCGCCACGAAGATGATCACCTCACCCTGCAAACCGGCGGCCCGGCGAGCGTGCTCAGACCGCTCGCGGCAGACGAGTTTTTTATCACGAGCGCACCGTCGCGCATCAAGTTTACTAGAAACGACACCGGCAAGGTGACCGAACTGCACCTGCAAAAACGGTTCACGCTCTGGCTTGGCCTGCCAAAGAGCGACCAACCGCTGCCCGCGTCACCTACAGAAGAAGCGTATGAGTAAAACGTTCAGCAATCATCGCCTGCTCGCCCGGCTCAAACGGGGTGTGATTGCCATTGCCGGCGCGCTGGTCGGGCTCGCCGCGCTGGGCGCAATCTACCAGGTCAGCGCGACGGCTCGTGACACACAACGCTATCCCCCGCCCGGCCAGTTGGTAAAGGTGGGCGTGGATGACCCCAGCGAGCAGTTGCACCTCTTTTGCCAGGGCGAGGGCAGCCCCACCGTCATCCTGGAACACGGGGGCGGGGGTAGCACGCTGGGCTGGTTCCTGGTTCAGCCGCAGGTCGCCACACAGACGCGGGTCTGCGCCTACGACCGCGCCGGGCTGGGCTGGAGTGACCCCGGCCCGGCGCCACGCAGCGGGCAACAGCTCGCCACCGAGTTGCACACGCTGCTGCACAACGCCAACATCCCCGGCCCCTATGTACTGGTGGGATGGTCGTACGGTGGTCTATTTGTGCGTGCTTACGCCTTGCACTATCCCCAAGAGGTGGCCGGCCTGGTGCTGCTCGATGCCACCCACCCGGAGGTGTGGACGCGCACAGCCCAGGGGCGAGCGCAGTATCAAACCGATACGCGCCTATACGCCGGCGCGCGTGTATTGGCCCGGCTTGGCCTGCTGCGACTGATCCCCAACCCGTTCACCGGGCCGCCCGCCGCTCTGTCGCCACAGCAAGCGGACCAGTGGCAGGCGCTCCACAGCACGACCAGGTTTTGGAATACGGTTGCCGCAGAGTCCCACGCCATTCTCGACACCATGACACAACTGCGCCAGGCCGGCGACCTGGGTGATCTGCCGTTGCTGGTCGTCACAGCGGGAAAAAATCAGGGTGCGGATAGCCTGTGGGCGGTCTATCAGAGCGAACTCGCTGCGCTCTCTTCTAACAGCATCCACAAGGTAGTGGACGGCGCGGGGCACGCCGATCTCTGGCTAGACCCCGAGTATAGCCGGTTGAGCAGCGCTGCGATTTTACAGGTGGTGACCGCAGTGCGGACCGGTGCGCGTTTGGACCCCCTATCAATGGCAACAAGACCATGAGCAACTCCATCACCTACCAGATTCGCATCAAGGACCACTTGGGCGAGGAATGGACGGAATGGTTCGCCCCGCTGGTTATTCACAACGAGCCTACGGGCACTGCCACGCTCACCGGCCCGGTACGCGACCAGGCTGAATTGATGGGTTTCTTGACCAAGATTCACAATCTCAACCTGGAGCTGTTGGCCGTTCAACGCATAGCCGCAGGAACAGCGTGTGGGCAAGGCTGAGCTATTAGAGCAGCTCCGCCTGCCTGGCGCGGGCCGCCGCCGTCCTTCCCCGGTTGTGCAGGCTTCCTTGCAATGACTTTTTCAAAAAACTTGACAGCAATTATTGCAAGGGATTTCACATATCGGGCAAGCGAAGAAATGAAACGAGTGATCATCATCGGCGTGGGCTTTGGCGGCTCAACGACGGACGTTTTTACGCTGGTCAGACGGCGAGCCGGCGAGAAGCAGTTCCCTATGAACGCCGGACGAAATAGATGATCGGGATCATCAAGAGCCAGCTAAATTTCGCCCAGTCGTCATCGATAAAAGCAACCCCTACCGAGCACAAAAAAAGTGCGGAGATTAACAGTGGCTTCAGCAATTCCCGCCGCCTCAACCGGGCGCTCAATTGGTCATTGACCAGCCGGTTGTGATAAGCGGCATACCACCAGTTTGTCGCCGACATCACCCCGGTGGCTGCAATGGTCAGGGCATAGAAAATGGTGGCGGTTCGGTTGCCATATTCACTAATGAGTGCAGTTGGGAAGGGGATAAAAGCGATCCACATCAGCATGAGGAGATTGAGCAGCAACAGATTGCCATCGTAGCGCTGGATCAAGCCATACTTTCGGTGATGCCCCATCCAGAACGTGCCAATGACAAGAAAACTGAGCACATAGCCTAGATAATGAGGCCAGATGCTGAGCAAACGCGCCAGTAACTCGGCATTGGTTGCCGGACCTTCGCTCGTGGGGAGACGAATTTCCAAGACCAGCAACGTGATTGCAATCGCAAAGACGGCGTCGCTAAAAAAGATGAGCCGCTCCAACCCCAATTGGTTTTCTGGGTGCGGTGTGTGAACAGCCGGTGTTCTGGCCTTTTGTTTGGTTGGCATGGCATGAATTTGCTTAGAAACTATCTCAAAATCGGTTGTGGCTCCTGAGCGTCTTTGGATGAGCACAGGTGCGCCACAGAGATTTTGAGACAATCTCTTAGTGGACTGATGCTGTTGTATGACCTACATTCGGTTCCTCTTGTATTCCCTCCCAGTTGCGGAGCAGATAGAGGCCATAGACCAGCAGAATCGTGACCTGGACCACGTCGAGTGGAATGACGGGCCATTGCGTATACCGCAATAGCAAGTCATGCACAGCATGAAGGCCGATCAAAAACCAGATGGTATTGGTGCGCAAACGGAGCGCCGAAAAGCCAACTCCAAAACAAAATGCGCCAACGGCTTGGGCCACCACCACGTAGGGGTTGCTGCGCACCAGTACATTCGCCAGATGAGCAGCGCCAAATAGCACCGCTGAAATGACAGCTGCCCGCCGCACCCCCGTAGGGCGCAGCACACGCAGGATCACGCCTCGATAGAGCGTCTCTTCATGCAAACCAACCAGGATATACGCCAACAAGAGGTAGGGAAGCGAGAAGCCTTCGACTGGCGCCAGACCACCTATGAGCGGTGGCACAATGATGACTCCAGCCGGCAACAACAACAGAGACAGAGCACGCCAGGCGCCAGGTGGATTGAAACCCGTGACGCGCCACCAGCCCAACAGCGTGACAAAGCCAGCCGTGAGCAAGGTGACGACCAAAAGGGCAATAAATTCAGGCTGGACACTGGGCGCTAGTGCCATGACCGCAAGCGTGACCACCGTAATGCAAGCAACATCCACGACAGCGATCGCGACCGCCGACGCCACTGGGTAACGTTGAAATCGTCTCAGCAAAGCAGCCGCCCACAGTCGGTCCGCCGCCCGAATAGCCGCGGCTGAGTCGGCCTCCTCTGCCCCTTTGGACGGTAGATTTGTCTCTGTTTGTGGCATTTGAGCATCCTTGCCGACTGGCACTCACAACCCAAGTACATCTGAAACCAAGATCAGGACCATCAAGACTGTAATCACAATGCTCGCCGTCAGTACCCGGCGTCGGTGGCCAGCCGGGCTCTCACCCGATGGGACCGGCAAACGGGTAGCGCTGCGAAAATAGAGATAGGCGCCGCCCAGCACAAGCGCAAGTTCAAGGAGAGCACTAGCCACAGGAATCTGCCAAAGCCCCAACCCCAAGAGCGGTAGATTGCCAAGGTTGCCTGGTAAGAGGGGCAGATCCGGCCGATGCACAATCAGGTCGAGTATCCAGTGCGAAAAGACCACCGCGGCGATCACTAGGCCGTTTCGTTGACCCCAACGGCGGCCAGCAAGCCAACCCGCCCCTGCTGCAATCAGGAGCGCCCCAACCAATGAGTGGGTATAGTAGGCGTGGATCAGGACCGCACCGTAGGAAGGGTTGGCCGGGTCAATTGGGGCAAAGCTCTCGATTCCCAGTGCAAAGAGGACGATAAAGATCACGTCAAGCAAATAGCCACTGAGCAACAGCGCCCAGAGCGGCAAACGAGGCGCCCATGCCTTAACGCCTGCCGCTAAACCATAATGTCCTGCATTCATAAGTGCTTCTCCACTTACGGGGTGCGGTTGGCTTGTCGCCAGTTCAGCCGAGCATCTAGCCAACCACCAACCACGATCAGCAGCAACATAAAGACAATGGTGAGCACGGTCACGCCTCTCCTTTTCGCACGCTGTTCATTGCTTCCACACGTAGAGCAGGATTTCATTGATGACCACTACCAGCGCCAGAACCCACGCCAACGTCCGTTGACCGGCACTGGCCAGGGCGACGACCGCCGCGCCAAAAACGATTAGCTCCAGCAGCAACCGCACCGACAGGCTCACCGGGATGGCGGCGCGCGGCGAAATAAACGTACCCCAGACCACCGCGGCCACCACCGGTGCGCCGATGCCAAGTCCGACCCTGGCCCATGTGCTTTGACCAGTCTGAAATCCCCAATAGCCGAGTGCGACCAGGGCACAGATCTCCAATAGAAAACGCAATGCCAGATTGGTGGCTTGAATTGCTGCCATCTTCATCCTTCTCTTTAGGAACAGCGGTGAGCTTGCCGCTTCCCACAACTATCATCAACCTGACCGCTGCAACAAGGGGAAGACCGCCAGGTACAAAACCGAAACAAAGTTCGCCGCCCAATGGACCAGGATGAGCGGCAGCAGACGCCGGATGCGAAGGTAGACCAGCGCGGCAGCCAAACCGAGCAGTACGATCGGCGCAAACCGCCACAGCACAGACTTTCCATCCGGTGTAAAAGGCAAAGCAAAGAGCCCAGCTCGATCAACATGCCGGACACTGTGCACCACTGCGCTTTGCCACGCGTACGGTTCACCTCGTGCATACAGGAGCAGCACGACGAGCATTTGAGCCAGCAATGCGAAGACAAAGCGGGCGCTGACGATCAGAAAGGGCGCAACGTAAATCACACGACCTGCCCGTATGCGTTGCTCGATTTCGACCGGAAAATTTGGCACACCACCGAGCGCAGCGCGCACAAATCACCTCTGGCAAAAAAAGCTCATGATCATGATCAGATCATACCATGCGGGCTATGATGGCACAAGCAGCACCAAGCGCAAGTAGCTATAGGGTCAGTGGTGCAGAGGGTGCCTGTTCGAGGCGCCAGCGCAACGCCACCACGACGGCTGCAGCAGGAAACCTGATGATCGCTTGGTTGACCTTGCAGGGGTGAGACCCGCTTTTGTTTGTGTGCGCTTGTTCCCAATTAGCGCGACAAGCCATTCAGGCACATACTGTACTCAATTTCCGAATAATCGATAATTTAGTATATTGTCTTATTGATCAGCAAACAGACTATGACTCGCAATATCGTCCACAAAGTCGCTTCAAGGCCGACTTTGCGGCTGCCGCCACGGGGCAAAAAGGATGGAAGGAGGTCCTGCAGTCACCCGGCCTGGTCTTGAAGCGTAGCAATCCGCGTACGGACCCCGGTGGCTATCGTAGCATCTTTGTGCTTCGGTTGGCCGAACACTACTATCAGCTGCCCGGTCTGAAAGAGCGCACTCTGCAAGACGATGACAACGGAGACCAACTGCTCATGGAGCCGCTCAACCTGTTTAACGGTTCGGTCGATGCTCAGTATAGCTTTACGGAGGACTTTCATTGCATGCAGAATTGGACGACACCCCAGCCAACCTGGAGTGGGCCGCGCCTGCTCGATGTCCTCAACCTCGCCGAACCGTTGCCTGCGGCAAAGTATGTCCGTGTTCACGTCGGCAACTATGTGGTTCCCCTCTCGCTGGCGGAGGCCGAACAGGCCTTACTCGCCGACACCTTGAATGATCAGCGGCTGTCACTGGAATATGGAGCACCCTGGCGGATTGCTTTAGCTGGCGGCGCCTGTTTTACCAGCGTCAAATGGGGAGACCGGACCAAACTCTCCAGCGAGCCGGGTGACAACGTGGGCGAGCGCGTGGCAACAACGCGCCGTCGTATCCGTTTGGCGCGGACGGCGGCATCCGCGATGAGCGAAGAGGTCTAGCAGGCGTACGAATTGATGCTTGCGTCGCTAACTTGTGAGAACACCGACGATGGCTTCCCTGACGATTGAACATGCCTTGCTGGGGTTTGTCTATAAGCGCCCGACGCACGGCTGTGAAATCTATCAACAGTTGTCTGCGCCCACTGGGTTGTGGCAGGTTTGGCGCTTGAAACAGAGCCTGCTGTACGCCTTATTGACGAAAATCGAGCTGCAACTCGCCACCTGTCCGACCTGGTTGGTCAATCTGCGCCAGCAGCCCCCGCAGTGGAGGCACATCCCCTCATGGCTGCGGTTCACCAGTTTCGAACCAGCCAACTGGAGTCGTTTGTGGCCTGGTTCACCACCTGCCAACAGGCGCTGCTGGCTGCTGTCGAAACCGAATAAATCGTTCAAACGCAATCCAATTGTCAACAGAAAGGATTCCTATGCACCGGCTCTTTCACAAGCTTCTCTTGCTAGTCGTCAGCCTGGTTATGCTGGGCTGTACACCGATCGCGGCTCCTTCGCAGGGTGAAGCCAGCACCGCGACGACGACGCTCAACGTCGTTGCAGCAGCTTCCTTAGCCGACGCCTTCAAAGACATCGGCGCGGCGTTCGCCGATGGCCATCCAGGGACAGAGGTGATCTTCAACTTTGCTGGCTCCAACCAACTGGCGACACAGATCGGCGAGGGCGCGCCTGCCGATGTCTTTACCTCGGCCAATGTCACGCAGATGAACGTTGGCATCAAGACGGGCCGCATCCTGACCGACACACAACGAACCTTTGCGCGCAATCGGCTGGTCGTCGTCACCCCAAGTGACAACCCGGCTGGGCTGACGGGTCTGCAAGATCTGGCTACGCCAGGCGTGAAGATTGTCTTTGCGGCCAAAGAGGCGCCGGTAGGTCAATACTCGCTCGACTTTCTAGATAAAGCTAAAGCGGATGGCAGTTTGGGAGCTGGCTATAAAGACGCCGTGATTGCCAAGGGCGTCTCCTACGAGGAAAATGTACGCGCCGTGCTGACCAAAGTTGCTTTGGGCGAGGCGGATGCCGGCGTTGTTTACACCTCGGATGTGGTGACCGTTGAAGGGGAAGTCGGGCAAATTGAGATCCCTGACAACCTCAATACAATTGCCAACTACCCCATCGCCCGGCTGAGCGATAGCCCCCACCTGGAACTGGCACAACAGCTTATGGACTATGTGCTGGCGCCCGAAGGTCAACAAGTGCTGGTGGAGTATGGCTTCATTCCAACCACCGGTGACGCCAGCGGCGCTGCACCGGGCGCGGTGCCCGTCGAAGTGACGGGGCTGGTGAACAATCCCGGCGCCTTTAGTGCCGACGATCTCGCTGCGATGGAACAGGCGACTATCAAAGCCACCGACCCTGGCGCGACAGAGCAGGATTATACTGGGGACTTGTTGAGCACACTCTGGGAGACCGTCGGGGTACAGGCAGAGGCGACGAGTGTGGTCTTTACGAATGGTGATGGCTACAGCCAAGAGGTGACCCTCGAGGAACTCAACGCCGACCCCAATGCCATCATCGTGACGGACGATGGGGGCGCACTGCGCAACATCATTCCGACGATGATGCCCCGCTACTGGGTCAAAGGGTTGGTGAGCATTGAGGTCAAGTAACGCATGGAAATGATAGCGCCCCGCGCGGCGGAGCGACAGGTGCGCCGCGCGGGCGCCTGGCGGGGCACGCGTTCGCTCTTGCACCTTGCGCTGTCGATGGTGGCGCTGCTGGCGCGCATTCCCCTATCATCGCAGATTGAAAACCCGGGCAACGCCGAGGTTGTCCAGGCCGTCAGCCTCAGCCTGACGACGACGGCCTTGAACACCAGCGCAGTGCTTCTCTTTGGTACGCCATTGGCCTATCTGCTGTCTCGGCGCACCTTTTGCAAGCACACTGTCATCGACCTGCCGATGGTCTTGCCGCCTTCGGTGGCGAGCAGCGCCTTACTGATTGCCTTTGGCCGGCGCGGGCTGCTAGGGGCTTATCTGGCCACGCTGGGGCTGAGTCTCGCTTTTACGCAAACCGCCGTGGTGCTGGCGCAGATTTTTGTCGCT
>JAHDWG010000266.1 GCA_023384495.1 Caldilineaceae bacterium
CCAATCAGGTGGTGATCACCGCCACCAACAACCTGGCGCTGCACGCGGTGGCGACCGTGCCGGTGAACTACCAGCCGGCCAATGTCTGGCCGCTGCCCTACACCGCCAACTGGGCTTCCACCAGCAATATCCAGAGCATTGCCCAGGTGGTGGATGGGCGCTGGGCCATCCAGAGCGGCGTGCTGCGGCCCCAAGTCTTTGCCTATGACCGCCTGGTGGCCCTGGGTGACAAGACGTGGACCGACTACGAGGTCACCGTGCCCGTCACCGTTCACAGCATCGATGCGGGCGGCTTTGGGTCGAGCGGTGGCCCGGGTGTGGGCATCATTACCCGGTGGGCGGGCCACTTCCAGGCGCTGGACGAACAGCCGCGCGTCGGCTGGCAGGCGATGGGCGCGTTGGGCTGGTTCCGCTGGAGCAGAACCGGAGGCGTAGTCTCCGTAGGCTTGGCGATGACCGGGTATGGCAATAGCGCAATCGTCCCATTCCGTACAGACCTGGGCATCGACTTTGGCGTCAACTACATCTTCAAGATGCGCGTCGAGTCCAACCCGACGGGTGGCCCCACCTACAGCTTCAAGGCGTGGCCCGCCGCCGGCGCCGAGCCAACTGAGTGGGATATGCAGGGCGTGGGCAACGCCAGCGGCCCTGCCACCGGCTCGGTGGTGTTGGTGGCGCATCATGTGGACGCCAGCTTTGGCAACGTCACCGTAACCCCGCTGAGCAGCGAACGCCACACGCTGACCGTCAACGTGTCGGGCAATGGCTCGGTGCAGCGCATCCCCAACCTGCCCGACTACCCGCACGGCCAATATGTGCAGTTGAAGGCCACCGGCAATGCAGGCCAGATGCTCGGCACGTGGGGCGGCGGCCTCAGCGGCAGCGCCAACCCCGGCGCGCTCACCCTCACCGATGACACCCTGGTGACCGCCACCTTCGCGCCCTCGGTGGATCTGGTCTCCGACGATTTCAACCGCTGTGCGCTGGGCGCCGCGCCGTGGACCTTTACCAACCCGCTGGGCGACGCCAATCTGACCTTCAACGGCACGCACGCCACCATCTCAATCCCCGGCGGCGTCAATCACAACCTCTGGTCGGGCATCTACAATGCGCCCCGGCTTATGCAGCCCTCGCCCAGCGGCAATTTCGAGATCGAGGCAAAGTTCAACGCCACGCTCACCACCACCGAGCACGCACATGGCATCCTCATTGAGCAAGACGCCGACAACTTCCTTCGATTTGACTTCCGCTGGGTGGGCCTCAAGAGCCGGATCGCCGTCACACGCATCCACGCTGGCGCTTTGAACAATCCGAACGCGGTGACGGCAAACGAACTCCCCGACCAGCCGCGCTATATGCGTGTGCGCCGGGTTGGGACGCAGTGGACGCAACTCTACTCGTACGACGGCGTCAACTGGATCTTCAACCGCCAGTTCAATATGCCGGCTGGGTTTGTCGTCAACAATGTCGGTGTCTTTGTCGCCAATACGGGGGGCGCAGCCGCGCCGGCCCATACGGCGGGGGTGGACTACTTCTTTACCAACGTGGACCCGATTATCCCCCAAGATAGCGACACATTGCGCCCAGGGGTGAGCGTGGTGGGGGGTGGGGCCATCAGCCTCAACCCCAACAAGACGCGCTACAGTTGCGGTGAAATGGTGAATGTGAGCGCGGTTGCGGCGTCGGGCTGGAGCTTCGCCAACTGGGCCGGCAGCTTGACAGGCGTTGCCAATCCGGCGCCGTTGATGATCGCCGGCAACCAGGCGATCACCGCCAACTTCGTGCAAAACCCGGTGGAGCTGGATGTGAGCGTGAGCGGTCAGGGAACCGTGGTGCTCGACCCGCTGAAGGATGCCTATCAGGTGGGTGAAACCGTCCAATTGGAGGCTGTGCCCGCCGACGGCTGGCTCTTTGACGAATGGAGCGGCGCGCTGACGGGCGACGCCAATCCAGCCCAACTGGTGATGGACGCCAACAAGAGTGTCACCGCCCACTTTGTGCAGGCGCCGGCCACAGAAACGCCGACCCCCACGGCCACGGCCACCGCCACCGAGCCTGCGCCCGATGACACGCCCACGCCGACCCATACGCCGACCGCCACCGCAACCCAACCGGCGCCCGACGACACGCCCACGCCGACCCATACGCCCACGGCTACCCCGACGCCGACCGCCACCAACGGCGCGCCGCCCGCCGACACGCCCACGCCGACACCGACCGCCACCGACGTAACGTCGCCCGACGATACGCCGACGCCCACACCCACGGCCACCGAGACCGCGTCGGGCGAAGAGACGCCGACCGTCACGCCGACGCCCACGGCGACGCTGCCGGCCACCACCCTGTTGCTCGAAGCCACCACAGGCGGCCAGATCGTGGCCGACCCGCCGGGGCCTTACACACCGGGCCAGGTGGTGACGCTCACCGCCATCCCTGATGAGGGCTTCCAATTTGTCGAGTGGGAAATCAGCGAAACGGTGGTGGGCGCGGCCGATAGCCAAACCAACCCAACGATCCAGGTGACGATCCCCGACACGCGGCGCTATCGAGCCATCTTTGCGCCGATCGCGACGGGCGGCGATGACCACCAGCTCTTCCTGCCCGTGGTGGGCAATCCGTAGCAGGTGTATCCGCACGTTAGGGTGTTCCGTGTGTGAGGCGACAGCGTTAGGTGACAGTCACTGGCCGACAGAGCCGCCGGTGGTGACTGTCACCTGCGCTCGCCTTTGTAGACACACCAGGCGGAGTCTGGTATCATCGGCGTAGGCGTTTCCACGCCGATGAGCAACCAAACCGCCAGGGGGTGAGTCGTCCTCCCCTGGCCGACAGCCGGGAGTGCAGACGGATATGGCCGTGTTGATGGAGTCGGGGCAGATTGTTGGGGTCAAGTTTGCGCAGTTAGAAGCGTTTGTCGACCCACGGGGCCGTTTCATGGAAACCTTTCGCAAGGAGTGGTTCCCCGAACGCACGTGGGATGTGTTCCAGGCCAATCGAAGCGATAGCCGCGCCGGTGTGTTGCGCGGGCTGCACTATCACTTTCACCAGGTGGACTACTGGTATGCGCCGGTGGGGCGGGTGCGGGTGGGGCTGGCCGATCTGCGCCGCTCGTCGCCTACTTATGGCGCCAGCCAGGTGCTGGAGATTGGCGAGCACAACGCGGTGGGCGTCTTCATTCCTTGCGGGGTGGCGCATGGCTTTGTGGCGCTGACCGATGCAACCCTCACCTATCTTGTCGATCAATACTACCACCCGCGCGATGAACATGGGGTGCTCTGGAATGACCCCACGCGGGCCGTGCCGTGGGGTATCAGCGAGCCAATTCTTTCCGAGCGCGACCGCCAACTGCCCCCCCTCGATGCAATTCAGCCCATAAACCTGCCGCAATAGCATGGGGTGGCCACTGTCAACGCATCGCCAGCCTCGGTCCCATCCGCATCGGGTTGCGAGCGCCGACACGAGGCTCGGCCCATGCGATTGGCGCAGAATATACGGATAGATACTCATGGAGCAAATTCACACCGCGGTCTGCACGGTCTGCCAGTCGCCTCGGGCGGCTGTCTTCATGGAGGCGCCGCGCGCGCCTGTGATCTGCAATGTCCTCTGGCCGACGCGTGCGGCGGCGCTGGCTGCCCCACGCGCCGATATTCGGCTGGCCTTTTGCCCTCACTGTGGGCATATCTTCAACCCCGATTTTGACCCGGCGATCATGGATTACAATGTCGCCTACGAGAATTCGCTTCACTTTTCGCCCCGTTTTCAGCAATATGTCGAGGCGTTGGCTGCCGATCTGGTGCAGCGTTATAACCTACGCCAGAAAGATGTGATCGACATCGGCGGCGGCAAGGGTGATTTTCTCAAGCTGATCTGCGATCTGGGCGACAACCGGGGGTTGAGCATCGACCCCAGCTATGCGCCCGGCCCCCAAGATGGCCCAATAGACCCGCGCATCACCTTTGTTCAAGACTACTATTCCGAAGCCTACGCCGACCGGCGCGCCGATTTTATTGCCAGCCGCCACACCATCGAGCACATTCAAAACCCCGTTGCGTTTATGCAGACCCTCCGCCGCACCATCGGCGACCGGTCTGAGATTGTTCTCTTTTTTGAAGCCCCCAATGCCCGTTTTACGCTGCACGATCTGGCGATCTGGGATATTATTTACGAGCACTGCTCCTACTTTACGGCGCACTCGCTGGGCTTTCTTTTTACCCGTTGCGGCTTTTCCGTGCTCGACATACGCGAAAGCTTTGGCGGCCAGTTCCTCTGTATCGAAGCCCGGCCCGCACAACAAACAAAGCCCACGCGGGACGCCCAAGCCGTGGACGCAATCGCACACGATGTCGCTGTCTTCGCCGAGAGACATGCGCAGAAGGTGGCGCAAGAGGCGGCGACCCTGGCCGAATGGCGACGCGACGGCAAAAAGGTGGTGGTATGGGGCGCCGGCTCCAAAGGCATCACCTACCTCAATTCCCTGAACACGCAAGACCAAATTGCCTATGTGGTGGACGTCAATCCGCGCAAGCATGGGATGTTCATTACCGGCGCGGGGCAAGAGATTGTGCCGCCGGCGCGCCTGCGCGAATATCAGCCCGATGTGGTCTTGGTGATGAACCCCATCTATCTGGACGAGATCCGCCAAATGCTCGCCGCCATCGAGGTAACCGCCGAACTGGTTCCTGCGCTATAGAACAACGACCGCGCTCAGCAACCAAATAGATGGCGAAACAAGCATCGCAAAATCAGCATGACAAAACAAAAAGGTGAAGCGCATTCCCGCTCCACCTTTTTGTTTTGTGGCCTTCCACATCGGTGACCGTTGCCTATGAGTTGACAGTCACCGGATGGTTCGATACCGCGTGCGCTATTCGGGTGGCGGCAGAATGACGGCGTCGATCACGTGGACAACCCCGTTCCCCGCTTCGATATCTTTGGTGACCAGCGTGGCGCCGTTGATCTTGACGACGTTGCCCTGCACCTCAAACCGGACCGACTTTCCCTGCACCGTGGTTGCCTGCATGCCGTTGGAGAGATCCTCAGACAGCGTCTTACCCGCAATCACGTGATAGCGCAGGATGTCGGTCAACTGGCCGCCCGGGTCATTAAGTAATTGCTCGAACGCACCGGCAGGCAGCGCCGCAAAGGCTGCATCGGTGGGCGCAAAGACGGTGAACGGCCCCTGGCCTTGCAGGACACTGTCCAACCCGGTGGCTTGCAACGCCTCGACCAGCGAGGTAAACCGGCCATCGGCGGTCATCGCCGCCACAAGCGTCCCGGAGGCTGCCGGCGCCGTGGTGGCGCCCGTGGTCGTCGTCGTCGCTGTGGTCGTCGCCGTGGTCGTCGCCGTCGTGCTGGTGGCTGTCGTGGTAGTGGCCGCCGTTGTCGTCACCGCCCGCGTCGGCGTCACTGTGGCCGTTGTGGTGACGGCGGCGGTGGGCGACACGGTGGTCGTCGGCGTCACAGTCGTTGTGGTCGCCGGCTGGGTGGTGGTCGTTGTGGTAGCGGCTGGGGCGGTTGTCGTCGCCGTGGCGCCCGACTGGATCTGGGCCAGCGTGGGCAGCCGGATCACATCGCCCACCTCGATCAGATTGCAATTGGCAATGCCGTTGAACGAGCAGATCTGCTCGTAGAGGCGGAAGTCGCCATAGATGTCGCGCGCGATAATCGCCAACGTGTCACCGGACTGAACCGTATATGTCCCGCCAGGCTCGCCCGTTCGACCAGTTGTGGCCGTCGCTGGGGCAGTGGTGGCTGCCGGGGCTGCCGGGGCTGCCGTGGTGGTGGTGGCGACAGTGGTCGTAACGGCGCCTGTGGTTGCGACGCCAGCTGCGCCCGCGGTCTGCGCCGTCTTCGTCTGCGCCGAATCGTCGCTCAGGATGCCGCCCTCAACGGTCAGCGTATAGCTGCCGGGCACTTCCGAATTGTTGTAGACAATGACGGTATACGGCCCCAACCCCGTCGCATTCAGGCTCGCCACCCGCTCATTGGTGTCGCCGCGGAAGGTGCGGTTGCCGGCGGCAATCGCGACTTCGCCCGGGCTGGTGCCCCGAATGTATTGGGTCAGGCCCGCCTCATCCAACACCCAGAAGTTGAGCCGCCGGGCCAACTCGCTGCTGTCTTGCGGGTCAAAGGTAAGCTTGAGCGAAATGGTGCCGTCGCGCTGGCTGGGCGCCAACCCCAGGAAATGCTGTTTGTCCTGCTCGAACAGGTCGCCCTCCATGGTGGTGGCGCGCACCTCGCTCGGCGTAACCGAGGTCACCGCGGCCGGGGCAGGCGCGGCGGCTGTCGTCGTCACCGGGGCGGCAACCTCTGTTGTCACCGTGGGTGTGACCGGCTCTGTGGCGGCGGGCGCCTCAGCCGCCGGCGCCGTTTCAGCCGGCGCCGCTTCGGTCGCCTCTGCCGGCGTCTCCGGGGTTGTCTCAGTGGTCGTGGCGGCCGGCGCACTCGTCGACCCTGTCACCTGATTGCTCTCGTCGGTGATAAAACCGTTGGTGGCGGTCAGGGTGAAATTGGCGTCGGTCGCCGAATCATTGAAGACGACCAGCGTATATTTTGCGAGGCCAATTGCGCCAAATGACGCGCCCATTTGGTTGCTGGCGCCGTTGAGAATAAAGCTTGGGTCGCCCGCGGCAATCGCGATGCTGCTCAGGCGCTCATCGCCGATCCGCACCAGGCCAGCTTCGTCCAGGATAAAGAAGCCCACCCCGTTTTGGATGGCGTCTGGCCGATCCCACTCGGCGATCACCGAAACCTGGGCGCCTGATTGTTCTGGCTCCAATCCGAGCCAAAATTTGGCGAACTGGCCGCCAGGCAACGTGCCCCGCACTTCCTTGTCTCGCAACTGTTGAGCAACCGGCGCTTGCATCGTGGCCGCACTGACCGCGGTGGCAAGCGACATCGTCAACAGGATCGCAACAAGCAAGGAGGCAACGATTTTTTCACGTTTTTGTTTTGCCATTTGTATCCCTCCAAAAAATTTTGTAACACAACCAGATTAGTATACATCCTGCGGTGATGAAAGGCCAAATCCCCCTTAAGTTTTGGCACATGACGTACTGCTTGTTCAAGTTTCTGCGGGCGGTGGTTGGGTGTGACGGAAGCAGAACATGAAGCGTAACGTGGGCGCCTGCCCGTTTACGGGAACGGCGTAAACGTGGGCGTTGGGGTTGGCGCTACAATTTGTAGCCTCCTTACAACGTATTCCTCAAATTGGTTGTTCCAGTTGAAAATCCGCAACCGTAGATCATACGCGCCCGGCGGCAGCAGACTCAGATCCAGCCGCGCAATCAGGCTGTTGACTACGGGCGTCTCGGCGCTCACCAACAGCGCCCACTCCTCTCCCTCCCCGGGCGACCAGGCCAGCTCCCACCGTTGGAAGTTGAGCATGTTGGCCGTGCCCGTAATCGAAAGCGTGCCGCTGATCACTTCGTTGCTGCGCGGGGCAAAAATGCCACGCACCGGCGGCGTGGGCGTCGCCGTGGGCAGATTCACCGTTGTTACGTTGGCGATATAGAGGTTGCGCACCTGATACTCGTCGTAGTTGCCGTTGGCATAGACAATGCGCAACCGCAATGTGTATCGGCCATCGGCAAAACGGCGCGTGTCCAGTTTGTAGATGGAATTCTGCCAGACCTGTTCGGTGCTGCTGATGAGCAGCGTCCAGTTGTCGGCGTTGGCGGGCGCAATCGCCAATTCATAGCGGCTATAGACTGTATTCGGCTTGGCGTTGGCGGTGCCGATCACCTTGACCTCACCGCGCACCACGCCGTTGTTGTATGGGAAAAAGATGCCTTGCCCATCGGGGATGTTGCTGATAAATTCGGGCGTCGGCGTCTCGGTGGGGGTCGCCACGGTGGGGGTCATGGTGGGCAACGCCGTCCCCAGTTCGTTGAACGCGGTGGTGGCGGTCGGGGGGCGCGCATTGCGGATCTCCACGCGCCGCAAAAAGGACTCGGTGTAGTTGCCGTCGTCGCGCAGCGCGCGCACCCGCAGGTCATAGCGCCCGTCGGGGTGGGCGGTGGTGTCCAGCAGGTGAATCACATCGTCATAGACCGGCGTCATGCTGGTGGCAAGCCATTGCCAACTCTCGCTGCCCGCCACGGCAATGTGGACATCGTAGCGACGGAAGCTGTTCGTCACAGCATAGCCCCGGATCGCGGCATAGCCGGCAATCGCGTCGCCGGGCTTCGGGTGGGTGATCTCATTGGCGATCTTGATCACCTTGGTCGGTGTCGGCGTGGGAAGCGGGCTAAAGTCCACCGGCGTAAAGGTCGCCGTAATCGTGAAGATCTCTTGCTCTTGCGCCCAGGCCAGACGCAAACGCCCCAGGCCCTCCGGCGCCATGACCAGGGCCAACCCCATGCAGATCACACCCAACACGAGCAGACGATTGACGATCATAGACGATATTGTATCATGAGGGCGCTAACCACATGAAACAGTTTGGGCGCCTGGCGCGCCGCCTACCCACCCTGGAGCACCACATGGTGGCAAGGGGCGTCGGGGGCATCGCCCCGCCGGTGTTGGATGGTGATGGTGGGGCTGATGGGATTGTTGTTGGGGTCAACAACCCAAATGTACATCTCATGGGGCGAACTAGATGGGATGGGGAAGTCGAACATGCCAAAATCATTCGCCCCACTCTTGCTCACCGCGCTGGCCGTGTTGCCCCATTCATCGCGAAACTTGACGGTGACGCCGGGAACCGGCGCGCCGCCGCGGTCGAGGACGCGGCCCATCACATATTGGCCAGGGCACTGGTCGTTGTGGGCAATCGGCGCCGCCAACCCATAGCTGCCCACACCCGCCAGGCCGCCTGCCCCCTCGGCCTCCCGGCTGAGCAGGGCGATCTCGACGGCGCCGCCGCTCATGGCCTCATCCCAGTTGGGGTCCCCCGCGGCGGCCAAATCGACCCATACGCGGACGTTCCCCACATCGCCCTGCGCCGTCAGGGCCAGCGCACGCGGCGCGATATCCTGTAAGTCGTCACAGCGCCCCAAATTGACGGGGGTGGGGTAGCGCAGCGCCCACGCCGTCGCCTGCAACCGCTCCTGGCTCACCCGATCCGGCAAGTCGCCGGTGAGTTCGCTCGCCATCACCACATCTTCACCCTGTTCAGTTTCACCCTGTTCAGTCCACAGCTCAACATCGGGTGCGCCATCGATAACGGGCAACCCTATGCCACCGGGCATCCGCAGCAACGTACGCTCGGCCGCGCCCTCCACCGTGCAGAAACCGGCGCGCCGGCTACCCTCAGCGCTTTCCACATAGACTGGGGCCGCGGCCACCCGTTCCACGCTGTCGGCCAGGGGACCCCGTTGGCCCGCATTGTCGAGCCACTCCAGCGTAAAGAATTCACCCCCGTTGCGGCAGCGCACACCCGGCGGGCAATCGGGCAGTTGCACAACTTCTGTGGGTGGCGAAAAATCCCATGCGGCAGGGTCGCTGGGCGCGCCCAGCACGGTCATCATGGTCGGGTCGTCGAGCATTGCCTGCATAAAGTCATGCCAAATGGGCGCCGCGCCCGTGATGCCACTGGTGTTGCGCATAGGCCGGCCGTCGCTGTTGCCGGCCCAGACGCCCACCACCAAAAAGCGAGTGTAGCCGATGGTCCAGTTGTCTCGAAAGTCGGTGGTGGTGCCCGTCTTGACCGCCGCAGGGCGGCTCAGGCGAAGCTGGCCGACGTTGCCAAACATGGCGGCGCGCGCATCGCTGTCACTCAGGATGTCGGTGACGAGAAAGGCTGCCTCGGGCGTCAATACTGGCAGCGCAGAAGGGATGGGCAGGCTGCTCACATTCCCCCGCCCGTCGGTGAGGGCTAACACCGCGCGCGGCGGCAGATAACGCCCATTTGCAGCAAGCGTATGATAGGCCGTGGTGAGGTCGAGCAGCGTCACATCGCCACCGCCCAACGTCAGGCTCAGGCCATACCACTCGGCGGGCTGGCTAAGGCTGCGCACCCCCATGGCGCGGGCGCTCTGCAACATGCGCTCCACACCCAGCCCAGCCAATAGCTTGACGGTCGGCACGTTGTAGCTATTGGCCAGCGCCATGCGCACCGTCACCGGGCCGCGAAACTGGTTGTCATAGTTGCGCGGCGCATAGACCTGCCCACTGCTCACCGCATAGGTCACCGGCGCATCCCACAGCACGGTCGCCGGGCTAACCAAGCCATCGTTGAGCGCGGTGGCATAGAGCACCGGCTTGATCGCGCTGCCCGGTTGCCGCAGCCGTATGGTCACATTGACCTGCCCCGCAATCGCCTCATTGGCAAAGTCGGCGCTGCCCACCATCACCAGGATTTCGGCGCTGTTGGGCTTGAGCGC
>JAHDWG010000267.1 GCA_023384495.1 Caldilineaceae bacterium
ATCGAAGTGGACGAAGCGGTTCTGCCCCACTTGCAGGTGGACCGGCAGGGCAGTACGCTGCGTATCGGCATTGAACCAGGCTGGCGCATCTTTCGTGGGCCGACCACCTTGCGCGCCGAGGTCACCCTGCCGCAGTTGGCCGGCCTGACCGCCAGCGGCGCCAGCCGTGTCAATCTGTCGGGTTTTGACTCCTCTGATGCACTGGAGATTACGGCTTCCGGCGCTAGTCGAGTGAACGGGCAGATCAACGCCCGGGACACTACCATCGCCGCATCGGGCGCCAGCGAAATCGACCTGAGGGGCGCCTTTCAAGACCTGGCGGTCGAGGCCTCCGGCGCCAGCAATGTGACTCTGGACGGCAGCGGGCAAAACCTGCGCGCCAATGCCTCGGGCGGCAGCGAAATCAATCTCGCCAATCTGCCGATAGTGGATGCCCGGGTCGAGGCCTCTGGCGCCAGCACCGTCCGTGTGCAGCCCAGCGGAGCGCTCGATGTCGAGGCCAGCGGCGCCTCCAACGTCTATTACAGCGGCAACCCGACCATGGGGAATATTTCGACCAGCGGCGCATCCTCCATCAGGGCGGATTAGGATGCGGGATAGAGAAGATGGCAGGCGCAGCCCGCATCCCGTATCCCGAACCTATCCACTTGACCAGGAATCAATCTCCCTGCGTGCATCGGGTGCGTGGGGAGATTTTGTATTAGGCTAAAGGCGTAGGACCCAACTATCAGGACTTTGATGGGTGATCAGACACATTCTGTCGATACAGGATCAGAGGGGTGAGAACCATGAAGATCAGAGCGCTTGTGCAACGTCATCCTCTCGCTACTTACTTCATCCTGGCCTATGCCATTGCCTGGGGCGGTTCGCTGCTGGCGGCAGGCGCGACTCGGCTGCATGGCAACCCTCTCTCCTCCATGCAGTTGGCGCTGATGATGCTGGCCATGCTACTTGGCCCGAGTACGGCGAGCGTCGTGGTCACCGCCATCGTCTCTGGGCAAGACGGGCTGCGCGATCTTTGGGCGCGCATGAGACGTTGGCGCGTGGAAGGACGCTGGTACGGGGTGGCCGTGCTGACGAATCCGCTGGTGCTGTTGAGCGTACTCTTTTCCCTCATTCTCTTTGTTTCGCCGGACTATCGACCCGGTTTCAATCTCCTATTTGGCCTTGTGGCTGGCGGGCTGGCCGGCTTTTTCGAGGAGACTGGCTGGAGTGGATTCGCCACACCCAGGATGGTGCAAAAATATGGTGTCCTCAGCGCCGGTCTGCTGCTGGGCGTGCTGTGGGGCGTCTGGCATGGCATGGCCGGTTTTATGGGCAGCACGCCCGGCCAGGAAGCGTTTTGGCTGGTCGAATTTGTCCTGTTTTGGGTGGTGACGCTCACCGCCTATCGCATCTTGATGACCTGGGTCTACAGCCATACCGGCAGCGTTCTGGTGGCGCAGATCATGCACGCCTTCTTTACGGGAACCCTGGTGGCCGTACTGCCGGTGCTTTCCCAGCGCCAGACGCTGGTGTACGAAGTGATCTTTGCTGCCTGTCTTTGGGGACTGGTTGTCGTTGTAGCCATTGCATACCGCAAGGCGCAGCCCCAACAGACGCTTGAACCGCGGGTGACGGCAGCACGGTGATAAGGGAAGAACGGTCGATGAAGCACGTAAGTGCAGTGCCCATACCCGGTTTCGACGAAGTGAGGCCGGCGTCCAAAACGAGGAAGACCATGCTTCAGACATTGCTGATCGTGGCGGGAGTGGCTGCGCTGCTTGTGCTGGTAGGCTGGGCTGGTTTGCAGGTGAAACCGGCCCCCTTTCCTGCCTATCCAGCACAGATGCCGCCGCTCGCAACCGTCCCCTTACCAGCCGGGCTGCCGGCGCCGGTGGATCGCTTCTACCGGCTCATCTACGGAGACGAAATCCCGGTGATCACTTCGGCGGTGATCACGGGCCGCGCCACCATGCGGCCCATCAGCCCCATCACTTTGCAGGCGCGCTTTCGCTTCACCCACGAGGCGGGGCAGGGGTATCGCCATTACATCGAGGCCACGTTTTGGGGCATGCCCATCATGAAGGTCAACGAACGCTTTTTGGATGGCCAGGGCCGCATGGAATTGCCTTTTGGCGTATTCGAAGGTGAAAAAATCGACCAGGCCGCCAACCTAGGCCTTTGGGCGGAATCGATCTGGTTGCCGGCGCTCTTTCTCACCGACCCACGCGTCTCTTGGGAAGCAATGGACGATGCCACTGCGTTGCTGGTCGTGCCCTTTGATGACATGCAAGAGCACTTTGTCGTCCGCTTTGATCCCGACACTGGGCTGATCACCTGGCTGGAGTCCATGCGCTATCAGGGCGTGGATAGCCCGGCCAAAACCTTGTGGCTCAACCACATGCGAGATTGGAGTGAGCGCAACGGCAGGCCGTTTGCGCAAACGGGCGCGCTGATATGGATGGATGACGGCAGACCCTGGGCGGTCTTTACGGTTGAGGATGTCGTCTACAACGTGGATGTGCAAGAATACATCCGGGCGAAGGGATTGTAGAACACTTTCTGCACCCAATGAACTGTCCACTTGACCAGGATTAAGTCTCTCTGCGCGCCGGATGTGCGTAGGGAGATTTTGTTTTACGCTGTTCGATAGCTTGGTTCGCCGCCAAGCAGGCCGGCAAGGCTCGGAAATGCGGCAACAGACTGGACCAGAAAGTACAATGCGCGAGCAGATTCGAGGGCGCAATCGACAGGCAAAACAAACCCGACAACAGCCGATTGGTGACACTTCGCCACCGGCGGCATCGACCCCAACGCCCGCTGAGCTAGCCCAACAGTCCATTCCACAAGTCTTCCAGACGTTAGGAAGCCAACCGCGCGGCCTCAACCCAGACGAAGCGGCGCAGCGTCTGCAACAATACGGCCCCAATAGCCTGGTCGAGATCAAAGGCCAGCCCCTGTTGGTCAAGTTTCTGCTCAATTTCACCCACCTGATGGCGTTGCTGTTGTGGGTAGGCGGCCTCGTGGCCTTTGCCGCCCAGATGCCGGAGTTGGGTGTTGCCATCTGGCTAGTCAACCTGATCAACGGCTCGTTTAGCTTCTGGCAGGAGTACAAGGCCGAGCAGGCCACCGCCGCGCTGCGCCGCCTCTTGCCGGTCTATGCCCGCGTCTTGCGCGATGGGGCCGAGCAACGCATCGCCGCTGAGGAGTTGGTCCCCGGCGACGTGATGTTGCTGGCTGAAGGCGACCACATTTCCGCTGATGGTCGGCTGGTGCGTGACGCCGAGTTGCAGATCGACCAATCCACCCTGACCGGTGAATCGCGCCCGGTGCGCAAAACGGCTGAGACCATCCGCAAAAATGGGTTGACGGGCGCAGAGATGCCCAACATGGTCTTTGCCGGCACCAATGTCGCCGCCGGCACAGGGATGGCCGTGGTCTATGCCACGGGCATGAAGACCGAGTTTGGCCGCATTGCTCATTTGACCCAGAGCATCGGCAACGAACTTAGCCCGTTGCAGCGGGAGATCGCCGTGGTGACCAAGATGGTCACTGTGATCGCCGTGGGCATTGGTCTCCTCTTCTTTGTGCTGGCCGTGGCGCTGGGGGGGATGCAGTGGGCGGCGGGCTTTATCTTTGGCCTCGGCATGATCGTTGCCTTTGTGCCCGAAGGGCTGCTGCCCACTGTCACCCTGGCGCTGGCGATGGGCGTCCAACGGATGGCGCGGCGCCATGCGCTGATCAAACGGCTGTCGGCAGTCGAGACCCTGGGCTGTACAAGCGTCATTCTTTCCGACAAAACCGGCACCCTCACCCAGAACGAAATGACTGTGAGCCGCTTGTGGACGGGTGACCGCTCCTTTAGCGTCAGCGGCGTCGGCTATAGCCCCGATGGGCAGATCACCAGCCAGACGCAGCCGATCTCTACCGGTGTTGATGCCGATGTGCGGCAACTCTTGCTGGCCGCCGGTCTCTGCAACAATGCCCGCGTGCTGCCCCCCAACCACGCCTCACCGCGCTGGACGGTGCTGGGCGACCCTACAGAGGCTGCGCTCTGTGTGGCTGCCGGAAAAAGAGGGCTTGACCTGGCGGCGGAGGTGCAGCGTGCGCCACGCATCCGCGAGTTGCCCTTTGATTCCCGGCGCAAACGCATGGCGACGATCCACCAGGTTGGCGGTGTGCGCGTGGCCTATGTTAAAGGCGCCCCCAAAGAGGTGCTGGCGCTCTGCACCCAGGCACAGGCTGGCGGGCAGGTACAGCCGCTCGACGATGCCCGGCGTACCACAATTGCACAAGTAAACGATGAGTATGCGCGTGATGGGTTGCGCGTGCTGGCCGTCGCCATGCGCACCCTACCGGCTGGATCGACCGAATACACTGCGGAGGCAGTTGAAAATTCCTTGACCTTTGTGGGGCTGATAGCGATGGTTGACCCGCCCCGGCCAGAGGTGGCCGCTGCTGTGGAACAGTGTCACGGCGCAGGCATCCGCATTGTCATGATCACTGGGGATTATGGCCTCACCGCCGAGAGCATTGCCCGCCGTATCGGCATTGTGCGTAGCCCTCATCCCCGCATCATCAGCGGCAGCGAGTTGGAGACGATGGACGACGGGGCGCTGGCCGCAGCCTTGCGCGACGAGGTGATCTTCGCCCGGGTGGCGCCCGAACATAAGCTGCGCGTCGTGCGTGCGCTCCAGGAGCAGGGGCATGTGGTGGCCGTCACCGGCGACGGGGTCAACGATGCGCCGGCGCTCAAACAGGCGGATATTGGCGTGGCCATGGGCATCACCGGCTCCGATGTGGCCAAAGAGGCGGCTGATATGATCCTGACCGACGATAACTTCGCCTCTATTGTCGGCGCCATCGAAGAGGGGCGGACGGTCTACGCCAATATCAAGAAGTTTACCAGCTACATCTTTACCTCGAACACGCCCGAGGCCGCGCCCTTTATCCTCTTTGCCTTTAGCGGCGGGCGCATCCCGCTGGCGTTGACCATTATGCAGATCCTGGCCGTGGACCTGGGGACGGATCTGGCCCCGGCGTTGGCGCTGGGCGCTGAACCGCCTGAACCGGGCATCATGGAACGCCCGCCGCGCCGGCTGGATGAGCACGTGATCACTCCGGGGTTGCTGGCGCGGGCCTATCTGTGGCTGGGGCCGCTGCAAAGCCTGGCCGCAATGGCCGCCTTCTATTTTATGTATTGGACCAACGGCTATGCCGGCCAGTGGCTCGATCTGCCGGACAGCGGGCTGCTCTACCAGGCGGCCACCACCATGACCTTGGGCGCCGTGGTGACGACACAGATCGGCAACCTCTTTGCCCAGCGCGCCGCTAACACGTCGATTGTGCGCATTGGCTTTTTCACCAACCGGCTGGTCTGGGTGGGCATTGCTACCGAACTTGTCGTCATTGCGCTGATCGTCTATACACCCTTTCTGCAATTCATTTTTGGCACGGCGGCTCTCAGCGGGCGCGACTGGCTCTTTTTGTTCGCTTGGGCGCCCATCCTGCTCGTGGCCGATGAGCTTCGTAAGTTTGTGGCGGCCAGGTTGCCGCGCCGCGCAAAAGGAGAAACACAATGAAGATCATTGTGGTCGGATGTGGACAAATGGGGTCGGGCCTGGCGCAGCTCTTGAGCCTGCGCGGCCATACGGTGACGGTCATCGACAAGGACGCCGCCGCCTTTGGCCGTCTGGGGCCAGTTTTTAGCGGGCAAACAGTGATCGGCATTGGCTTTGACCGCGACATATTGCTCAAAGCGGGCATCGAGCGGGCCGATGGATTGGCCTCGGTGACCGACAGTGACGAAGCCAATTTTGTCGTGGCGCGCCTGGCCCGCGAACAGTTTCGCGTGCCGCGCGTGGTAGCGCGGGTGGTCGAGCCGCGCAAGGCCGAGATCTACCGCCGGCTGGGTTTGCAGACGATCTCCACCACAACCTGGGGTGTCAACCGCATCGCCAACCTGCTCAGCTACGCCGAATTCAATGACTTGCTTGATCTGGGCAGTGACGTGGAACTAGTTGAAATCGAGGTCGGGCCGGATCTGGTCGGGCGCACTGTCTACAACCTGACCATCCCCGGTGAAGTCCATGTGGTGGCGATCAACCGGGGCGGGCAAAGCTTTCTGCCGACGGGCGGGGCCACCTTTCAGGCTGGCGACCTGCTCTATTGCGCTGTCATGACCGCCTCAGCGGATCGGCTCCAGGCGTTGGTGAGGATGTGAGGAAGGGGAGGGAATCACGATGAACATCCTGATCGTCGGTGGCGGCAAAGTTGGAACGCACCTTGCCCGCCTGCTCCTGGCGAGCCACCACCAGGTACGGGTGATCGAGCAACGGCCAGAGGTGGCCGCCCGCCTGCTCCACGATTTGCCCAGTGAAGTTGTGGTCACCGGCAGCGGCGTCGACCCCATTCTGCTTGAATCGGCTGGTGTCGGCCAGGCGGATGTGGTGGCAGCCGTGACGGGCGATGATGAAACGAACCTGGTGGTGACCACGCTGGCCCGCTTTGAGTTCAATGTGCCGCGCACGATTGCGCGTGTCAACAATGCCAAGAACGGCTGGCTCTTTACCCCGGTCATGGGGGTGGATGTGGCGGTCAACCAGGCCGACCTGATGGCCCATCTCATTGCCGAAGAGATGTCGCTGGGCGATATGACGACGCTGCTCAAGCTCCACAAGGGCGACTATGCGCTGGTGGAAGAGCGTGTCCACCCGGCAGCGGCGGCGGTTGGACGGGCGGTGCGCGAGCTACCGCTGCCTTCCGAGTGTGCGCTGGCCGCCGTGATTCGCGGCGGGCGCTTGCTCATTCCACATGGCGACCTGGTGCTCCAGTCTGGCGACGAAGTATTGGCTGTGATTCACGCTGAACAGGCTGCCCAGCTTGCCGCGCTGCTCGGATCAGGTGACAGTCACTTTCAGAAGTGACTGTCACCTTGCCAATTGAAGGAGAAATGCTATGAGTACGGTTACCTATCCGGTTGCAGGAAAAGCGGCGCTGCCGGCAAGGGAGCCCGTTGCCCGGCGGCTCTTCGCAGCGCTGGTTTGGCTGCTGGGCGGCTTGCTGGCCCTCATCATCGTGGCGCCGGTGGTTTTGCTCTTTACCGCTACGGCCGCGCCTCTCTATCTGGCGCTGGCGCTGGCCCTCATTGATATTGCGCTCATCGTGGCCCTGTTTCGGTTGCCACGCAGTTGGCTCACTGTGATCGGCTACTTTGTGGGCATCATCATTGTCGCGTTGCTGGCCGTCTGGTTTTCACAAGTGTACGCCATGACGCCGCCGATCACCGATGCCCAAGGCCGGCCCATTCCCGGCAGCATCGCCACGCTGGAAAAAGTGTCCCTCAACGGCAGCGAGCAGTGGATCAGCATCCGCGGCAAGGATGCGAACAAGCCCGTGCTGCTCTTTCTGGCCGGCGGGCCGGGTGGCAGCCAACTGGCGACCGCTCGCTACGCCCTCGCCGGCTTGGAAGATCACTTTGTTGTGGTCAACTGGGAGCAGCCCGGCGCGGGCAAGTCGTTTGATGCCGTTGACCGTGCGAGCTTAACCCCCGAACAGTATGTCAGCGACGGGCGCGCGCTCATCCTCTATTTGCGGCAGCGCTTTGGCCAAGAGAGAGTCTACGTGCTGGGTGAATCGTGGGGCAGCGCCCTGGGTATCATGTTGGTGCAGCGTTACCCTGAGTTGTTCCACGCTTTTGTTGGGACAGGCCAGATGGTGGACTTCACCGAGACTGATGTGCTCTGTTATGAATTTGCGCTGCGTTGGGCGCAAGAGCAGGGTGACACCCGCAAGGTAGAACAACTGGAGCGCCAGGGTCCGCCACCCTATTATGGCAAAGGCGTGGCGTGGAAACAGACGACCTATCTGCTCGACACGTTTGCTTATATGAACCAGAATCCGGCCATTCATGACAACGGCTTCAGCACCTTCCGAGACCTTGCCAGCCCTGAGTACGGCCTATATGACAAGGTGAACTGGTTCCGCGGTGTGCTGGAGACGCTCGATGTCGTCTATCCACAACTGTGGGAGGTGGACTTCCGCACACAGGCGACGCGCCTGGAGGTCCCGGTCTACTTTCTCATCGGGCGCCACGATGTCAACGCACCGCCCGCGCTGACCGAGGAATACTACGAGTTGCTCGACGCGCCGCGCAAGGAACTGGTCTGGTTCGAGCACTCTGGTCACAACCCGTGGGTCAGCGAATCGGCCCGCTTTGTCGATGTGATGGTCAACACGGTGCTGGCGCAGACCCAGCCGCCGCCTGCAGAAGCCGCTGCCATCTCCATCACCCCGCAAACGATGGCAGCCTATTTCGATGCCGCGCTGGCTCAGCAAATGGCCAATGAACATATTGTGGGGGCGACTGTGGCTGTGGTAAAAGATGGGGAACTGCTCTTTGCCAAAGGCTACGGCGATGCTGACCTCGCAGGGCAAACACCGGTGTCCGCCGACCAGACACTTTTCTTTCCCGGCTCGGCCGGCAAGCTCTTTACCTGGACGGCAGTGATGCAACTGGTGGAGCAGGGCAAGCTCGACCTGGCCGCTGATGTCAACCAATATCTCGATTTCGCAATCCCCGCCACCTTCCCCGAGCCGGTCACGCTGGAAGACCTGTTGACCCACACCGCCGGTTTTGAGGAGCAACTGGAAGCGCTGCTGGTTGCTGCTCAGACCGATGTGGAGCCGATGGGCGTCTTTCTCAGGCGCACGCTGCCGGCGCGCGTCTATGCGCCGGGGACGACCTTTGCCTACTCGAACTATGGCACGGTCCTGGCCGACTACATCGTCGAGCGTATCTCCGGGGAGCCCTTTGAGCAGTATATCGCCGATCACATTCTCGCGCCGCTGGAGATGAACCAGAGCTGGGCTGGGCAACCCCTGCCGCCGGAGCTGCTGGCCGATCATTCCAAAGGTTATCATTACCGCAACGGTCACTATGCGCCGGTTGATTTTGAGTGGATCGCCGGGACGCCGGCCGCGCCCATCCGCACGACCGCCGCCGACATGGCGAAATTTATGATCGCCCACCTCAATGGTGGCGCATACGGCGACGGGCGGATCCTGCAAAGCGCGACTGCCGGCGCCATGCACCAACTGCAATTTGCTCACGACCCCCGGCTCAACGGGATAGGCTATGGCTTTATGGTCTCCAAGCAGAACGGCCAGACCATTGCCTGGCATACCGGCGGCAGCGCCCACTTCAACACCATGCTGGCCTTGATTCCAGCCGAGAACATTGGCTTCTTTCTCTCGTACAACACACCGGTCGCCGATCTCTACCAGCCGCTGGTGAACTTTGTCGATCACTTCTATCCTGCCCCGCCTGATAGAGCGGTGCAGCCCTCGGCTGGCACGGCGCAACGCATCGCCGCGTTGAGCGGCAGCTATGTCTCGTCGCGCGTGGCACACAATTCGCCGCAAAAGTTGGTGACCTGGCAGGCTGAATCCCTGATGGTGCGACCGGGGTCAGGGAATACCTTGCTCGTTGGGCCACGCGCATACAGCGAGATCGAACCCGGTCTCTTCCGCCAGGTAGATGGCCCGCGTCTGTTGACCTATCGCACCGATGGGCAAGGGCGGGTCACCGAGCTTTTCTTTGGACAATTCGCCTATTTCAAAGTACCGGGGTATGGGGCGGCGGGTTTCCAGTTGCTCGTGGCAGCCGGTTCGCTCCTCATCCTGCTGACGGCGGGGCCGCTCTGGCTGGTGGATTGGATTGTGCGGCGGCGCAGAGGCAGCGTACGGCTTGACTGGTGGGCACAGTGGGCCCGCTGGACAGCGGTCGGGTTTGGTCTGTTCAATGCGATACTGCTTGGCTGGTTCATCGTCTTGTTGCTGGGTTTTGCCGACAGCTTTGTTTTTCCCGCCGCGACCACTACACTGCTCACCTGGCTGTGGTGGATCAACGTTCCCGCCGCGCTGGCGCTAGTGGTCTTCACTGGGTTGGCCTGGCGTGAACGGGAATGGCGACCTGCCTGGCGCATCCACTATACGCTGGTCACGTTGGCGGCGGTGCTCTTTGTGGCGTTTCTGGCCAATTGGAATCTGTTGGTCGGGCTCTAGACAGATGTCACGGGTCGGAAGCGTCATCTGCTTGTCGACTTACTGTTGAACCACTGTTTTGCCGGCAGCGTGGCGATCTACCCTGGGTCATTTGTGCCAACAAGTTGCTGATTAGGGTACAATCCCGATGGCAGCCGCTGTAACTGTACCTGGCAGGGCCTGAATTTACTTGCAGACAGCGCCCGGTGTGGCCCTTTTCCGCATCCATCGGTGGAGCCTGATGCGCTTTCATGACGGCCTGGCCTGGCTGATGCAGATCGTCATGTT
>JAHDWG010000268.1:0-1599 GCA_023384495.1 Caldilineaceae bacterium
TTCAAACCGACGATGCGCACCATATCGTGGACCTGATCTTTGTATTAAGCGCTGTTTGAAAGCCGGATCGGTCGAAAATCTCCAAATTCCGGCATTCAAAGCAGCCGAAAAAACAACACGCCAGTTGGACGCTCATTGCTGTTGGCCCAAAGGAGGATAGACCATGAATCAACCCGACGTACGTTTCGACGTGCGGCGCGTGCGCCCCAACACCGCCATCATCGACATTCACGGCGAATTCACCGCCCAGGCCGAAACTGCGCTCATGGACGCCTATGCGCAGGCCGGCCCAGTCCGCGCCGTGATTCTCAACTTTGGCGGCCTTTCGTACATGAACAGCTCGGGTATTGGCTTGCTGGTAACGCTGCTCATCCGGGTGCAACGCCAAAAGCAAATCATGCTGGCCTTTGGCCTGAGCGATCACTATCGCCAAATCTTCTCGCTGACGAGGCTGGACAGCGCGATCGGCATCCACACCGACGAGATGAGCGCCCTGGCCGCCGCCGGTTGAGCCACAAGGCGCAATGGCTGCTCTCGTGGTAAGATTTGCGTGTGCTCGACATCAAAGACAGAAAGGCTATGTTGTAGATGACCATTGACGCAATCGTTGTCGGCTCCGGGCCGAATGGGCTGGCTGCGGCCATCACCCTGGCCCAGGCCGGCGTGCAGGTTCAGGTGTTGGAGGCCCGCGCCACCGTTGGCGGCGGCATGCGGACGCTCGAATTGACCGAGCCGGGCTTTCGCCACGACATCTGTTCGGCGATCCATCCGCTGGGGATTGGCTCCCCCTTTTTTCGCAGCCTGCCGCTGGCCGACCACGGTCTCCGCTGGATTCAACCGCCGATCCCCCTGGCCCATCCGCTGGATCATGACGCAGCGGCCACGCTGAGCAAGGAATTGGATGAAACCGTTTGCGCGCTGGGCGAGGACGGCGCGGCATGGCGCCGCCTCATGGCCCCCTTGGTGGCCGACTGGGATCGATTTGCGCCCGACCTGCTTGGTCCGCTGCCCCTGCCGCGCCACCCGCTGGCGTTGGCGCGTTTTGGGCTGCGTGCGCTCTTGCCCGCCACCCTGTTGGCCAACCGTTGGTTTGCAGACGAGGCAACCAAGGCGCTGTTTGCCGGGCTGGCGGCCCACGCCATGCTGCCGTTGACAAAACCAGCCACATCGGCGTTTGGCCTGGTCTTGGGGATCCTTGGCCATCGCTTTGGCTGGCCACTGCCGAGAGGCGGCTCGCAACAGATCGCCGATGCGCTGGCCGCCTATCTGCGCAGCCTGGGCGGTGAGATTGTGACCGACTGCGAGGTCAAGTCGTTGAACGAGTTGCCGCCGGCGCGTGCGGTCATGCTGGACGTAACGCCACGCCAGTTGCTGCGGTTGGCTGGCGACCGTCTGCCCGCGGGTTATCGTCGTCAACTGGCGCGCTATCGCTATGGCATGGGCGTCTTTAAGATCGATTATGCGCTAGCCGGCCCCGCGCCGTGGCGGGCTGCGGCGTGTCGCCATGCTGGCGCAGTACACGTGGGGGGGACGCTGGCCGAGATTGCCGCCGCCGAACGCGCGGTCTGGCGCGGGCAATCGCCTGATCGCCCCTTTGTG
>JAHDWG010000268.1:1609-10302 GCA_023384495.1 Caldilineaceae bacterium
CAAGAGCGCCGGCGGGCCAACATACGCTATGGGCCTATTGTCACACGCCGCATGGCTCGACGATTGACATGACCGACGCCATCGAGGCGCAGATCGAACGCTTTGCGCCGGGCTTCCGCGACCTGATCATCGCGCGCGCCCAGCACAACAGCGCTGAGATGGAGGCATACAACCCAAACTATGTGGGGGGAGACATCAACGGCGGCGTGCAAGACCTGGGCCAGATGTGGACTCGACCGACCCCTCGCTGGAATCCCTATTCGACGCCCATCGCGGGGGTCTATCTCTGTTCATCGTCTACCCCACCGGGCGGCGGCGTGCATGGCATGTGTGGCTATCACGCGGCGCAGGCTGCGTTACGCTTCATCGGGGCTTGAGCCTTTGTCCAGCTGGGTCACCAACACTTTGTCGACGCGGCGGCCATCCATGTCCATTACCTCGATCCGGTAGCCGGCCCAGTCGAAGTGGTCACCCGGCGCTGGAATCCGCCCCAACATCGCCATGACGAGCCCACTGACAGTCTGATAATATCCTTCACCAACGTCCGGCATATCTTCGATGGCAAAGAGGTCTTGGAAGTCATCGATCTGAAACATGCCGTCCACCAGCCACGAGCCATCGTCGCGCTGCACCGCTTCCGCATCGAGCGGCTCATCTGCGCTGGGGAAATCGCCGACCAGGGCGGTGAGGATGTCTTCGAGCGTGACCAGCCCTTCCACGCCGCCATACTCGTCGATCACCAATGCGATATGAGAACGCGTCTGTTTGAGGCGGTCGACCACCACCAGCGCCGGGGTTGTTTCGGGCAAGAAGAGCGCCGGTTTGACGATCTTCTCAATCGCGATCGGTTCGCTGGCGAGACTTTGCGCCAGCAATGCTTGCGTCGAGACCAGGCCAATGACGTTATCGAGGTCATCGCGCGCCACCGGATAGTGCGAATGGCCGCCGGCCACCACCTTTTCTTTGATCTGTTCGGGCGTGTCATCCAGGTCAAGCCAGATGATATCGGTGCGAGGGGTAAAGAGCGCGCTGACGGTTCGGTCGCTGAGGCGAAAGATCTGCCCAACAATCGCCTCTTCAATTGGCTCAAAGATGCCCGTCTGAGCGCCTTGCTCAAGCAACATGCGCACTTCTTCATCGGTCACCGCCGGCTGGCTGCTCGGTTGCAACCGGAACAAACGCAGCACTGTGTCCGTTGAAGCGCTCAGCAGGCGGACAAGCGGCGCTGTCAATTGGGACATGCGCTTCATGGTCGGCGCGACCGTGCTGGCCACCCCTTCGGGGTTGTGAAGCGCCAGTCGTTTGGGCACCAATTCGCCAATAATGAGCGAAAGATAGGTGATTATCAAGACCACAACGCCCAGGCTGATCGGGCCGCTATAACGCCCGATCAGAGGCAGCCCTTCGATTAGGCGTTGGAGCGCCGCCGCCACCGCGCCACCGCCCACCGCGCCGGCCAAAATCCCGATCAGCGTGATGCCGATCTGAACCGTCGCCAGAAAACTGCCCGGTTCATTTGCCAGCTCCAGCGCCGTCTGGGCGGCTCGGTCGTCATTTTCGGCTCGCTGTTCCAGACGGCTCTTCCGGGCGGAAACAACCGCCAATTCCGACATGGCGAAAACGCCGTTTGCAATCAGCAGCAACAGGATAAAAACGATCTCGAGGGTGATATTAGAAGGCATAAGGTTGCAGCGCCAGACCGCACGATGGAGCCCGCTCATCCATAGGTTCAAGCGAGTTGGCCGCCGTGTGGCGGTAGCCAACTCAATGGCTCGATGGGTTTAGAACCTATCCGTAAATGGTTGCGAAAAGTGAAACAGTGCTTGGCTGCTCAGATTGACGCAGAATGTACGGATAGATAGTTATTGGAAAAGAACAATGGGCCGAGCCCTCAGCCGCACCCCGGTGTTATGCGGAACAGCCCGCCGCTCCCGGTGCCCATCCAGAGTGCGCCGTCGGGCGCGGTGGTCACCGCCAACACGGGCCAGGCGAGCACCACACGCTCGGCCACCAGCGCGCCGCTGGTCGTGCGCCCCAATCGATAGAGGCCCGGGTCGCGGCCATAGACGCCAAAAAAAAGCGTGCCATACGCCCAGGTGATGCTCGTCGGCGCGGCCGTATTGGGCAGATCCACTACCGGCGGCGTATACCAATCGGCCGCGCCCGTCAGCGCGAGCGGAAAGCCATAATAGGGCGTGGCGTCCTCGGGCGTCCCCGGCGCCACCGTGCGTGGGTCGAGCAGATTGACCTCGTCGCCCGCGCTCACATTTTCGGGCACATTCGTGGCGCCGTTGTCTGTGAACCAAAGACGCCCCGCCGGGTCTGCCGTGATCCCGTATGGGTTGCGCACCCCCCGCGCCACCGTTTGAAACGCTTCGATCGATCGTTGGCCCAACAGCGCGTCCAGCGGGGCGCGCACAATGCGGGCGGCAAAGCGGTTACCCCCGGCAGCCACATTTTGCGCGCCGGCCTCGCCGATCCCCTCGATGGGGCCGTCCGACCAGCCGTCGATCACCCCACCGGCGGCCACATAGACCCACCCATCGGCGACTGCGATGCCGTTGTTGGCGTGGAATAACTGGCTGTTGACGGCAAACCCGCCGGCCAGCGGCTCATAACGTCCGCCATCGGGAATGCGCCCCACTTCACCGGCGCGGGCAATATAGAGCGCGCCGCCGTAATAGGTCATGCCCGTAATGCGGGTGGACTCATCAAAGATCTCCACGGGCCGGGTGTTGGCCACCGGGTCATAGACCGCAACCGAGCGGCTGGGGTGGTGAGCGTCATAGAGGATCAAAGGATCGGGGTTGTCGGTCAGCGACTGGTCGAGCGCCATAAAGAGCTGGCCATCAGGAGCAAAGGCCAGCGCAGTAATACCGCGATTGTTTTGAGGCAAACGTTGGTCGACACAAAAACCCCCGCGCGGCTGGAGCCAGCCATCGGCGTCGCTGACCGGCGGCAGATTGAAGGCGGCGGCCTGAATGCCCGTCTGGCTTGGGTCGACCGTACGGCCAGGCGGCGGCGCAGCCGGCTCGATCACGGGGGCCGTCGCCTCAAACATCTCAGCCGGCAAGGCGACGCGCACGCCCGCGCTGGCCGTGAACCCGGCCACGGGGTTGGTGGTGCCTACAGGCGCAGGCATCGCGATCGACAGACTACGCAACGCGGTCTGCAATTCGGCCATGCGGGGGGCAACCCCACAACTGAGCGGAAAGAGCAGATCGCTGCTGATTACGCGGTCGACGCCGGCTGGTTCGACGCATGTATCGGCGACCGAAGCCACATTGGTCCCATCCACCTGCAACCAGAGCGTGGTGGGCGCCGGTTCGGTGGAGGATGGCGAGCTTGGCGCCGTCTCGACAACCGTCTCGGCCATCATCAGCCGCCGCTCGGGCGCGCCGGCGTCGATCCAGTTGCGGATCAGACGCTTCTCTTCGGGCGAGAGTTCGCCGATGAGTGGCATCTTTCCCGTATCCACTTGCTCCCAGAGGCGCGAGTTTTCGGCGTCGCCGGGCAAGACCACGGCGCCATTGACGCCCCCGCGCATCAGCGGGCCGTATTCGGTCACCTGGAGGCCGACGTTCTTTACCACCGCGCTGTGACAGGAGTTGCATGTGCGCCGAAAGATGGGTTGTACATCCTCGACAAAGCCCAAGGTGAAGCTCACGCGAGTATTGGCGGGCGCCGGCTCCGCCACAACCGGCTCGTCGACCTCGATGGCGCCGACAACCTCGACCAGGCTTCCACGCGGAATACGCCCGATCCGGCACGCATCCACCGTAGGCGCATTGCGGACATTGCTGTTTTGCAGCGCGATGCCATAGACGGTCTGTCCGGCATCCAGGCAACTGAGCAACGCGGCGATATCCTCAATGGGCCGGATGTGCGTCTCGGACTTCGCCAGCAGGTTTGGGTTGTGGAACGGAATCGGAGGCCCTTGCAGCGCCTGTGGCGTGGGGAGAACCAGGGGAGCAGGGCGGGACGGTGTCTGCGTACATGCCATCAGGAACATGCCGCACAACAACAAGAGTAGAGCACTGCGAACAGTCATTGCATCCACCTACGAACAATGAACAAAAGCCGCGTCAAGGTGGCGCAAGGCGCCCGTCGGCGCCCGCCCACCCACGCGGCTCAGACGAGCGCTGGGGGAGCCAGACGTTGGAACAATAGGCGCGCCTGGTCGATATCCATATGAATCTGATTCACGAGCGCTTCCAGGCTGGAGAAACGCACCTCGCCGCGCAGGTGGGCCACAAAAGCGACGGTCAGCTCCTGCCCATATAGGTTGTCGGTCTGGCCCGGAGTAGGAAAGTCAAGCAGGTGAGTTTCGAGACGGCGTCGCAACCCATCCACCGTCGGGCGAACACCGAGATTGGTTACGCTTGGGTATTGCCGGGGCCCGCGTTCGGTCTGCACCGTCGCCAGGGTGACATAGACGCCATCAGCCGGCAGCAATTTTTCGGGGGGGGTCAGCAGGTTGGCCGTCGGGATGCCCAGTTGCCGCCCCCGCTGATCGCCCTGAAACACGGTCCCGCTCACGATATAGGGCCGGCCCAGCATCTCGGCGGCGCGCTCCACGTTGCCTTCACCCACCGCCTGGCGGATCGAGTTGCTGCGCACCTGGATCTCCCCATCCCAAATGATGGGGTCGACCACATGCAACACATAGCCCACCGTCTTGCCAAGATCGGTGAGTGTGGGGATATCGCCGCTGCGGTTGCGGCCCAGGGCAAAGTCTGGCCCGACCACCAGCGCGGCCATCTTTAGATGTCGTTTGAGCAGTTGAAGGAATTCAATCGGTTGCAGCGCGGCAAAATCGAGTGAAAAGCGCTGAATCACGCCAACATCGATCCCCAACTCAGCAGCCATCGCCAAGCGTTCCGCGGGCGTTGTCAGCAGGCGGTGGGGCTGGTGGGGACGCAGCACGGCCAATGGATGAGGGTCAAAGGTGACGAGCGCCGTCTGGGCCGGGGGCGCATCGGGCCACGCGGGGGCGGATTCGGCCAACTGTCGCAGGCGGCGCAACAGGGCCTGGTGCCCACGGTGCATCCCATCGAAATTGCCGATGGTCACGTACGTCGGCCCGTCCACATGGGCCCGATCTAGATTGATGAATTGTTGCATATCCGCCAATGCTCGGCCCTGCTTGAAGCCCGAGAGTTCGCCACAAAAGGGCGATCAGCTCCAGTGCATGCACAGGTTAGTTCAGCGCTTGTGCAAACCACTTTTCGGCCTTGATCACAAACTCGCCACCGGGTTGGGTCTGCATGACACGCACAATCCCGGCAAACGAACCATCTGTATGATAGGCCTGTGCAATCCCATCTTCCGCGCCAGGATCGGCCCCATCAGCGCGCTGCGTCGCCTGAGTCCCCCCTTCGGGGTGCGGAATCCACTGCCCATGCCCCAGCCGACGGGCCATCTCTGGCGTGATAGTAAGGCGAGGCAGTGCCAACCCTGCACCAGGCGGCAACATCAACGGCGCCATCGCTCCCTGGCGCGCCGCCGACTCGATCTCGGTCAGGTCGTGCGCCTGGTCCAGCGTAAATGGGCCAGCAGCTTCTCGACGCAGCGCCGACAGATGGGCCACTGTGCCGAGCGCCTTGCCGAGGTCATGCGCCAGGCTGCGCACATAGGCGCCGGCTGAACAACGAATGCGCAACGACAACCGGTCGGGCGCATCAAGCGCGAGCAGGTCCAACTGATAGAACGTAACAGCGCGTGGCGCCAACGTGACCGATTCGCCGCGCCGGGCCTTGCGATGGGCGCTCTCGCCCCCCTGCTTGATGGCCGAATATACCGGCGGAGATTGTAACACAGACCCCCCAAAATGGTGTAGCGCGGCTTCGGCTTTTGCGCGATTGAGCGCGGGGACAGGAGCGACCGTCATCGTTTTGCCCAACGCGTCATAGGTATCGGTGGCGACGCCCAACGTGACCTCAGCGTAATACTGTTTGTCGTGCCCCTGATAGTACTCCACCAGGCGCGTGGCAAGGCCAAGACAGAGCACCAGCACGCCACTGGCCATGGGGTCTAGCGTGCCGGTGTGGCCGATGCGTCGTTCGCCACTCCACCGGCGAACCTGCTGCACAATATCATGGCTGGTGGGCAACTGCCCCGCAGGGGGGGCGCTCGATGGCGCCGGTTGGGCGCTGCCTGCCAGGCCGGGCTTGTCCACCACCAAGAGGCCGTGTAGATTACTCACGCGTGAGGGCATAGTTTGTGGATTGGGTCTGGGCCGCCAATTGCGCCTGGTGGGCCGCCTTCAGCGCGGCCACCACTTGGGGCGGAACATCGTTCAGCGTACCGGGCAGCGTGCAACCGCTGGCCGCCGGGTGACCGCCACCGCCAAGGGCCAGCGCCGTCGTCGCCACATCAAACCCGGGCCGGGCGCGAAAGCTGCACTCGACTACAGGTCGCCCTTGCTCGTTTCGTTTTTCGGTAAAAGTGGCGCTCATATTTGCCTCAGATGCAGTGATCAGCGTGCTGCTCAATTGGCCATCATTCGAGGGGTTGCCCGCCCGCTTCATCTCGGCCAGGCTGATGGTCGTCCAGATGACTCCGTCTTCGAGATGGACATGTTGGAGCACTTGCCCCCACAGTTTGAAGAGGGCATAGGAGCGCTGGGTAAGCAGGCGCTGGGTAATGTGGACGAGGTCGCCGCCGCCACGCATGAGGCGCATGGCGGCCTCCAGCACGTCGGGGGTGGTGTTGCTGGTGCGGAAGCAGAGGGTGTCGGTAACAATACCGGTCAGCAGACATTCAGCCAATTTGCCAGTGAGCGGAACGGCAAGCGCGTCGGCCAGATAGACCAACATCTGGCAAGTGGCGGCGCAATCGGGCATCACCCAGTTGATGCGCCCAAAATAGGTATTGGTGATGTGATGGTCGATCACCATGACTGGGATGCTCGCATGAAGCGCCGGCTGAAAGACCGCACCCACACGATCCATGCTGGAGGTATCCAACACGATGAGCAGATCATAGCCGGCGCCTACCGCCGCCGGGCCGACAATGTCGCTGGCGCCGGGCATCGACTGGAATTCGCGCGGCGTCCGGTCATGCATGGCAAGCACCGGTCGTTTGCCTAGATTGCGCAGAAGAAGCCCCATGGCCAGCAGGCTGCCGTAAGCATCCCCATCGGGGCTGACATGGCTCACACAAAGGACATCATCAGCCTCGTGTAGCGCGGTAAGGAGATCGGGTTCGATCATCGAACGTCCATTCTATGAGGATTGCAGCCATCATTTAGAACACATCAGCATAACGGTTGTGGGCCGCAACGGCTACAGTTACGAATCGAGTTGGTCGCAGATTGATTCGGATAAGCGCGTAGATGTTACGCGGACAGACACAAAGGCGAGGTTCACCGTGCGCCGCGCGCCTGGTTGCCAACGCAGCGTGGGGGAAAGCAGCGCTATGCACCTTCCGTGGGCGCGGCGTCTTCGCCATGGTGACGCTGCTCGGCGATCTGACGCAACAGTTCATCCACACGCGCCGCCCTTGCCGGTGTGTCATCATATTGAAACACCAACTCTGGCACCACGCGCAGCCCACAGCGGATGGCGATCTGGCGGCGGAGATAGGGGATCGCGCCCTGAAGGCGCTTCATCAACGCTTGACGCGAAATATCATCATCACGGTGATGAACCAGCACACGGGCGCTGCGCAGGTCTTTGCTCACCGCAACGCTGGTGACTTCGACCATGCTCAAGCGCGGGTCATCCAGTTCATTGGCGACCATGATGCTGAGTTCCTCATAGAGCAACCCAGCTACCCGTTCCTGGCGTATGCTCGCGGACATGGCATTCCTCGTTTGCTCATGATTCAAAAGCGTCCGCGAAAATCCGCGGGCTAGGGTCAGGTTCACAACCGACACTTTAGAATTATGATCAGCTTTATTTGAAAACGCGAGTTTCTTTGCAGTTTTGGCCGAGCCCAATGCGCGTTTTCAAAGCAACCGCAGCTATGTTGTCAGAAATTGTCGTAGCGGCTTCAATCGCCGGTACACCTGATCGACTGAAGCCGCCACGACGGGTGAATCCCAAGATTCGACAGTCGCACAATTAGCGGACTCGCTGGCGCTCGTAGAACTCCAGCACATCGCCCACCTCAATCTCGTCGCTGCGGTCGGCCAGCTTGACGCCACACTCGTACCCAGTGCGCACCTCGGACACATCTTCGGTAAAGCGGCGCAACGTATCGAGCTTGACACCGCTAAAGAGTTCAGCGCCGTTGCGCATCACCCGCACCGTGCCATTGCGTTTGATCACGCCATCGGTCACCATGCAGCCGGTAATCGTGCCGCGGCGCAGCTTGAAAAGCTGCAACACCTCGGCGTGGCCAGTCACCACATCCTTATAGACCGGCTCCAACATCCCCGTAAGCGCATCTTGGATGTCTTCAAGCATCTTATAGATGATGTTGTAGTGGCGAATTTCCACGCCCGCCTGTTCAGCTCGAATCTGGGCGGCGCGATCCACACCGACACTAAAGCCGATGATGATCGCGTCACTGGCTTCGGCCAGCATGACATCCGATTCTGTAATATTGCCAATCGCAGATTGCAAAATTTTGATCGAAACCTCGTCGTTTTTTGTCTCTTCAAGGCTGCGCAGAACCGGCTCCAGCGTTACCTGCCAAACGGCGCGCCCGATGAGGGTGAGCACCCTTGTCCCCCCCCCCACGATGCG
>JAHDWG010000269.1 GCA_023384495.1 Caldilineaceae bacterium
ATTCCAGGTTGCGCAACCGCACATCGAGCGTCCCGTCGCGGCGCGGTTCGATCTCGATCAGATCACGAAAACCGAGCACCACATTTTGGTCCCCATAGCGCACGAGGATGTCGAAGTATGAGTTGATGATGGCGTTCTGGTAACGGTCCGCCACCTGAAAAGGAACGGGCCGAATGTTGTAATTCTGATTGGCCTCCGCTTCAATCTCAGCGTCTTTGGCCGGGTCGACCACATCTGCTATCAACCGTCCGCCACCGGCAACAGCATACTCGCTTAGCATGTCTTCGATGCGGGGGCGCAGCGGGTTGAGCAACGGGTGGCTCCGCTCGCTGATATAGGCGCGGATATAGAGCGGCTCTTGCAGGCTGGCTAACAGCTCTTTGGTTGTCTGTGATAGGGTGTACTCGCGTTGCTCGGTTAAGTCCAGCCGCAGCCCCTGGAGCGGGTAGACCCAGACGTTGAGCAGCAGCAGGTTGACGCCCAATAGGGCGCCGGCTAGCTGTGCATTGAAGCGCATGAGGCGTGTCCGCTCACCGTGACTCCAGCGTTTGCTTTCAATCGAAAGCGTGTTCAGCGCCAGAAAGAAGCCGGCAATCGAGAGATAGTAGACCAGATCGCGCAGGTCGATGACGCCGCGCTGGATGCTCTCGAAGCGGCTGCCCGTGCCCACCGCGCGCAAGAGAGCGGCCCACGGGTTGCCGACAAAGTCGGTGATGCCGGTCGCGCCCACCAGATAGAATACCCCGCCCAACAGACCGGTGGCGATCAACGCCACAATCTGATTGTCGGTGCGCGAGGAGACAAAGAGGCCAATCGCGGCGTAGGCCGCGGCCAACAGCAACGCCGCTACATAGCCGCCGACCACCGGCCCCCAATCCAGCGGGCCGAGCAGCGCCACGCTGATCACCAGCGGCAACGTCAGCGCCAGGGCCAACAGCACCAGCCCCATGGTGGCCAAAAACTTGCCCAGCACCAACTGCCACGGTTTCACCGGCAACGTCAGCAGCATTTCGAGCGTGCCGGCGCGCTGCTCTTCGCTCCACTGGCGCATGGTCAGCGCCGCCACCAGAAAGATCAGCAGCAGCGGCATCCAGTCGAAGAGCGGACGGACATCGGCCAGGCCGCGGGCAAAGAATGGCTCGACCCAGAAGAAGGTGAAGAGGGTGACCGACAAAAATGCGCCCAAAAAAATAAGCGCCATGGGCGACCCAAAGTAGCTGTCAAGTTCTTTACGTGTAATGGATAGGATCTGTCGCATACCCGACTCCGTTTGCAACCCGTCAGCGACGGGCCTCACATCTGTATTTCATGGCCGGCGCGATGCGTTCTCTGCGCTACGCCGCCAACTTGCTAAACACACGCTCCAATGTCTGCCGGTCGCTGCGCAGTTCGCGCACGGGCCACTGATGGCGCGCCGCCAGTTGGAAGATGGCCGGGCAGAGGTCGGTCTCTGGCGGGCCGCTGATGCGGAAGCCCGCGCGGCCATTGTCGCCGGTCACCGGCTCCACGTGGTGGACGCCCGGCAGCGCCTTCAGTGTGTCCACGGCGCTGCCCACGGCCTTGTCCAGCATGAGAATGGCGTCGCTGGCGCCCGCCAGCTCGGCCAGATTGGCGTCGGCCTTGACCTGACCATTCATGAGGATCAGCACCCGGTTGCAGAGCGCCTCGACTTCGGGCAAGATGTGGGTGGAGAAGAGAATGGTCGAGAATTCAGAGAGTCGGCGGATCAGGTGACGAATCTCGACGATCTGTGTGGGGTCCAGGCCGACCGACGGCTCGTCGAGGATGAGCAGGCGCGGCCGGTGCAAGATCGCCTGCGCCAGCCCCACGCGCTGCCGGTATCCTTTGCTCAACGTCCCAATCGGCTGGGTCAGCCGGTCCTCCAAATCGACGGCATAGACCGCCGCCGAGATGCGCTCGCGCTGCTCGTTTGCCGGCACCTGGCGTAGATCGGCGATGAGTTTGAGATAGGCCTGCACCGACAGCTCAGGATAGGCCGGCGCGTTTTCGGGCAGGTAGCCAATGCGCGCCTGCGCCGCCTGCGTTTGCGTCAGCACATCGATGCCATCGATGGCAACGCTCCCCTCATCCGGCTGTAGATAGCCGGTGAGGATCTTGATCATGGTTGTCTTTCCCGCGCCATTGGGGCCGAGCAGCCCCACGATTTCGCCATCCGCCACGCTGAAGCTGACATCGTCGAGCGCTACGATGGGTCCATAAGATTTTCGAATCGACTGTACTTCGATCATACGCGCCCCTGGAGTATGTCTGACCGGAATCCCCTACATGGGGTGAACAAGACACGGTGAACAAGAATCTATCCGAAAACCCTGCTCCAAGCTGTTGCAGAATCTCCGGATAGCTTTGTGAAAAGAGACCAATCACCATTTTGCGCGCGACTCTGTTAGAGCCACATTAGAAGGGCATTAGCAAATTGTATGATCTGGCACACGATGCCAACCCTTACCGCTGTACCAGAGGCAAGAAGAGCGCGCGGTCGCCGCTTCCCTGCCCGCCGGTGGTGATGTTGAGGGTGACCGTTGCCGTGGTTTCACTGCCGCCGTTGCTGACGGTGTAGGTAAAGGTGACCACGCCGGTGAAGCCGGGTTCAGGCGTGTAGACCACTGTATTACCGGCAATGGCGACCTCGCCGTGGGCCGGCTGGGTCACGCTGGCGATGGTCAACGCGCGGCCATGGAGGTCTTGGTCGTTGTCGAGCACACGCAGGACAATCGGCCCGTTGCTGGCGCTCACATTGAATGTGTCATTGGTCGCCACCGGCGCCGCGTTGGGGACCACGGTTACCGCGACCACGCCGTTGGCGCTGGCGATGCCGTCGCTGATGGTGTAGCCAAAGGTGTCGGTTCCGGTGAAGCCTGCTGTCGGCGTGTAGACGAGCATGTTTTCAGCGATGGCGACCTGACCATTGGCCGGCTGAGTCACGCCCGTGATCGTGAGCGCGTCGCCGTTGGGGTCGTGGTCGTTGGCCAGCACATCCAGCGTTGCTGGGCCAATGCCAGCGGTGACGGTAAATGCATCGTTGACCGCCACGGGCGGTGTGTTGGGCCCCGTGGTGAAGACGCCAGCCCGGCAGGGGGCCAGGTTACGGGTGCGGTCGAGCATGTAGGAGGGCACAATGTAATCGATGACCATGAAGCGGTGTTGGTAGCCGTTGCTCGACTCTTCGACCACCTCATAATAGTAGGGTTGGAACCCATACTGGCATTGATCCGGCCAGTAGACCCGCTGGCCGTTGTTGGTGGTGGGAAAGCCCTGCATGCCCCCTTCGATCTCAAACCCGGAGCCCCAACTGATGGTCTTGGATTCGGCGCGGCCAAAGCCGGTGGCGTATTCGTAGCTGCCCCCCATCATGATCTTGGCGCCCACGCCCATTTCCACATCGAACTCGGCGCCGATCTTGGCCGTGTGCGAGAACGCGGTGGCGGTGGAGCGGCTGGTCTCGGTCACCGTGGAGAGCGACCAGATCAGCGTGCTGTCGCCCTGGCCGACCCGATTGCTCTGCAGCACCCCATATTGCGAACCATTCCACAGCAGGTTGCCGCGCTGGCGCACCGTCTCGTGTTGGCCGGTGGCGGGGTTGTAGAGCTGCACGCTGAACCAGCCGTCCGTCCCCGGCGCGTACTTGCCGCCGGGCGCGGTGGAGGCGTCCTCATCCCAGACGGCCACGGGGTAGCGGTCGGGCTCGATGTGGTTGCCGCCCAAGACCTGCACCTCGGCCAGCCCCAGCACGCCGGCGCCGGCCAACTGAATCCGCACATAGCGACCTTCGACGCCGTTGCCCGCGGTGTCCATGGTCTTGAAGTTGTGGACGCGCCCGGCCACGCCGCCGAAATGGAAGGCGCGCACGGCGGCATGGCTCTTCAGCACCGCCGGGTCATTCGAGATGGTCTGCGGGTCGACGTCGGTGATGAAGAGATAGAAGTCGGCCAGTTGGGCGGCGCAGGCAGGGTCGGCGCAGCCTTTGCCGGTGCGATTCCAGACGCGCACCTTCTCGATGAGCTGGCTTTGGCCCAGGTCGATCTGCCACCAGGGCGTCTGCTCCTGATTGGTGACGGTGACCGAGCCGCCCGCCATGTCGCCGTTGGTGTCGCCATCCGCGGCCAGATGCGCCCCGCCCTCGGCCACGCTGGACTGCACGGCCTTCTCCCCGCGGAAGAGGGTCAGGCTGGCCCAGTCGCGCGTGATGGGGGCCCAGTGCAGATCGATATTGTGCCGGAGGTCCCACGTGTCCATGCTCATGGAGACGTTGCTCACCCCCTGGTTTTCGCAGAAGCGCGCCGCGCCTTCGAGCGGCTGGTCGTTTTGCGTAAGCTGATATTGATAACAGTTGTAGACCGCGTCATCCGCCACGATATAGTTGTCAAAGTTGAGCCAACCGACGCTGACGGTCTGGCCTTCGTTTGTGCTACCCGACTGGGTCTCTTCGGCGGCGTACTCATAGCCCGCGGTGAGCTTGACGCTTGCCTCAAAGGAGCCGATCACCGCATCGACGCCCGCGCCCACGCCAAAATAGCCCGACGCGCTGTGCGAGTGCGAGGTCGTGAGCGCCGTCTCTTGGGTCGTCTCGCGCGAGCTGGAACGGCCAATCGTCCCGTACATATACTGGCCATCCTGGATGTTGCGCCAGTAGGGTGGGATAAAGACCGCTGACGCCAGTTGCGGCTCCACCACCTGTTTGCACTTGAGCGTTCCCCCCAGCGCCGGCGCATAGGCGGCCTTGATCGAGTCGTTGTCCCAATCGGCGATGCGCACGCTGATGCCGGTGGCGTTGGCGCGGCCATCGTTGCTATCGATCCACTCGCCGGCCAGGGCCATGCCCGCGGTTGCGGTGATGGCGTCGGTGATACGCACCACCTGCATCTTGCTGCCCGCATCGCGGAAGGCGGCCACGATGTCGGCCTGCCCGTTGCCGTTGAGGTCGGCAGCGTCGATGGCAAGCCACTGGGCGGATGATCGACCTCCGCTGCCGTCTTGCCAGACATTGTGCTCGTAAACCGTCGCCGCCTCGGCGTCGAGCGTGTGGATGGTGAGGCCACCCTGGCCAGTATTTTCGTAAGCGACCACCACCTCGGCCGCGCCGTCGCCGTCGGTGTCGGCAGCCGCCAACGCCAGGTTGGGGGATTGCACGTCGGGGTTGACCCATTGGTTGCGCTCGACAATGGGCGCGCTCTGGTTCTTGAGGTCAACGGCAAAGGTCTTTACCGTGATCACACTGCTGTAGCCGTCGTTGCTCTCCCGCTCCCGGTCATAGCCGATTACGATTTCGTCCTTGTAGTCGCTGTCCACATCGCCGGTTGCCAGCGCCAGGTTGAGCACGCGGCTCGCCTCGAAGCGATAGGTAGCCACCTCTTTGAGATTGGCCGCGGCCGCCCCTGTAACCTGTAGTTCATAGCCCGGCGTGTACTCCAACACCACAAGCTGAATATACGATTGGCCTTCTTCGTAGAGGGCGACGACCATCTCATCATCATAGCCGTCGCCGTCCAGGTCGGCGCTGGCGACCGTAAGCAGGCGCGGCGCCTTGCGGTCGTCGTTGCCCGTCCACCAGAAGCCTGCGGGCAGTTCCCGCAATGTGCCATTGCCAAAGGCATTGATCAGGCGGACGTAAAGATTATCGGCCCCACTGCGGGTGGCGATGACCAACTCCTCGTCGCGGGGCGCGCTGCGCGTGAAGTTACCGCCGGCGGCGGCCACGAGCGAGCCACCGCTGCCGCCCGATGTGTACTGCTGGAGCGCGGCGCCGCTATCCTGGCCATAGGAGAGCGCGCTGAGATCGCCGTTGTTGTCGATGAGGGCCTGGATCAGCTCCACCTTGCCGTCGGCGTCGAGATCGGCCACAGCGGCTGTGGGGTGGGCGATGTTGGTCAGGCGCGTGTCGTCGAAGTCGCCGCCCAGCCAGCTCTCTTGCAGCGCCAGTGCGCCGTCGGCGTCCAGATCCAGCCGGGCATGGGCCAGCCAGTTGGCGTGGGGTGAGCCAAAGCCGCCGCGATAGCTGACAAAGATCTCCCGTTCGGCGCCGACCATGAGCAGCTTGCCAAAGGGCGGGTTGTCACAGTTGGGGAGCGCATCGGCTGCGCCTGGGCTGGCGGCTGTGACAGTGGCCGCCTCTTCGAGGGGGGCGATGGGTGGCGCGCTCTCCTCCTGCGCCCAGGCCGGCGGTGCGAGGAACGCAAGCAATAGCAATGTCGTTAGGACGATCTGGCTGATCTTGCGCCATCCATGAGTCTGTTGTGTGGACATGATTCATCTTCCTTGTTTACGTGCTTGTAGGGGGTTTTGCCTTGGTTGGGGGGACGCGCTGTCAACGGATTTTGGGAACGGATTGAGCGGATTGTTTGTCAAGAACCGATTTTCCAATTCCAGGCTTAGGAACGGATTGTGTTGGACACATCGGTTTCGAGAGCGGTTTTATCATGGCTTGCGCCATTCTCCAGCAGACCCCACAGGTGTGCGAAGAGCTGTGAGGCGCTGGCGAAGTGTTCGGGGGCCTCGCCGCTCAGATAGAGCAGCGTGGCGCGCCAGGGCTGGCTCTCGTCCACGCGCCAGAAGCGCACCAACACGGTGCGATGGTTGCGCCCGGCGGCGTGTTGGATGTCGCTCGCCTCGGCCTGCGCTGGGTAGGCGACCAGATCGCTCAAGTTGTTCACGGCTCCCTCCTTGCTGAGTTGGGTGTGTGACGGCTAACGATATTGCTGTCCGCCAGCATAGGGCCGGGGCGTTAGCAATGCGTTAGCAGGGGCTGACAACGGATTTTTGGAACCGATTGAGCGGATTTCTCCTGTCGAATCCGTTTTGTACAAGCCAATCTGGGAGCGGATTCCCAGCAACATTATCTGTCCAATCGGCGCCCCAAATCCGTTGTCAGTGGGTCGCGATGTGGTTATAATGAACGTCTGCGGCAGTTACAAACCCGGCTCAACGCACAATCGGCAACGTTAGCCGATGCTGAAAGAGCGCCGGTGGGGCGATGTTGGCAGTGCCCCCAGTAGACCGTCAGCGAAGATATGATGGGTAGCCGGACAGGTCACGCTGGAGCCGTGACCCAGGCCCATCTATCAGAATTCCGATGACAATCTACTAAACCGAAATCAATGTCAAAACGCGAAAAACGTAGGTCATCGCCTCCGGCGTGACTGCGCCTCGTCACGCCAGAGGCGATGACCTACGAAGAGAAAACGTTCTGCGTAAAATTTCGCGTTTTTATTCCGACTTGAGTTTAGCGGTAGCACCGCAAGCCGCCGTGGAGTCTCTGGTGCGCTACCTCTGGACTCCACGCTATTCCGCGGTGCTACCAGTTTAGCAGCGCAATGCAAGGATTCCCCGGGGACGATTCGCCAACGAACCAGCCTGCGACCGGAAGACGCACCGCGCACCACGGGTTCGCGTCAACCGGCACAAACGAGGTATAAACGTCATGTCCGCATTCGTCATGAGGCTGCTGGGCGCCTTTGAGGCCGTGGCGGGGGATCAGCCCGTGCGCGCCTTCCGTTCGGTGAAAAACCAGGCGCTCCTGGCCTATCTCGCCGTGGAGTCGAACCGCCCCCACACCCGGGCCGCGCTGGCGGGGCTGCTCTGGCCCGACCAGCCAGAAGAGGCCGCCCGCCGCAATCTGCGCCAGGCCCTCTTCCAACTGCGCTCGATCCTGCCCGAAAACCCGGCCACCGGCCCGCTGCTGTTGGTGGAGCAGACACGCGTCCGCTTTGCCGCTACCTCCGGCGCCTGGGTGGATGCGGCTGCCTTTGTGGCGCTGCTGGAGACGTGCGAACGCCACGAGCACGATTCGCCCCCTACCTGCGCCGCCTGCCTGGCGCGGCTGGATGAGGCGGCCACGCTCTATCGGGGCGAGTTTCTGCGCGGTCTCTTTGTCGATGACAGCCCGCCGCTCGAAGAGTGGATGCTGGCGCGGCGCGAATGGTTTCACACCCAGGCGTTGCAGACGTTGCACACCCTGGCCGACGGCGCGATGCAGCGCCGCGATTTCAGCGCGGCGCACAAGTACGCCCTGCGCCAAATCGAGCTGGACCCGCTGCGCGAGGAGGCGCACCGCCAGGCCATGCTCGCCCTTGCGCTGGCCGGGCAACGCAGCGCCGCCTTGGCGGCCTACGAAAGCTGCTGGCGCATCCTCCAGGCCGAACTGGACGCGCCGCCCTCACCGGAGACCGAGGCGCTCTACGAGCAGATCCGCAGCGGCGCCGTGGGGCCCGAAGCGCAAGCAATGCCGCTCACCGCGCCGCCGCGTGTGGCGCGACGACCGCCTGCCCACCATCTGCCGTCCGCAGCCACCAGCTTTGTCGGCCGCGAGGCCGAACTGGCCCGGCTGCGCGAGTGGCTGTTGGACCCCGTGCGCCGGCTCGTCACGCTGGTGGGGCCGGGCGGCGTGGGCAAGACACGGCTGGCCCTGGCCGCCGCCGAAGGGGTCAAACTGGCTTTTGCCGATGGGGCCTGGTTTGTGAGCCTGGCCGGCGCCGACGATGAATTGGCGCTTGTCACGGCGGTGGGGCAGGTGTTGGGCCTCAGCTTTCTCCCCCCGGCAGAGCCGGCACAACAACTGATGGACTACCTGCAAGCGCGCAAGTGCCTGCTGATCCTGGATAACTTCGAGCAGTTGGCCGAGGTCGCTGCGCCGTGGCTGGCCCGGCTGCTGGAATGCGCGCCGGATGCCAAGATTCTGGTCACCTCGCGGCGGCGGCTCAACTTTTCCGCCGAGCATGCCCTGCTGGTCGAGGGGCTTGCCGCCCCCGGCATCGAGGCGAACCGGCCCGCCGGCGTGCTGTTGAGCTTTGCCAGCGTGCGTCTCTTTGTGGAGCGGGCGCGGCGACGGCTGGCCGCTTTCGAACTGGACGCCGAGAATCAGGCATCAGTCACAGCCATCTGCCGGCTGCTGGCGGGGCTGCCCCTGGGCATCGAGCTGGCGGCAAGCTGGGTGGAAAGCTACCGCTGCGACGAGATCGCCGCCGCCATCAGCCATAGCCTGGACTTTCTCGCCAGCGACATGCCCGATACGCCGCCTCGCCAGCGGAGCATGAGGGCTGTTTTTGACCATTCGTGGCAGTTGCTGGGCGAAGTGGAGCGCGCCGTGCTGGCCCAGCTCGCCCTCTTTCACGGTGCGTTCAGCCGAGAAGCGGCCATGGCCATCACCGGGGCTGCGCCGCCGCAACTCACCGCGCTGGTCAACCAGTCATTGGTGCGGGTGGCCGCGCCGGGCCGCTTCGACCTGCACGAGGTGGTGCGCCAATTTGCCGCCGGTCACCTGGCGGAACAGGAGCAGCAGGATGAAGCCGGCCAGCAAGCCCCGGCGAGAGAACGCCATGCGCGTTTCTACCTGGGCCAGCTTGCGCAACAGGCAGAGGCGCTCTATGGTGCGGAGCCGCACAAGGCGTTGGCGCTGATCCGCGCTGACCTGGACAACATGCGGGCTGCCTGGCGCCATGCGCTGGAAATGGAAAACGGGCGCGCCCCGGAGGAGGCGCTGGAGGCGCTGGCTCGCTTTTATGATATGGCCGGCCTCTTTCGCGAAGCAGTGGAACTCTTTGCCCACAGCCTCGCGGCGATCGAACCGTCCGCCTACCCGCCGGCGCCGCACGCGCGGCTTGCGATCCGCCTGCGCATCGAACAGGCGCGCGCCGCCCTCGCGCTGGGCCAACACGGCGAGGCCCACACCCTGGCGACGATGGCATGGGAGGCGGCCCGCACGCTTGCCGATGACGGGTTGGTCGCCGCGGCTCTACACCAGCTCGCCGTCGCCCTGCATCGCATGGACGAGGTGCAGGCTGCAGAGACGCATCTGCGCCAGGCGCTGGCGCTGGCGGCGAAAAGCAACCTGCCGCGGCTGGAAGCCGAGGTCCGCTACATGCTGGGGTACGTCCTGGTGTTGCGCAGCGAAGCAGGTGGCGTGCAGGAGATGGAAGCCGCGCTGGCAGGCTACCAGCGTCTCAACGACCGCTGGGGCGAGGGCGTCGCGCTGGGCGGGCTGGCCATGGCCGCCCAGCGCGCCTCCGATTGGGATGCGGCCGAACGGTACAGCCGGCAGGCGCTGGCGATCCACCAAAGCCTGGGCGACCGTCGCGGGCAAGGGATGGCGCTCTCGGCGCTGGCGACGGTCTACGCCACGCAGCGCAACTACGCCGAGTCGGACCGGGCGCTGCAGGCCGCGCTCCAGCATCACCGGGCCATCGGCTATCGCATGGGCGAGGTGCAGGCCTTTAGCAACCTGGGCGTCAATGCCTGGCAGCGGG
>JAHDWG010000270.1:0-4270 GCA_023384495.1 Caldilineaceae bacterium
GCGTCGCCATGGCCCGCGAGGTGACGCCCAGTTTGCTGTAAATCGAGGTGGCATGGGCATTGACCGTGCGTCGGCTCACGATCAGTTTGTCAGCGATCTGGGCGTAGGTCAATCCTTGAACCAGTAAGCGCAGCACTTCGACTTCACGTGTGGTCAGCCGCGCAGGATTTGGAGAAGTAGACTCGGCAGAGGTAGGTAGTGGCGTCGGTGAAGCGACCGCCAACGCATACTCAATGGCCTGGTCTGGCGTCATCGTTTTTCCCATGGCCCAATTTGTGGCAAAGGCTTCCTTATCCAGGAGAGTGTGCAATCTCTCTATTTTTTGTTGAAAGTGGTGAGCAGTGGTCAAGATTAGAGCCAGTGTACCTTGCGTCATATCGCAAGTGGCCGCGGCCGCTGCGAAGAGCCGCACCGCACGCTCATGTTGCCGATTTGTCAGGGCGATGCAGGCCAGATGGCGAAGGCTGGCTGCCATCTGCGCCACATTACCAATTTTGTGACCGAGCATCAGACACTCACCATGAACGGTGCGGGCTTTGTCAAGGTCACCTTGAAGCTGCACTACTTCGCCCAGCAGGTTGAGCACTTCGGCGATGGACCATCGATCCTCCGTGGTCCCTCGCAGCAACACTGCTCGCTCAAGTTGAGCACGAGCCGTTGGATAGTCACCTTGATAACCGGTAACATATCCCATCCCGGCCAGTGCGTTTGAGATACCCCACGGATCCTGCAACAACTGACACACATCATGACTCTCCTGAAACAGGGCCAGCGCTGCATCGTAATGATTCTGACCAATGAGCGCATAGGCCAGGTTGTGAAGTGACAAAGCCAGGTCCCACTTGCTTCCCACCGCCCGGCCCAAAGCCACACACTCATCACCGTGCCGATAGGCCTCAGAGACATTCCCTTGACAGTGGTCCACGAAGGTCAACTCACGGAGGGCACTGGCAAGCCCGTGCCGATGACCGATCTGCCGCCACAGGGCAATGCTCGTCTCAAGCTCGGTGCGTGCGGCGTCAAAATCGGCCTGAATCATCGCCATCAGTCCCGCACCCCAGCGTGCTTTTGCGTGTGCAGGCGTCGGTGCATCCGCACGTTGCAATGCCAGCGCAAACCAATTACGCGCCTCGGTGCCGTGATTGGCAAAATGGGCGAACCAAGCCAGCGCTGCGGCCAAGCGTAAACCTATCTCGCCATCTCCCGCCTCGGTCTGGCTCCAGGCCAGTGCTGCGCGCAGATTATCGATCTCCAGATTCAGCCGTCCCAGACCTGCATCGCGCTTTGCACCCAGTAGCTCTGGTTCGACTGTTTCGGCCAATGTGAGAAAGAACTCTGCCTGCCGGCGGCGGACAATCTTTGCCTCGCCACTGGCGGCCAATTGTTCTAACCCATATTCTCGAATCGTCTCTAACAGGTCGAAACGAGGTTCACCGTTGTTTTGCTCCACCTGTTTTAGCAGGTTTTGATCAACAAGCGAGGTAATCCCATCCAGCACGTTCATGCCCAGATCGCCACCAATGTCAGCCACGTCCTGTGCGGCATCCAGGGTAAAGCCGCCAACAAAGACCGCCAGCCGTCGAAAGAGCTTTTGTTCGTCTGCTGTCAGCAGGTCATAGCTCCAGACGATTTCGTCACGCAAGGTGCGCTGGCGCGCCGGCAGGTCGTGCGACCCACCGGTGAGCAACGTCAGCCGCTCGTTCAGCCGGATCAGCAGGCCAGCCGGCGCGAACAACTTGCTGCGGGCGGCGGCCAACTCGATGGCCAGCGGCAGTCCATCCAGGCTGATACAAATTTTAGCGACATCGGCTGCATTGGCGGGGCTGAGGGCAAACTCAGGCTTGACCCCCCTGGCCCGCTGGCAGAAGAGTTCGATGGCGGCAAATTCACTCAGGTCTGCACTCGGCTCTTGGGCGAGCGCGAGGAGTTGTTTGGCATCAGGCAACGCCAAGGGCGGCACGGGGAATTCCTGTTCGCCGTAGAGATGGAGCTTGGCCCGGCTGGTCACCAAGACTTTCAGCCGTCGGCATTCGTTCAAGAGCGCACTCACTAGCAGTGCAGCGGCCAAGATCTGCTCGTAATTGTCGAGCACGAGTAGGAGTTGTTTGTCGCGCAGGTAGTCTTGGAGACTCTCGTGCAAGGCTCGCCCCGGTGCTTCGCGCACGCCGAGCGTCTGGGCAATCGCCGTGCTGACAAGATCGGGATCGCTGATCGGCGCCAACGACACAAAGTAGACGCCATCGACAAAATGGTCGAGCAGATTGGCAGCCACCTGCAGCGCCAGCCGCGTCTTCCCAATCCCGCCTGGCCCGGTGAGGGTGAGGAGTCCGACCTCCTCTTGCAGCAGGAGGTGTTGGATGGCCGCCAGGTCGCGCTCGCGCCCGATCAGTGGGCTGCGCGGCAGGAGCAGGTTGGTGCCCGGCTGCTTGGCAACCTGTACCTGTCCAAGCTCGCCTGGGCTGGGGTGCGTGGTTTCCGTCCCGTCAGGGCGAGGGGACGCCGGTGCATCGGCTGTCGTTGGGGCGGCCTGCTCGCCCTCGGGTTGGGGCTTGCTCATAGTTCACCGTGAAAACCTCTCGGGTCCGATTCCAAACAGCGAACATGGCTTGCGAAAATGTGGGTAGGGAGCAGGCCATCCATTGTAGCGCAAAAGACATGCTTGAGAAAGCCGGGTGATGGAATTATAGCACCGGCGCCTGCTCTCCCTCAAGCGCAACCATCGCTCGATTTTGCGATTTCGCAGACCGATGGTTGGGGCCCGATCAGTCGAACCTGCGACCCTATTCGTGTACAAACCCATAACAAAACAACAGGGCCTACAGGTTTCCCCTGTTGACCCTGTTATCTGTGTTAGGCCACTCCAAGAAACAAACCTGACGGGGGCGTGCAGGGGCACGGGCCCAGAGAGCGTCCCCGGTGGCGGGGAGGATCGCCGGGGATCCAGAAGCTACGGCCGCCGATCTCGCGCCCCTATCGTACACTTTTTTGCTTGAAGTGGCCTAATTCAATTCGGTCTGCAGTATGCGCGGAGCTGACGAGTGCTGGGTTTGCAGCTCCCTGGAACACATGCCAATTCTGGCATACGGTCCGAATAGGGCTCAATGCTGATGATGCAACGCCAAACCGTGAGATCCGAGCCGGCCATCGTCCCACCGTGGCCGCGCGTCGCCGCGCAGATGCTCCTCGACCCAGCGCACCACCGCATCCAGCCCGGTTCCGTCCTTCAGGTTGGTAAAGACAAAGGGGCGTTCGCCGCGCACGGCGCGCGTGTCGTGCGCCATCACATCGAGCGAGGCGCCCACATAGGGGGCAAGGTCGATCTTGTTGATCAGCAGCAGGTCCGAGCGGGTGATGCCGGGCCCGCCTTTGCGCGGCATTTTGTCGCCGGCGGCCACGTCAAGCACATAGATCCAGCAATCGACCAGTTCCGGGCTAAAGGCGGCGGCGATATTGTCGCCCCCGCTCTCCACCAGCACCAGGTCGAGATCGGGGAACCGCTCTTCGAAGTACAGGATAGCCTCCAGGTTCATCGACACATCATCACGGATGGCCGAGTGGGGGCAGCCGCCCGTCTCGACGCCGAGGACGCGCTCTTGGGGCAAGATGCCCTGTCGCTGCAAGAACTGGGCGTCTTCGCGGGTGTAGATGTCGTTGGTGATCACGGCCAGGCTATACATGGTGGCCAGCGCGCGGCAGAGACATTCCACCAGCGCCGTCTTGCCGCTGCCCACCGGGCCGGCCACGCCAATCCGCAGCGGGCGGGTGGGGGTTGGTTGGGTCATTGCGTGTTCCCTTTGTCAATCTTTGTCAGTGATGCGAGAGAATGCCCATCGTCCATCGTCTATGGTCCATCGTCCATCATCCCTACAACGCCAGATACTCCGTAGCCGCCATTCTGTCGAATTCGTGCGCCCCGCCCTCCATGACGATGGCGCCCGTCTCCATGACGTAGAAATAATTGCCGACGCTGAGGGCAAAGTCGAGGAACTGTTCGACCAGCAAGATCGCCACCTCGCCCTGCTCGTGCAATTGCTGGATGAGCGTCTCGATCTCCAGCATGATGGAGGGTTGGATGCCTTCGGTCGGTTCGTCGAGTAGCAGCAGTTTGGGCCGCCGCACCAGAACCCGCGCAAAGGCCAGTTGCTGTTGCTGCCCACCGCTGAGCGCGCCGGCAATGCGCCGGCTCATCTGCTTGAGCACGGGGAAGAGGGCGTAGGTTTCTTCCAGCGCCTCGTGATCCACGCGGCGATTGGCGGCAGCTTCAAAGCCC
>JAHDWG010000270.1:4280-10156 GCA_023384495.1 Caldilineaceae bacterium
GCAAGTTCTCGTAGACGCTCAACTGGGGAAAGATGCCGCGGCCCTGCGGCACATAGCCAATCCCCGCCCGGGCGCGCCGGCTGCTGGGCCAGCGAGTCACATCCTCGCCGGCAAAGGTCAACTGGCCATGGCGCGCCTTGAGCAACCCCATGATGCTCTTCATCAAGGTGGTCTTGCCCACCCCGTTGCGCCCCATCAGGCAGACCACCTGGCCCGGCGGCACATGGATGCTGATGTCGCGCAGGATTGTACTCTCGCCATAGTTGACCTGCAAATGTTCGATGCGCAACATATCTCCCTCCGTCAGTGCTGCTGATGGCTCCGCCCCAGATAGACCTCGATCACGCGCGGGTCGTTCTGCACGGTCTGCACCGACCCCTGGCAGAGCAATTTACCCATGTGGAGGACGCTGACTGTGGTGGCGAAACTGCGCATAAACTCCATGTCGTGCTCCACCACCAACACCGAACAGCGTTGGGCGATGGCCTGGAGCAGCTCGCCGGTGCGGTTGCGCTCCTGGCGCGTCATGCCCGCCACCGGCTCGTCGAGTAGCAGCAGGCGCGGTTCCTGCACCAGCAACATGCCAATCTCCAACCACTGCTTTTCACCGTGGGCAAGGATGCCTGCGCGCACATGGGCGCGCCCATGAAGGCCAATCAGTTCGAGCGTCTGCTCGATTTTAGCGCGGTCGTCGGCGCTAACACGGCCAAAGACGCGTACGATGCCATCGTTAAACCCCGCGGCGGCTTCCAGGTTTTCAAAGACGGTGAGGCTGCCAAAGATGGTGGGGGTTTGAAATTTGCGGCCAATCCCTTTCTGTACCAGTTGGTGTTCGGGCGTGCGCAGCACATTGAGGCCGCCGTTGAAGGTGACGGCGCCCTGTTGTGGGCGTGTCTTGCCGGTCACCACATCGAGGAGCGTCGTCTTGCCGGCGCCGTTGGGGCCGATGACAAAGCGCAATTCGCCGTCGGCCATGGCAAAGTCGAGGCCATCCAACGCCTTGAACCCGTCGAAGCTGACGGTCAGATTCTGCACCGATAGAATGATCTCGGTGGGTGTGGTATTGGTCTGCATGGTCAGGCTGCCTCCTCGACCCGTGGGGGGATGGGCCGCATGCTGCGTTCTTCCGCCACGTTCAATCCGACCCTGGCAGGTGCGCGCGGGGCCAGCCGTAACCGGAGGGCGTGCGCCCCGTCTTGCAGCGCGCCCACAATGCCCTTGGGGAAGAGCAAGACGCTGCCGATAAAGAGCAGGCCGAGGAAGTATTGCCAGATATTGGGGTAGGTTTCGCTAAAATAGCTGCGGCCATAGCTGACGACCAGCGCGCCGACAATCGCGCCGATGAGCGTGCCCCGCCCGCCCAGCGCCACCCAGATCACCATCTCAATCGACGGCACGACCCCCATGCTCGACGGTGAGATGATCCCCACTTGCGGCACAAAGAGGATCCCCGCCAGCGCAGCGCAGACCGCCGAGAGGGCAAAGACGATGGCCTTGAGCACGACCGGGTCGTACCCCAGGAAGCGCACCCGATTTTCGTCGTCGCGCAGGGCCACCAGCAGCCGGCCAAAGCGCGACGCGATGAGCAACCGGGCCAGAATGTAGACCAGCGCCAGGGCTGCCACCGTCGCCAGATAGAAACCATGCTGCACATCGCTGCTAAAAAGCGAGCGCCCAAATACCTGCGCGCTGCCCAGGTTTGTGATCCCATTGGTGCCGCCGGTGTAGGCCTGTTGGCCCACAAACCAGAGGCTTGTCAGCAAGGTGAGCGCCTGGGTGATGATGGAGAAGTAGACGCCCTGCACCCGGCTGCGAAAGATGACGAAGCCGACGATCCCCGCAATAAGCCCTGGTATCAACAGCGCGGCAATAACGGCGAAGATGGGTGACGCAAAAGGCGCCCAGAACCAGGGCAACTCTTTGAGCCCGCTCCAGAACATGAAGTCGGGCAGCTTGCCGCTCGACGCCTGGAGTTTGAGATACATGGCAAAACCATAGGCGCCCAGCCCAAAGAATAACCCCTGACCCAGGCTCATCATGCCGCCGTAGCCCCAGATCAGGTCCAGCCCGACGGCGATGATGGCAAAGGTCAGAAACTTGCCCAACTGGTTGAGGCGGAACTCAGGCAGCACCAACGGCGCCGCCAGCAGCAACAGGGTGATCACTGTGATCGCCCCCCACTGTTGTACAAATCCGGCAATTTGTCTGTTCATCCAATTCCTCCCTTCACAGCGAACAGCAGTTCACAGAGGACATGGAGGAGACACAGAGATGCACAGAGTTCGGCGCTGTGCATCCATCATACCAGAGCACAGAGAAAATCTCCTCAACTCTCCCATTCCCTTCGTGTTCTCTGTGACCCCTCTGTGCTCTCCGTGAACCTGCTTTTACCTCGTTTGCAGCGCGGCCAAACCGCGCGGCTTCCATTGCAAGAAGGCGATGATCAGCAGCAGAACCAGCACCTTGCCCACCGTGGCGGTTGTGCCCAGTTCGAGCACCGTGTTGGCGACCCCGATCAGCAGCGCGGCCCAGATGGCGCCCGACAAACGGCCTACACCGCCGAGAACGACCACCATAAAGGCGTCGACGATGTAATAGGTGCCCAGCGCCGGACCGATGGGGCCGATCAGCGTCAGGGCGCAGCCGGCAACGCCCGCCAACCCGGCGCCCAGGGCAAAGGTCAGCGCATCCACCCGCCGCGAGCGCACGCCCAGGCACGAGGCCATGTCTCGGTTCTGCATTACCGCGCGCAGCCGCCGGCCCCCCGCGGTTCGATAGAGGAAAAGATAGACCAACGTGACAACCACGATGACCAGGCCAATGATAAAGATGCGCTTGTACGACAACAGCAGACCGGCGCTAATGTCCAGCCCGCCGTTGAGCCAGGCCGGGCTGGTGACGTTCACATTCGGCGCGCCAAAGATGCTGCGCGCGCCCTGCTGGAGGATCAGCCCCACACCCCAGGTGGCGAGCAACGTGTCCAGCGGGCGGCCATAGAGGTGACGCACCAGGCTGACTTCCATGAGCGCGCCCAGCGCGCCCACCACCAAAAACGCGGCGGGGATCGCCAGCACATACCAGAGGCCCAACTCCACGCCGCCCAGGCTGGCCGCCAGCGTCTGCTGAAACAGAAAGGCGACATACGCGCCCACCATGATAAACTCGCCGTGGGCCATGTTGATGACATTCATCAGCCCAAAGGCAAAGACCAGCCCCAGCGAGACCAGGAGCAGGATCGAACCCAAACTCAACCCATTGAATAATTGCGGAATTACGGCGCTCATCACCCTGTTCCTCCCTCTTCAAACCTAAACAACAAAAGCGGAACACAGAGGCTTGAGAAAAAGCTCTCTGTGCTCTCTGTGACCCCTCTGTGTTCCGCTGTTCGCTTACGGGCTGGCCGCTTCAGCCAGACCCGCGGCCCACTCGATGTTTTGGAGATAGGGGTCGGGCTTGACCGCCTCGCCGCTGCTCCAGACTTCGTCGATCAGGCCCTCGTCGTTGATCTGCCCAATGCGCACGATCTTGTACGTGTGTTGGTTGTCCGGGTCCACCTTGACCAACCCCTCAGGCGCTGCAAATTCGATCTCGCCCGACTGCGCCGCGGCGCGCACGGCGTCCACTGCGGTGCTGCCGGCCCTTTCGACCATGGCCTTCCAGAGATAGACGCCAAAGTAGCCGGCTTCGATGGGGTCGGCGGTGACGCGCTCGTCCCCATAGGCAGCCTTGTAGGCGGCGACAAACTTCTCGTTCTCCGGCGTGTCGGTCGTCTGATAATAGTTCCAGGCGGTGTAGTGGCCGGCGATGTTCTCCGGCCCGATGCCGCGCACCTCTTCCTCGGCCACGCTCACCGACATGACGGGCAACGATTCGGCGGTGAAGCCGGCGTCTTTGAACTGTTTGAAGAAGGCCACGTTGCTGTCGCCGTTGAGCGTGTTGAAGATGGCGTCGGGCTGGGCGTCCTGAATCTTGCTGATGATGGTGCTGAATTCGGTGCCGCCCAGCGGGACATATTCCTCGCCGGCCAGTTCCACACCCAATGCTTCTAGTTGCGCCTTGATGATCAGGTTGGCCGTGCGCGGGAAGACATAGTCAGAACCGAGCAGATAGATCTTCTGGGCGCCCAGTTCATTCACCAAAAAGTCAACGCCAGGGATGATCTGCTGGGTCGGTTCGGCGCCAGTGTAGAAAATGTTGGGCGACGCCTCCAACCCTTCATACTGCACGGGGTAGAAGAGCAGCCCGTTTAGCTCCTCGAAGACGGGCAACACCGCCTTGCGGCTGGCGCTGGTCCAGCAGCCAAAGACCACGGCCACCTCATCTTGCTGGATCAGCTTGCGCGCCTTTTCGGCAAAGGTGGGCCAGTCGCTGGCGCCATCCTCGATCACCGGCTCCAGCAGCTTGCCGTTGACGCCGCCGGCGGCGTTGATCTCCTCGATGGCCAGCAGCGTGGCGTCCTTGACCGACACCTCGCTGATCGCCATCGTGCCGCTGAGCGAATGAAGAACCCCTACCTTAATGGTTTCAGCGCCAGTGGTCTCGCCGCCGGATTCGGCTTCTTCTTCGGCAGGGGTGGTCGTCTCGGCGGGCGCGGCCGTGTCGCCGCTGGTGGCCGGCGCGGGCGTAGCAGTGGGCGCGGCGCCCCCACCGCAGGCAGCCAACAGAAGGGCCGTGATTAACAGCAATGTGGGCAAAGCACGAGCATGCGCAATACCAGACTTCCGCAAAAACGACATGGCAGTCCTCTCTTCCGACTTGGGAATTGGATCGTGTTAACTGGCTCAATCGAACTGTACGGTCGATGTTGGCAGGCATCAGTCGATGCCCATGCGCAAAAGGCCTTTGCACATAAAAGCATAACGCTGCCCACGGCTCGATGCACTACCCAACAACAACAGGATTGCGAGGATCGGTTCTATGCATTTTGCACAAAAGAGACAAGGAAACGGCCAGATTCGTGCAAGAATGAGTGGAAAATCGCCGAAAAAATTGGTCGATCTTTACAGTGGCCAGGTGGATGGTGAGTGGGTGGCCGGTTCGGTGCTGTGGCTGTGGATGTATCACCACGAGTTGGGCATCGTCAATAACCTGTTGCCGCTGGTGGGATTGCAAGGGCGCAACTGGCTCTACAACACCAACACGGTCTTGGGCGCGCTGGTGGTCAAGAGCCTGTGGAGCGTCGGCGTGCCGATGCTCATCTTTCTGGCCGCGCTGCAAGGGTTGCCCCAGGCGTTATACGAGGCCGCCGAGATCGATGGGGCCGGCGAGTGGACCAAGTTTCGCAACATTACGTTACCCATGCTCTCGCCCGCCATCTTTTTCAACGTCGTCATCGGCGTGATCTCCGGCATCCAGACTTATGCCGAGCCGTATGTGATGACCAAAGGGGGGCCAGAGAATGCCACGCTCTTCATGGGGCTCTATCTCTACCAGACGGCCTTCAGCTTCCTGAATATGGGCTATGCCTCGGCCATGGCCTGGATCATGTTTGTGATCATCTTTCTGTTGACCCTGGCTCAGTTCAAGCTGGCCGGGCGCTGGGTCTATTACGATGCCTGATAGGGGTGAAATGATCTGATGGCTACACGCGATTCATCACTGACGGCCAAACCTTTGCGTGGCGGGGATGTCACGCTTCATGACGCCCAAAAGATACGCTCTTTCCTGATTGGGAACCGTTTTCGCCCCGGGTTGCTACACCAGTTGGTGGTCTATGGCCTGCTGATCATCCCGGCTACGCTCTTTTTGGCGCCCTTTTACTGGATGGTCAACACCGCGCTCAAGCCGGTCGAGCAGGTCTTTCGGCTGCCGCCCGCCTGGCTTCCGCAGCCGATCCGCTGGGCCAATTTTGTCGAGGCGATGATCATGCCCTACGA
>JAHDWG010000271.1 GCA_023384495.1 Caldilineaceae bacterium
GAGCACGCAGAGACTGCACAGAGAACACCGAGAAAAGCGTGATGGCTCGTTCCGCGGACAAAACTCTCTGTGTCCTCCGTGTGTCCTCGGTGTTCTCTGTGTTCCTGCTGTACGCTGCCATGTTCATGGCGCTAAGCGCTCACTTCATGAACGTTATCGATGCGCGTACGGGCGTAATGACTGATCAGATTGGGGAGCGTTGGGTCAGCAATCGGGCTGCCGCCGCCATGATCACAATGACGATGGCAAGCAGGATAAACGAGAGCGCTGCGCCCAACGGCCAGTTGAAGACCTGGACGAACTGGTCTTCAATCACTGTGCCAAGCATGGTTCCCGCCGGGCCGCCCAGCAGCCGCGGCTCCACAAACGAGCCAATAGCGGGGATAAAGACCAGAATAACGCCGGCCAGCACGCCCGGCATGCTCAGCGGCAACACCACGCGCCAAAAGACGCGCCAGGGCCGCGCGCCCAGGCTCATGGCCGCCTCGATCAGCCGGTCATCCAGGCGGTCGAGCGCCACGTAGATGGTCAACACCATGTAGGGCAGATAGGCGTGAACCAGCCCAATGATAATGGCCGGGTAGGTAAAGAGGATGCTGGCGTCTGTCGACCAGCCCAGCCAGCCGAGTGTCTGGTTGACGACGCCGTTTCGGCCCAGCACAATGATCCACGAATAGAGGCGGATGAGCGAGTTGCTCCAAAAGGGGACGATCACCAGCAGAAAGAGCGCGCTCTGCCAGCGCCCGTGCACGCTTTTGGCCAGGGCGTAGGCCAACGGATAGCCCAACAAGAGGCACCCCGCGGTGGTAAAGAAGCCCATCACCAACGAATCCCACGTCAACCGTCCGTAGAAGCTGCGTGAAAAGAAGCGCGCATAGTTGTCGAGCGTGAAGTGGACCTCGCGGTTGCCCAGCGGCGCGTCGCTCAACAGGCTAAAATAGAGCATGATGCCCAACGGCGCAAAGCCAAAGAGCAGCAGCCAAAGATAGGCCGGAGCAAGGAGAGCGAGAAGGCTCCAATAGGCTCGTCGCATCATGAATTGGATAGCTTCAGCGGGTCACAGGTTGGGCTCGTACAGCTTCGTCATCTTCCCATCGAAGCCTTCACTTCCTGCCAAAGCTCCACCCATTCCTGACGGACATCGGCGGGCGTGTCGGTGATAAACGCCAATTTGGACGAGATGTCGGGGTCACCAAAGACGGTGCGCGTAAACGAGTCCTCGGCCATCTGTTCGACCACGCGTGGGTTGGCCGGCACGGGCGCGCCCGCTTCCGTGTCCCAACGCACATAGAATTCGGGGCTGCTCATGTAGTCGATCCACTTGAGCGCCATCTCCACATTGGGCGCGCCGGTGGGGATGGCCCAGGCGTCGGTCCAGCCGATGGCTCCCTCTTCCGGGATCACAAAGGCAATCGGCAGGCCAAAGGCCGTCTGTGCGCGCGAGGTCGAGCCGCTCCAGTAGACGCCGAGCGTGATCTCGCCGCTGGAGAAGAGGCGGTTGAACTCGTCTTCGGATTGCCAGAGCGCCCGCACATTGGGCATTAGCGCTTCGAGCTTGGCGCGGATCGCATCGAGGTCTGCCGGCTGATTGGCCGGCTCGATGCCGGCGGCCAGCGCGGCGAAGATGATGGCGTCTTCGTAGTTGTCCTCAAAGCCCACCTGCCCGGCGTATTGCGGGTCCCACAGGGCGTTGAGCGAATCGATGCCATCGGGGAAGGTTTCGGTGTTGTAGACCAGCGAGGTGGCTCCCCACGCCCACGGTACGCCATAGACCTGGCCCTCGTGGATGATTTCGGGCAGCGTCTTGAACGAATCGGGCAGCGCCTGCCAGACCTCAAGCTGCGCCACATCGATGGGCTGGAGCAGACCGTCGGCAATCGCGGGCGGGATATAGGCAATGTTGGGCAGAACCACATCATAGGCGCCCGGGCTGGTGCGCAGCTTGGTCAGCAACTCGTCTTCCGAATTGAAATAGTCATGAACCACTTCCACATTGTACATCTGCTCGAACTGCTCGATGGCCCAGGGTTCGTCCGAACCATAGCCTTGCCAGTTGAGCACGTGGAGCTTGGCCGGGACGGCGCCTGCCTGGGGCGACTGGATCGGCATCCCGGCGCAGGCAACCAGCAGCGTGGACAAGATGAGGAGGGTGGTGGAAAGACGCAGGTTCATCCGATTCTCCTTTGTGCGCTAGCGTGGCTTCGCGGTCGACTGGTGGCAATTTTCGAGCAAACAGTAAAATGAAGCCCCGCGCAAAGTATACGGCAACCCGGACAATTACCCAAGTTGGCTGCCTGGGCATTGGCGTGCTCGGCGCAGGATTCACCTCCAGCCTTTTCCCGGAACGCGGCCGGCATCCGAGTGCGAGGTGACAGTCACTTCAAAAGTGACTGTCACCTATAAATCGGTCGCCACCGACACCTTCCTGGCCGATGTTTTTCAATTCGAGAGCAACGCGCGCGCCGACGTCATCGGCGCCCGGGCGCTGCAGGAAGTGCCCGAATTTGTGCTCGAAGCGGTTGACATCGACGATGTGTTGCCGAGCATCCGCAGCACCCTCACGTGGGAAGGCAAGATCTACGCGCTGCCCTACGACGGCGACATCCACTATTACGCCTTCCGCAAGGATCTTTTTGCCAACCCCGAGATCAATGAGCGATTCAAGGCGCAGTTTGGCTACGACCTGTCGCCTGAAAATGGCGCCGAAACCTGGGAGCAATGGCGCAATATCGGCGAGTTTTTCACCGGCTGGGATTGGAATGAGGACGGCGAAGAGAATGACTTTGGCCTGGCGTGCATGACCAAGCGCGGGGACACCGCCTGGTGGGGCTTCCATTCGCGCGCCACGGCCTATGCCAAGCATCCCGATGACAAGGGTTACTTTCTCGACCTGCGCACCGGCGAGGCGCGGCTCAACAACCCAGGTTTTGTGCGCGCGCTCACCGAATGGGTGGAGGAGAACGAGAACTGGGCGCCGCCGGGTGGCACAAACTACACCTATGGCGATTCAGCCAACGCCATGAATGGCGGGCGCGTCGTGCAGACCTACAACTGGGACGCGGTGACCGGGGCCGCCGGCGCCGAAGGCTCGGTCATTGCAGGCTTGCAGGGCTACAACATCTTGCCCGGCTCGCATGAAGTCTACAATTCGCAGGCGGGCGGCTGGGATACCTTCCAATCACCCAGCCATGCGCCTTACCACGCCTTTGGCGGCTGGGTCATCGCTGTCTCGTCCAAGGCCGACCAGGCCAATCTGGAGACGATCTGGGATATGGTGACCTATGTGACCAAACCCGAAAGCGGCCTCTGGTTCGTCACCAACTTGACCGGCGCCAGTCCCTACCGCTATAGCCAGCTCCAAAATGTGGATGCCTTTGCCAGTGGTCCGCTCCAGTTGGGCGCGGAGGTGGCCGAAGATTATCTCAAGGCGGCGCAAGAGACGCTGGATCACCCCAACCACGTCACCGACCTGGCGCTGCCCGGCTGGGTGCAATATCGCGATGCGCTGGAGTTGGCCGTCTCCAAAGCGATGGCGCGCGAGGCGTCGCCGCAAGAGGCGCTGGATGAGGCCAAGGCCACCTTTGACGAGATCAGCGACCGCATGGGTGGGCTGGAACGTCAGGCTGAGATCTACCAGATCATTCTCGGTGGGTAGGCGCGACGCGGGAAATCGTAGTCGCGATTTTCGTCGCTTGTACCACCTGAGCGACGAAAGTCGCGACTACAGGTTGCATGAATAGGTTTGGTCTGCTCTGACTGCGGCCAGCAGTCTTGCCCAGGCAAAACGGTTGGCCGCAAAGTAACCGCGCTTTGTTGGTTGAATTGGGGAGAAAGTGCATCATGGGGAGTGACTCAACGGCCCTGGCCCCCAGCGCCGCGGCGTCTACACGCGCACGCCGATTTCGTCTGGAGCTACGCGACCGAACCTGGCGCTGGATCTTTCTCATGCCGGCGGTGATTGTCGTGGTGGCGTTGCTGGCCATTCCAGTGCTTTGGACGCTCTATGCCGCGTTTACCGATCTGCACCTCTTTCGCCAGGGTGTGCCGACGAGCTTTGTCGGCTTCAAGAATTTTGAAAAGCTGTTGGCGAGTAAATCCTTTTGGCGCACCGTACAAAATACTGTCGTCTTTATGTCGGGCGTGGTGCCAACCCAGTTGTTGATCGGCACGGTGATTGCCCTCTGCCTAAACAACATCACCTGGGGGCGCAAGTTCTTCCGCACCTGGTTTCTGATGCCACTGATGGTCAGCCCGGTGGTGGTCGCTTTTGTGGTGGGCCGCATGTTGTTCCAGGAAGACATCGGGCCGATTAACGACTTGGTGCGTTTTCTGGGCTTCAAGGGCATCCCCTGGTTTACCCATCCGGCCTGGGCCATGGTCACGATCATGGCCATCGATGTGTGGCAGTGGAGCTCGTTCATGATTCTGATGCTTATGGCTGGATTGCAAGGCATCCCGCCGGACCTGCACGAGGCGGCGCGCGTCGATGGCGCCACGGCCTGGCAGGCCTTCTGGCGGATCACGGCGCCGTTGCTGATGCCTATTGTGATCACGGCTCTCTTGATCCGCATTATCGACGCCTTCAAGGTGGTGGACATCATCATGGTGCTCACCGGCGGTGGGCCGGGTCAGGCGACTGAATCGGTGACGCTGGCCATCTACCGCGCCGGCGTCAAAGGGGGTGACCTGGCCTTTGGCAGCAGTCAGGCCTATTTTCTGTTGGTGATCATGTTGATCTTTGGTGGCGCGTTCCTCTATATGAGCCGGCGGGCCTTGGGTCACGGTCGCTAACGGCGCGCAAAGGGAGTGGAGAATGATGGGTATCAAATCACGCAGACGCTGGACATTGATCATCTCTTACGGCGTGCTCATTACCTGGTCGCTGATCCTGTTTTTCCCGATGTATTGGGTGGTGATCACGTCATTCAAGAACCAGGTAGACCTGGCAGTTCGCTCGACCTATGTGCCGTTTGTTGACTTCCAGCCCAGTCTGCACGCCTGGCGCTATCTGCTGGTGGAACGGCTGTCGTGGTTTATGGGGCCGTTTATGAACAGCGTGGTCGTGGCCTTTGTCTCTTCGACCATTGCATTGGTCATCGGCGCGCTGGCCGGGTATGGCCTGGCGCGCTTTAACTATGGCCGCCACAACAATACAATCGTGCTGGCCTTTATGTCACAGCGTATGTTTCCTGGCGCGCTCTTCATTCTGGCCTTCCTCGTCATGTTTCGCGAGCTGCGGCTGCTCGACACCCGCACCGCGCTGATCATCGTCTACGCCAGCGGCGCCGTCCCCTTTGTGGTTTGGGTGATGCGCGACTTCTTCGAGAGCCTGCCGGTCGAGATCGAAGAGAGCGCCATGATCGACGGCGCCTCGCGGTTGGGAGTTGTCTTTCGCATTGCCATGCCGTTGGCCGCGCCCGGTCTGGTGGCGGTTTTTGTGCTGTCGCTCATCGGTGCCTGGAATGAATACCTGATCGCGCTGACATTGACCTTCCGCGAGGCGATTACCATCCCCCTCTTTATGCAGATGCAGGTGAGCATGACCGGCATGACCCAGTGGTGGAACATGAGCGCGATCGCGCTGATCAGCGTGATCCCGGTGGTGATTGCGGGCATGGCGCTGGAGAAGTATATCACCAGCGGCCTGACCTTTGGCGCGCTCAAGGGGTAACTGGCGGGGCGCCTACGCATGTCCACAGAACGGGGTGAGCATGTGCTTGCCCCGTTTTTGTTTAGCGCTATGGCTCCAGCGCGGTCGTGCGGCGTTGGTGGCGAAACTGAAAGATGAGCCAGGCGCCCAAGAGGGCCAGCGACGCATAGCTGGTGTAATAGAGCGCGCCGCGCACGTCCAACCCGAGCGCGTCTTGCGCCAGGCCGGCCCAGAGGGTCGAGAGAGATTGGCTCAACGTAAAGAGGGTAAACTCGAAGGCAAAGACGCGCCCGCGATAGGCGTCCGCCACCAGCATCTGCAAGAGCGCGGCCGAGAAGACCCAGAGCGCGCCGCCCCCCAGGGTGCGCACCAGCGTAGCGACGGCTGCTTCGGGCAGTGTGGCGGCCAGGCTCAACCAAAACATGCCGACTGTCAGCAGTGCAAAACCGACGGTTAACGCCCAGAGCGCGGCCTGCCTGCTGTCGCCCAGCCAGCGCCGCACCAATAGCGGCCCCAACCCGCTGCCGATGCCGTTCATGGCGTAGAAGATGCTCAGTGAGATAGCCCCCTTCTCGCCAATCGGGAAGATCTGTTCGGCCAGCCCTACCTCCAATACATTGAGCGCGCCCCAGCAGAGCGCCGCCCCTCCTTTGATAAGGCTCATGGTGAGAATGAAAGGACGGCTGTGCAGATAGCGTAGCCCGTCTACAAACTGGAGGAGGGCGGCGCCGGTGGTGGCTACGTCGCCCTGGCGTGTGGGGCCCGCAATGCGGCTGATAAACCAGGCCGACCAGACAAAGGTCAAGGCGTCCAATACAAAGGCGGTGGTCAGCCCGAAAAGGGTCGCCACTACGCCGCCTGCCAATGCGCCAAGCGCCAACATCGTGCTCCAGGTAAAGCCATCGAGCGCATTGGCGGTGACCAGCTCCTTTTTGTCAACGAGGTTGGGGATCACCGCTGAGTGGGTCGGCGCAAAGAGCGCGCTCAGCGCAAACTGAATCACGGTCAGCACATAGAGCAGCCAGACCTGTTGGGTAACCTGCACCAGGATGAAGGCAAGCACCGTGAACGCGCGCAGCAGATCGGCGGCAATCAGCAGTCGCTTGCGGTCGAAACGGTCTGCCAACACGCCGGCGATTGGCGTAAAGAAAAAGAGGGGCAGAAAGCGGGCCAAGAAGAGGGCGCTGATGGCCAGGCCGCTATCGGTGAGGTGAGCGACAAGCGCCGCCGACGCCAGCAGGTTAAACCAGTCGCCGGCATAACTGACCATTGTGGCCAGCCACAGGTTGCGAAAATCATGGTTCTCACGCAGAAGGCGGACGTAGCTGCCCATACCGATGCCTCAAGTGTGTGGTCGATCCGGCCCCGGATCGCGTGGGTGGGAATTTCTGAGCGGTGTTTGGATAGAGGGCGCGACGACACTCCGAACCGCGACCGTTATTTGGATAGGGCCTAGGTCAATTGATAGTGCGCCCGCAATTTTTGACGCTCTTTTTTGCAAGACTTAAATCGTACAGGGTTTCCAACGTTTGACTGTTTTCAAAATCCGCGATTTCCGTTATGATTCCTTAAGGTTACATGCTCAGTACCAATGCCAAGGGCGAAATCTAATATCCTATCCATCCTATCTTCACCGGGTCGAGGTTAATCATGGCGCGTAGGCTAAATGATGACGAATGTCAGGCGATATTCAGTAAGCACTTACCGCTGGATAGGGCGCCGCTCGAAATCGAAAATAGACTGACAAACAAGGTATTGGCGGAAGTAAGAAAGCTTAGCCGTGCGACGCGCCGCCGTCGGATTCGTCTGCAGAATTTGCCGGTCATACCGTGGGTACATGCCGAACGTCCAGTTGCTGAAATGCAGGCCGGCCGATATTAAGCATCGATCCCTGTCATGCCTGTCGGCCGGAACCAAATGCAGCTCCCCAAAAACTTGCATCACAGCGTGAAGCGTGATCCGGATCGACCCGCAGCGAAAGCCCAACGTACGCACCAATCGATGAGGATACTGCCATCCCCCTTGCGCAGGCAAATGGGGGACGGCTGATGTCGCGCCCTTAAGAACTGTCTGAAGAGTAGCGGCCAGAACCGTGCATTGCGCGCCCTGAGCGCACCAGTCGCGACGGGCAACCCAGCAACCCATCAAATCGTCAAATTGGTCTGATATGGTCATCCTCAACCGGGTTGGGGGTGACCATATCGCGCGCCACGGTATCGTAGCGCAACGTGTTGGGCCCCTTGAGCCTACTCAAATCACACTGCGATTTGCCGCTCGCCTCATGCCCTTACCATCATGCCCTTACCAAACGTGCGGGTCTAATCTGATTTGTCAATAAGCTACCACGAAGGTTTGTGTCAAGTTTGCGCTGATAGCAGACAGTAACTCATTACGTGTCCAACATTGGTAGATCGGAACCTGCCTTTCGACGTAGACTCGCTAGACAGCAGACCAGAACTTGGCCTCTAAGTGAGACTAGACGAGATTCTCCCCTGAAGACTGATACCAGCCTCCTTGAAACCCTGTAAACTATCCGTTAGGAGCCTGATCATTTTGGTTAGGCACAAAGCAAAAATAGATAGAGCAGAAACATTACGACGAACCAGCATAAATGTTACACGGGCGCTATGACGGACGTAAGCTCGCCGAATGGGCGTAACTGGGTAACATAGTCTGGCAGCGGAACTGGGAGAGTTAGGCAATGTCGAGCAAAAATGCGGCAGAATGGGGTTGGTCACACAAGCATCTAATCGGCGCCTCGTACGCGATGGCAGGGCTTGTCGCGCTGGCCGCCATGATGCTCTATACGTCGCCAATTCAGGCTCATGCGGTGGATGCATCGTCGCCGCTAGGAAGCCTTGCCCTGGATGGATTGGTCGCCAATACCGAACTGTGCGACCTGGATTACTGGATCGAAGGCACCGATCTCTGTACGCATGGCCCTGACACGACGCCCCCCCCGCTTGACATCGTGGGCAGCGGGGCGCTCGCCGGCCCGCAGGTGACGGCTTCTTCAGTCATCTGCGAAGGTGACGGCGTCAGCGGCAAGCGGGTTCAAATGATGTATGTGCGCAGCGAAGATGCGCCGGATCGTTACGACGAGTATGTTGAGTCGTTCCGCAAATTGGCCATCGAGCTCGACCTGATATTTGACGCCAGCGCCCACGCAACCGGTGGTCACCGCCATGTGCGCTATGTCACCGACGACGATTGCCAGGCTGTGATTCTCAATGTCGTTGTGCCCGCTTCCGCCAACGATTCCTTTCGCGGCGCCATTCTGGCTATCAGAGAGCTGGGCTATAATGACCCTGACCGTAAGTATTTGATGCTCACCGACGCAAACGTCTACTGCGGGATTGCAACGGTCATTTCAGACACTCGCCCTACGCCGGACAACCGCAACAACCACCAGGCCGGCTATGCCCGGGTTGACAATGGGTGTTGGCGCCATTCGGTAGCCGCCCATGAATTGGTCCACCTCTTTGGCGGCGTCCAGACCAACGCCCCCAACACAAGTGGCGGCTGGCACTGTGTCGATGAATGGGATCTCATGTGCTACTCGGATAGCCCGTTTTACCCAAGCATGGAGTATATTTGCCCGGTCACCAGTCAGTGGCTGCTTGATTGCAATCATGATGACTATTATCATACCAATCCGCCCGCCGGGAGCTATCTGGCGACCAACTGGAACGTCGCCAATAGCGCATTTCTGATTGACCGCGATGAAGTCCACAATCTTCCCCCGGAGGTGGAGATTTCAATCCCCATCAGCGTTACGGGCTTGATGGCGCCGGCGACCATCACCGTAACAGCCCAGGCGTCGGACAGTGACGGGGTGGTGACCAAGGTCGAATTCTATCAGGACACAACCTTGCTCAAGACCGTGACGGACAACCCGTTTGTGTTTGTATGGAAGAATGTTGTCAGTGGGACTTACACCATCACGGCCAAGGCGTATGATGATGCCGGGGCCAGCACAATATCGGCGCCGGTCATGTTGGTGGTGGTCGAGGCGCCGACCGAGCCGCTCGACGATATGGAGGAGGGCGCGCCCCGACAGTTCAGCATTGTGCATCTGCCCTTTGTGGTCCGCCTCAAGGCAGACTGAGACGCCTTTGCCAATCCAGCATGGGATTGGCTCATTGTGGGCATAGCAGGCTGTAAGAGCAACCAAACAGAAAGGGGGCGATACGCCCCCTTTCTGTTTGGTTGCTGGTTCTCTGTGTTGGTTCGTTGTTGACGGACCTCCTCTATGTAGGGGCGTCGAGGTAGAAGATCATAATCGACGCACGCGGCACAAACACAACCGGGACAGACCACGAGCAGTGAGGGGCGCTGGCGCTGACAATGGTGGCGTGGGTGACCGGCACAAACGTGGTCGTCGTGTCGGTCAGGAAGATTTCAGGCTTTTGTAGCGTGGTGAAATGAATCCCCCCTTTGACTTCGAACCCTGGGACGGTCAAGAAGGTCGGGTAGACATCCTTTTGTA
>JAHDWG010000272.1 GCA_023384495.1 Caldilineaceae bacterium
CGTTTGTGCCAGAAGAGCATGTGGCTGAAGCGTTGGCCGCCGCGTTGCCCCCTGTGGCGGGCCGGCGGATCTTGTTGCCCCAGGCCGCCGCGGCCCGCCCCGTGCTGGCCGAGCAGTTGGCCGCCCGCGGCGCTGCGGTGGAGGCCATCCCCATCTATGACACTGAGCCGGTTGCGCTCGATGAAGCTTCGCTGGGCGAGCTGGCCCGCGGGGTGGATGCGATTGTCTTTACCAGCGGATCGACGGTGCGCAGTTTTGTGGCGTCGGTGCGCGGGCATGAGGACGCGGCGCGACAGGTGGCCGCGGCAAGGGTGGTCTGTATCGGCCTGGTGACGGCGGAAGCGGCCCAGGCCGAAGGGCTGCCGGTGGCCGCCGTCGCCAATGAGGCGTCCGTCAACGGTGTGGTCGAGGCGCTGCTGGCCCTATTCGGTTCTGTTTTTTGGAGTGGAAAGACCCTATTATTATCGACGCCAGCCGTCGTCCGGCGGCCATCGTCTGTGGCGCCTCCGCAGCGGAGGCGCCAGCCGCGCTCGCCCACATTGCCCGTCCGCGCCGGCTGCGTCGCACGCCAGCGCTGCGCGCAATGGTGCGCGAGACGCAACTGGCGCCGGATGACTTTATCTACCCGCTCTTTGTCACCCACGGGCGCAACGTACGCCAGCCGATCAACTCGATGCCGGGCGTCTTCCAGTTGTCCATCGACCAGTTGGCGCAAGAGGCGGAGAGCGTTTTAAGTCTCGACATACCAGCCGTACTCCTCTTTGGCATTCCGGCGGCCAAAGACCCGGTAGGTCTGGAAAATTTCGCCGCAGAAGGCATTGTGCAGCAGGCGGTGCGGGCGCTCAAATCGGTAGCGCCTGAGCTATTAGTGATCACCGATGTCTGCCTGTGCGAATATACCGACCACGGCCATTGCGGGCTGCTCAACAACCCCGACGAGCATCACGCCCACTTGGAAGAAGGCTATGTCCTCAACGACGAGACGCTGCCTATCCTGGCGCAGGCGGCGGTCTCCCATGCCCAGGCCGGCGCGGACATCGTTGCGCCCAGCGGCATGATGGACGGCATGGTGGCCGCCATCCGAACGGCGTTGGATGCGCACGATTTCAGCCACATCCCCATTATGTCCTATGCGGTGAAATATGCATCGGGCTTCTACGGCCCCTTTCGCGAGGCGGCGGGCGGCGCACCCAAGTTTGGTGACCGCAAGACCCACCAGATGGACCCGGCCAACGCCCGCGAGGCCGTGCGCGAGGCGGCGCTCGATGTGGCCGAGGGGGCAGACTTTCTCATGGTCAAACCGGCATTGGCCTATCTGGACGTGATCCACCGGCTGCGCGAGCGCTTCCCCGAACTGCCCTTGGCCGCCTACAACGTGAGCGGCGAATACAGCATGGTCAAGGCCGCCGCTGCCAACGGCTGGCTCGACGAACAGAAGATCGTCCTGGAGACGCTCACCAGCATCAAGCGCGCCGGTGCGGATCTGATCATCACCTACCACGCCAAAGATGCGGCGCAGTGGTTGCAACAACGGTAGGGACGGATTGCGTCCATCCAGAAGTCGAACAGACAGGTAGGTGGGCGGACGCAATCCGCCGTACAACATGGGAGAGTTTTGATGAGCGAGAATGGCATCGAACAAGTCGATATCCGCGAGATCGCCCGCACCGCATCAGGCGAAACCGTCGCCTCAGATCGACGATTGTATATGCAGTTGTTTGCCTACGGGGGCTGCGCCGATGTGGCGCCGCTGGTCGATGCGCTGGCGTCGGCCAACATCCAGGGTGCGCTTTATGAGGACTTAAATGACCCTTACGGCGTGGCGCTGGTCACTTATAGTGAAGAGCCGGACTATTTTATCGGCGAGTTGCGCCGCTTTCTCAAGCGTCGCCCCTTTAGCGAGTTGACGCCCAAGCCCGAATACACCCTGTTTGGCCGCACCTATGCCGTAGGCTACGAGCCGGACCTGGTGGAGGCGCTCATCACCCGGCCGGTCAAGCGCTTGCTCGACCCCAAGCTGCCCTGGGTCATCTGGTATCCGCTACGGCGGGCCGGTTCGTTCGAGCAACTGTCGGCGCAGGAACAGAGCGTGATCTTGCAAGAACACGGCGGCATCGGGCGCGCCTTTGGCCGCGCCGGGCTGGGCCACGACATACGCCTGGCCTGCCACGGCCTCGACAAACATGACAACGACTTCGTCATCGGCCTGCTGGGTCCGCAACTCATGCCGCTCTCGGCCATCGTCCAGCGCATGCGCAAGACCAAGCAGACTTCGCTCCACCTGGAGCGGTTGGGTCCCTTTTTTGTGGGGAAAGCGGTTTGGCAAAGCGAAAGCAATGGCTAACGATTAATTCTTAATTGTTAGTGCTCTCGCCCATCGGTAGTAACGTGAGATTATCTCACACCCCTAGACTGGGAGTCTGGCCAGAAAATACGAGGCGATTTTGAAGCCGAACTTGGACACCCAGAGTGGTGGGAAAAAAGCTTACGCAGTGAGCTCAATACTTCAATTCACTCTGCTCCGGAGCGGTATGAGATTATCTCCTACCACTACCCGCCCATCAGATGCAATCCATTAACCATTAACCATTAACCATTAACCATTATCACAGTCATGCATACGAACGAACCAACCTCTCTCTTCCTGCGGGCTTGCCGGGGGCTGCCGACCGAGCGCACACCGATCTGGCTGATGCGCCAGGCAGGACGCTATATGGCCGAGTATCGGGCCATCCGCGAGAAGTACGCCATGCTGGAGGTCATCCGCACGCCGGAGCTGGCGGCGGAGGTGACGCTCCAGCCCATCGATCGCTTTGGCTTTGATGCGGCGATCATCTTTGCCGACATCCTGCCGCCGCTCATCGGCATGGGGCTCAAACTCGATTTTATCAAAGGAGAGGGGCCGAGCATCGAGAACCCCATCACACGGGCGTATGATGTGGACGTGCTCGCCACGCCGCCGGCCACGGAGACGATGCCGGGCACGCTCAAGGCGATTGAACTAGTGACGCGCGAACTGGTCCCGCGCAACATCCCGCTCATCGGCTTTGCCGGCGCCCCGTTTACGCTCGCCAGCTATGCCGTGGAAGGGGGTAGTACGAGCAACTATGCCAAAATCAAGGCCTTCATGTACAGCGAACCGGCGGCGTGGAAAAGGCTGATGGTCAAGCTGGTGACCGTGCAGGCCGATTATCTGGCGCAGCAGGTCAAGGCCGGTGCGGCGGCGCTGCAGATCTTTGATTCGTGGGCCGGCCTGGCGTTGGGTCAACAAGATTATTTGCGCTACGTCCAGCCGTACAACACCATGCTCTTCAAGACTGTGGCGGCCACCGGCGTTCCGGTGATCAACTTTAGCCAGGGCGTCAACGCCTATTTGCTCGACGCCGTGGCCTGCGGCGGCGACGTGATCGGGCTGGACTGGCGCATGCCGCTCGACTGGTCGTGGCGGCAGATCGGCTATGACAGGCCGGTGCAGGGCAATCTCGACCCCGTGGCGCTGTTGGCCCCGTGGCGCGAACTCAAGGCCCGCATCGACGAGGTGCTGGAACAGGCCGCCGGTCGCCCTGGCCACATCTTCAACCTGGGGCATGGCATCCTGCCGCCGACCCCGGTGGAGAATGTGCAACGGCTGGTGGAGTATGTGCGAGAGCAGACGGGAAACAAACGTGACGACCAGAATTAACTACCCGATTGGCATTTTGATTATGGCCTACGGCGGGCCAAACTCGCTGGACGAAATCCCCGGCTATCTGGCCGACATTCGCGCCGGGCGGCCGACGACGCCGGCGGTGCTGGAAGAGATCACGCACAATTACGCCCAGATCGGCGGCAAGTCGCCCTTGTTGGCAATTTCGCAAAAACAAATGGCGGCGGTGCAAGAGCGGCTCGACCCAGCGCGCTTCCGCTTCTATTTGGGCATGCGCCACTGGTCGCCGTGGATCGAAGAGGTGGTCGGCCAGATGCTCGATGATGGCGTCACCCACGCCATCAGCCTGGTGTTGGCCCCCCACTTTAGCAAGTTGAGCGTTGCCAAATACCAGGAAAAGATCGCCGACGGCTTGTCCATGTATCGTGGCCAGATCGAATTTGCCCACATCGCCAGCTATCACAGCGCCCCCCAATACATCCAGGCGCTGACTAACCGGGTGCAGGATGGGCTAAGCCGTTGGCCGGCTGTCGAACGCAACAAGGTGCATGTGGTCTTTAGCGCCCACAGCCTGCCCGAACGCATCCTGAAAATGGGCGACCCGTATGACCAACAGTTGCGCGAGACGGCGCACCTGGTTGCCGAGCGGGCTGGTCTACGCACTGATCAGTGGTCGTGGAGTTACCAATCGGCCGGTCGCAGCCCGGAGCCGTGGCTAGGGCCCCAGATCGAGGACCACATCCCCGCACTCGTGGAACAAGGAATCAAAAACATCGTCAGTATACCCGTTGGCTTTGTCTCGGACCATGTGGAGATTCTCTACGACATCGACATCAAGGCGCAGGGAGTGGCGCGCGAGCTAGGGGTCCGGCTCGAACGGCCACCGGCGCTCAATGATGACCCGCTCTACATCGCGACGCTGGCGGAGTTGATCGAGAAAGAGTCCGCGCGGTGGGAGTGATGGCTGAATTATCAGAAAGGATAGAGATAACGCAAAGGCGCAAGGACGCAAAGAACCATGATCAGCGACCTTTTGCGTCTTTGCCTCTCTGCGTCTTTGCGTTGAATCAAATCGGCAAGGATTGAGCAGTATCATCTGAGTTGATATGAGCACCAAACGGATCGGAATCATCGGCGGGGGAATCGCCGGGCTGGCAGCGGCTTACCGTTGCGAACAGCTAGCAGACGATGTGGCGGTGACGCTTATCGAGCGTGAGCCGCGCCTGGGGGGCAAGATCCTGACCGAACGGGTGGACGGTTTTGTGGTGGAAGGCGCGCCAGACAGCTTTCTGTCGCGCAAGCCGCGCGGCGTCGGGCTGTGCGAAGAATTGGGGCTGGCAGAGCAGCTTCATGGTCGCCGGCCTGAACATGAAAAGACCTTTGTCCGCCGCCACGGGCAGTTGCACCGGTTACCCTCCGGCTTGACCGGCATGATCCCCACCAACCTGGACGCCCTGACCAACAGCACGCTCATCTCGCCGGCCGGGCGCGAGCGGCTGGCGCAGGAGGCGAGCTTGCCGCCGGTTCCCGCCAAGGGCGATGAATCAGTGGCGCACTTTGTCACCCGGCGGCTGGGTCGCGAAGTCTACGAGCAGTTGGTCGAGCCGCTGATGAGCGGCATCTATGCCGGCGACGGCGAGCAATTGAGCCTGGCCGCCACCTTCCCCCAGTTGCGCCAGCTCGAACTCAAACACGGCAGCCTGCTCAAAGGGCTGTCGGCGAGCCAGCCGGCTGGCAGCATCCAGGCAGCCTATCCGCCCTTTGTCTCGCTCCCCGGCGGGATGGCGACGTTGGTCGAGGCGATCCAGGCGCGGTTGTCGCGCACGCAGCTATGCACCGGTGTAACGGTTGAGTCTATCCGCCGGCAAGGGGATGGCTATGCGATTACGCTCGCAGATGGACACCCAATTCGGGTGGATGCCGTCATCCTGGCCACGCCGGCCTTTGTGACGGCGCGCCTGCTGGCCGACCTTGACCCGGTGCTCGCCGATCTGCACGCGCAGATCCCGCACACGTCGGCGGCGATCATCACATTGGCCTTTACCGCCAGCGACCTGCCCCACCCACTCGACGGCTATGGCTATGTCATCCCGCAGGTAGAAGAGACCGATCTGCTCGCCTGCACCTGGACATCGAGCAAGTGGGATGGGCGGGCGCCGGTCGGCTCGGCCCTGATCCGTGTATATGCGGGCCGTTATGGGCGCCGAGATGTGACCCAGTTGGACGATGCCGAGTTGTTGGCGCTGGCTCGTGCAGAGGTCGAATCCACATTGGGGATTGCCGCCACACCGGTCCGCACCTGGATCCACCGCTGGCCCAACGCGATGCCGCAATACCTGCTGGGCCACACCGAACGGCTGGCGCAGATCGAGCAGCGACTGGCGCAGAATCCAGGTCTCTTTCTGGCCGGCGCCGCCTATCGCGGGGTAGGAATCCCCGACTGTATCGAATCGGGCGAACGCGTGGCCAGGGAGTCAACGAAATTATTGGCGGGCAGAGCATGAGAGGGCCCTCCCCCTTCTGCACAATGTTTGACGCATCATCGAGGGTTGCATACACAATGGACTTATCACGATTGGTCTGCCTGGGTCTGAGCCATCAAACAGCCGGCGTCGAATTGCGTGAAAGTGTCAGCGGGCTGCTAGAAGGTAATGCGCGCCATCCGGCCATCGAAGAGATGGTTGTCGTCTCAACCTGCAATCGGGTGGAGCTCTATGGCTGGTTGGCCACCGAGTTGGAACCTGAGCGCGGGCGTCAGTTGTTGCTGACGCTGTTGGCCGAGGCGCATGACGTTGCGCCTACTGCACTCGATGACCACGTCTATTTCCATGTCGGAAGCGCAGTGGCTGCGCATCTTTATCGGGTGGCCGCCGGGCTTGAATCGCTGGTGCTGGGTGAGCCGCAGATTTTGGGTCAGATCCACAATGCCTTTAGCACGGCGCAAGCTGCCGGACAGTGTGGGGTGGTGCTTGCGGAGATGTTTCGCATAGCAATCGAGGCAGGCAAGCGTGTCCGCACCGAGACGGGGATCAGCGCCAACCCGGCCAGCATCAGTTCGGTAGCGATAGCGCTGGCGCACAGCGTGGCGGGAAGCCTGGCGCAGCGCCGTGTTTTGGTGGTGGGGTTGGGCGAAATGGGCCGGCTCACAGTCAAAACGCTGCGTGGGCGCAATGTTTCGCATATTGACGTGGCCAATCGCACGGTGAGCAAGGCGATAAGCGCTTCGGCCCAGTGGGGTGGCCGCGCCTATGGGCTGCACGAATTGGAACAAGCCGTGGCTGCCGCCGATGTGGTCTTTACGGCGGCAACATCGAATGCGCCGCTGCTCGATGCTGCGTTGGTGGCGCGCGCCCAGGTGCAGCGAGCGGAACGACCACTCGTGCTTGTCGATCTGGCGGTGCCGCGGAATATCCACCCGTCGGTGGAAGAGCTGCCGGGCGTGCGTTTGTTTGATGTGGATGATCTGCGCAGCACGCTCGACGAGGCATTGGCGGCGCGCCAGCGCGAGGTTCCGCGCGTCGAGGCGATGATCGATGCAGCTGTAGCGCGTTGGCAACGGCGCTTTCGCGAGCTGACCGTCAAACCCGTGATCATCGACCTGCGCGAGAAGGCCGAGGCCATCCGCCAGCGCGAACTGGCGCGTACGCTGCGCCATCTGGGCGATGTGGAGCCGCAGGTCTTGGCCCATGTGCAGCACCTGTCAAGAGCGCTGGTGAACCAACTGTTGCACGAACCGACCCTCCGCCTCAAGCAGAAGGCGGTGGCCGATGACGTCGGAGACTTTGCAGAGACGTTTCGGGAACTGTTCGGGTTGGATACAGAGGAACAGCGCGCACAGGCAGAAGCCGGGAAGCACACAGAGAAGGAATCATCATGCTGAACATCGAACGTTCTGAGGCTCTCTTTGCCGAAGCAGTCCAGTTGTTGCCGGGCGGGGTCAACTCGCCGGTGCGCGCTTTCCGCTCGGTGGGTGGGCAGCCCCTCTTTATCGAACGGGGGGAAGGCGCCTATTTAATCGACGTTGATGGCAACCGTTATGTCGATTATGTGCTGTCGTGGGGGCCGTTGATCTTGGGTCACGCCCATCCCCGCCTGGTGATGGCGTTGCAAGAGGCGGTGATGCGGGGGACGAGCTATGGGGCGCCCAATCCGTATGAGGTGGCATTGGCGAAGCTAGTGATGGCGTTCATGCCAAACATCGAGATGGTCCGCTTTGTCAACTCGGGCACCGAGGCGACGATGACGGCGTTACGGCTGGCGCGGGCCTTCACCGGGCGCACCAAGATCGTCAAGTTCGAGGGCAACTACCACGGCCACGCCGATATGTTGCTCGTGCAGGCCGGTTCCGGTGTGGCGACGCTCGGGTTGCCCGATTCGCCGGGCGTGCCGGCTGCCACGGTGGCCGATACGCTGACCGCGCCCTATAACGACCTGGCCGCGGTCGAGCGGTTGTTCGAGGAATTCCCCGGCCAGATTGCCGCGGTCATTGTCGAGCCGGTGGTGGGGAATATGGGGCTTGTGCCGCCGGTGGCAGGTTTTTTGGAGGGATTGCGCAGCGTGACGGCCAACGACGGCGCGCTCCTCATCTTTGACGAAGTGATGACCGGCTTCCGCGTCCACCCGGGCGGGGCGCAAACGCTTTATGGCATCAAGCCCGACCTGACGACATTGGGCAAGGTGATCGGCGGCGGGCTGCCGGTGGGCGCGTATGGCGGGCGTCGTGAGATCATGGAACTGGTGGCGCCGGTGGGCCCCATGTACCAGGCGGGCACGCTATCTGGGAACCCACTGGCCATGGTGGCTGGCATCGAGACGCTCAGCCTACTGCGCGAGGCAAAGGCATGGGAGCAACTGGAGCTGGCGGGCGCCAAGCTGATGGAGGGCTTGGCCGGCGCGGCGGAAATGTCCAAAGTGGCGCTTTCGCACAGCCGGGTTGGCAGCATGTTCGGTTTCTTCTTTACTGAAGGGCCGGTCACCAACTGGAGCACGGCAAAACAGGCCGATACAAAGAAATTTGCCGCCTTTCACCAGGCCATGCTGGCGCAGGGTGTCTATCTGGCGCCGTCACAGTTCGAGGCCGGCTTTCTCTCGCTGGCCCACGGCGCAGACGAAATCGAGGCCACGATCATCGCCGCGGCGAGGGCCTTTGCCGCGCTTGCAGCATCAGTGTAAATCACGACCGACGACAAGTTAGGGTACCAGCGAGATTCACGCGTAAATACACGCTAAGGCCATTGGTTACAAGTTAAGGTAAATGTGTTGTTGTCAAATGTGGGTGAGACGGACGAAAGGGCCTGAGAATTGTCAATGAGCCAGTAAATGGATATGCTGGCAGAATGGCAAAGAAAAAAGGAAGTTCAGTCCGTCACACCCGTTCCAATCAGGTTGCGCGTGGGCAGAAACAAGCGTCACCGCCGCCCGATGAAGAGACAGCCCAGCGAATTCGGGAAGTGATTCATCCGGCGACTCTCGCCCAGCTTGAGTACTACCAGAAACTAGGGTTGCGAGAACGCACATTAACATTACCCGTCATGGTAGCCGTGGTCATCAGTCTGGTCTGGCGCCAGTTTGCTTCGGTCAGTGAAGCCTTGCGTGTGCTCAAGACAGAAGGTCTTCTCTGGGCTGACCCGATCCAAGTGAGCCAACAAGCGCTCTCGGAACGCTTGCGCACGCTGTCAGCCAAACTGTTCTGGCGTGTGTTGCAAGATGTGCTGCCGGTGATGCAGAGCAAGTGGCAGAAACGAACCCGGTCTCTTCCTGCTGAAATCGCATGGGCGTTGGCGCACTATGAACGGGTGTGGGCCGTCGATGGCTCAACCCTGGATGCGCTCATGCGGCGAGTCGGGTTGCTGCGAGACCGACCGGAGCATCCACTGGCCGGACGGATGATGGGATTGTTGGATGTCTCTTCCCGTCTACCTGTTCATCTCTGGTACACAGAGGATGAACAGGCGCATGACCAACGGTTTTGGGACCAGATTCTGGAAATCTTGCTGCCCGGCACTCTGTTACTTCTCGATTTGGGCTTCACCAATTATGGCTATTATGCCCGCTTGATGGCGGCGCAGGTGACCTTTATCACTCGCTGCAAGGCCAATGCGGCCTATCAGGTGACAAAGGTTCTCCACAAGAGTGCCCACCTGCACGATACGCTGATTCTGTTGGGGCAAGACCAACTGCCCATGCGTCTGGTGGAAGTGCAATATAAGGGCACATGGTATCGCTACTTGACCAGCGAACTGGACCCAGACCGTTTGCCACCTGTCTATCTCGTGGCGCTCTACTGGCAACGCTGGCGGATTGAAGATGCCTATAAAACGGTGAAACGTCTCCTGGGTCTTGCTTACTTCTGGGTCGGTTCGATCAATGGCATTATGCTCCAACTCTGGGCCACCTGGTTAATGTACGCCATCTTGGTCGATTTGGCTGACGATGTCGCCGATTCTTTAGCAGTTCCTTTCAATCAAGTTTCGCTGGAAATGGTC
>JAHDWG010000273.1 GCA_023384495.1 Caldilineaceae bacterium
TCGCCACACGCGCGGCCCGCGGGTCGATCATGGGCGAGATGACAATGCGGCGTTGCGCCTGGCGTTGATGACGCTTCTCATAGAACGTGACGGCGCGCGCAAAGGTGTACATATCCGCCTTGCTCATCGATGATTTGATCTCGCAGATGATCAGGACGCCGTTCTTGATGATCAGATCCAGCTCCACCTGGTCGGGACGGCCATGCACCTCACCCTCATCGTCGAACTCGGTCACGTTGATCACCTGCACATCGAACGACTCTTCGAGGATGGCCCGCAGCGCGTCGCGAAACGCCCGCTCGGACTCGCGCCCCCAGCGCGCGCCCAACGCGCCGATCGTCGTATCGATCCGGCGATCGACGCGCCGGATCTCCTGCAACATCTCATTGAGGATGCGCTGATTCTCATCCCACTTGCGGTTTTGCTCATCCCACTTGCGGCTCTGCTCATCCCACTTGCGACTCTGCTCTTCTCGATCTCGCTGCAACTCTTCCAGAAGGCGGTCGAACCGGCTGTTGGTTTCAGCCTTGTCGGCGAATGCGGGCCGCGCCAACTGCACGATCAACGCCTGGGTTGTCGTGTCTTCTTGCAACACCTTGGGGATCTCTTCACGGATCAATTCGCGCACGTCCGGCGTATCCATATCGCGCCTCCTGTCGCCGTAGGCTTTACTCTTTCCAACTGAAGGCCGTATCAGTATCTCGCTATGACCCAGAGCATCATCGTGTTCGACCACTTGGTAGTAGCCTGGATTGCCAAAACCGTTGCGGTCTACTGAGTATAGCATAGGCAGGCAAACAGGCTTAAATCACCTGTCTACTTGACCATCGCCAATCTTCTTTTTGGCCAGCAGCGCCCGATACAACCCATCGATCTGCGCCACCATGGCGCGCACATCGAACTCGGCGGCGCGGGCGCGGCCCGCTTCGCCCATGCGCCGGGCCAGCGCCGGGTCGCGCAGCAGCCGGATCACCCCCTGCGCCAGCGCGTGAGGGTCGCCCGGCGGGGTAAGCAGCCCATTCACGCCTTCGTCAATTGCCTCGCTGCTGCCGTCAATGGCCGTGGCCACGATGGGCAGCCCTGTCGCCATGGCCTGCGGCAACACGCGCGGCAGCCCCTCCCACAGCGAGGAGAGCGCGAAGAGGTCCATCGCCGCCATCAGCTCGGGCACGTCGCGGCGCAACCCGGTCAACACCAGCCGCTCCGCCAGGCCCAGCTCGCGAGCCAGCCTTTCGACCTCGCCGCGCATGGGGCCATCGCCCACCATGAGAAACCACACGCTGGGGCAAGCCACGCCAATTTCTGCGGCGGCGCGCACAAAATCGAGCGGCCCCTTCTGCGGCGACAAGCGCGTCACCGCGCCCACTACCGGCGCATCCGCCGGGATGCCCCACGCCGCCCGCGTTTCGGCCCGCGGCGTCTGCGGGTGGCCAAAGCGATCCATCTCGATCCCGCTGCGGATCACCACATAGTCGTCGGGTTTGCCGATGCCGTCGGCCAGCCCTTTCTCAATGTTGCGCGGCGACACCACAATCAGTTTGTCGGTAATCGGCAAGGTCAGTTTTTCGAGCAATATGTAATATGCGCGCACCAACGGGTGTTGATGGTCGTGATGCCCCCACCCATGCACGGTATGGACAATGACCGGCGCGCCGGCGATCTTCGCCGCCCAGCGCCCCACAATCCCCGCTTTGGAGCTGTGCGTATGCACGATGGTGTATTGGCCCCGCCGTATGAGCCTCGCCAGCCGGAACAGCGCGCGCAGGTCCTGGATTGGGTTCACCTCGCGCACCAGGCTTGGCTCGATGATCAAGGGAATCTCTCGCGCCTTCGCCGTCTCGATCAGGCTGCCTTCGCTCCCCGTCTGCGGCCCGGTGACAACGTCTACCGCCCAGTCGTACGGGTTGAGCAACTGGGCGGTGAGGAGCGTATTCTCTTGCGCGCCGCCCACAATGAGGCGGGTGATTGGGTGAAGCACTCGAATGCGACCGGCCATAGCGCCATGTTACCACAGATCAGAATTCAGAGCCGGAATCTGATTGGCCTTGAGCGACCGTTCATCGATTATCGTAAGCTACCGTTCGGTGATGGCCCGATAGAGGGCATGAAGCTGCTCGGCCACCGCCTCTGCGCCAAATGACGCCTGCACAAAGCGTTGGCCGGCCGCGGCCTTGGCTCGCAACTGCGGCAGATCGGCCAGCGCGGCGACAATGGCCGCGCCCAGCGCGGACACATCGCCCGCCGGGATCAACTGCGCATAGGCGCCCTGCCCTGTGATGTCGGGGATGCCTCCCACTCGAGTGGCGATCACCGGCGCGCCCATCAACAGCGCCTCGGCCACGGCCAGGCCAAAGCTCTCGGAACGCGAGGCCAGCACAAAGAGGTCGAGCGCCGCCAACAGGTCGGGCACATCGCTGCGGTTGCCCAGAAGCCGCACCCGTTCACCCAGCCCACGAGCGTGGATCAGCGCCTCCAGCTTCGTGCGCTCTGCACCCTCGCCCGCGATCACCAATTTGACCGGCAGGGGGGCCACACATTCGATCAATGCGGGCAAATTCTTCACCGCCTCGAGCCGGCAGACTGCGCCAAGCAGAGTCTCGTTTGCGCCCAATCCAAGCTCGCTGCGTATGCGCTGGCGAGCCTGCCCCCAGTCCACGGCGGCAAAACGCGCCAGGTCAATCGCATTGGGCAACACGCGCAGCGCAGACGCGGGTATCCCGCGCGCCACATAGCTTGTTTTCGTTGCCTCGGTCGGGACGAGGATGCGCACCGAGCGCGCCATCTGGCGATCCAGCCAGATCACCGGTCGCGGCCACCGGTCGGCCTGGGCGTGCTCGCCGGCCAACTGTCGTTTGCGCTGGCCGGGCGGCAAGCTCTGGTTGGCCAACCACCCGATCAGGTTGGCCGCGGCCAGATGGGTGTGGAGGATTGGCGCAGGGTGATGCTGGAGCAGCCGGCGCAGGGCAAAACCGGCAGATGCGTCGTAACGATGGCGCATGAGCGGGCCGATCACCTGCATGCCCTGCGCCTCGAACTGGGGCGCCAGCTCGCCGCGACGCAACAGACAGGCAATGGTGAACTCGTAGCCGCACCTTTTGCGCAACACGGCGCACTTTTGAAGCAGGTCAACCTCGGCTCCCCCCACCGTCAGACCGTGGATCAGGTGGAGCACCTGGGGGCAATCTGTGCGCTCGGGCGCGCGCGCGGTCTCCTCTATGTTCATGATGCCCGGCGCGCCGCCACCTCCGCATAGAGCCGCACCAGTTCGCGGCTTTCCGTCTCCCAGTTGTAGCGCTCCAACACGGCGCGGCGACCGTTCTCGCCCAGCGCGCGCCGCCGTTCGGGGTCGGTCAGTCGGAGCACGGCCGCGGCAAAACTGGCCGCGTCGCCCGATGCAAAAACTTCGCCGGCCTGGCTCGATTCGACCACGCGCCGCAGCGGTTTGGCCGAGCTCACTACTACCGGCTTGCCCATAACCATGTATTGAAAGAGTTTATGGGGAATCGTCGAATTGACCAGCTCGTCGGCCAGGTGCGGCACAATACAGACGTCACCGGCTTCGATATAGCGATGTACCCGCTCAAAGGGTTGCTGCCCTTCAAAAAAGACAGCGGCTTCCATGCGCTCGGCGCGCGTTTGCGCCTCAAGTTGGGGACGAAAATAGCCGTCGCCCACGATGATCAGCGCGGCGGAGGGGACAGCAGCGCGGATGGCCGCCATGGCGGCGATGACCGTCTGCAACCCGCGCAATTCCTGCAACCCGCCGACGTAGACAAGCTTGAGCGCAGCCTGGCCCGCGGCCACGGGCAGCGTCACCGGCGGGGCGTCGACGGGGAGATGCGCCACATCCTCGGCGTTGCCTACTGTGAAGATGCGCGCAGCGGGGATGCCCATGGCCGCTACGCGTTCGGCGGCTTCCTCGACGACGGTGATGATATAGTCGCAGCGGGGGAGCACGGCGCGTTCGTAACGGGAGAACCGGTCGGGGTCAAAGGCCAGCCGTTCGAGCGCGTTTTCCACACTTTGCCGGCGCGACTGGAGATAGGCTGGGTAGTTCTCATGCAAGTCGGCCACGAGGGGCAGGCCAAAGCGCCGCGCAATGCGCAGCCCCGGCCCCACAAAGGGGAGATCATGCACGTGGATCACGTCGGGCCGTAGCTCGGCCACGATGCGGCGCAGGTGGCGGCCCCACACCGGCGCGCGATGGGTGATGAAGAGGGCCGCCGTGTTCAACTGCCGCCACCAGACCGGCTGCGGCGGCAGGCGCACAATGTCGATCCCACGCCAGCTCTCGCGCGGCGGCCGCGCCTGACGGTTCTCACAGACCACGCTTACCCGGTGGCCGGCGGCCAACAGCGCCCGCGCTTCCTTCTCCACCCGAATGTCGGGCGGAAAGTCAAAGCTGATCAGGATCATGCAGATGTGCACAGCGCCGCCCCCCGGTTCAATCCAATAGGACTTACGCAAGCCTTGGCTGAAGGTTTGATCGTTGACGAAGTTGTCGTTCCTGATCGTCATCAGGCGCTGCGTAAATCATGTTCAACTCGAACCCCGGCTTGGGCGCCCGTGGGATTGTCCATTGCGTCCCCAACTTCATGCCTGCACGTACTCCTTCCACCAGAGCGCAAAGTTGAGCAGATACCAGATTTTTGGCCCGTTGCGACGCTCGAAGAGGTCGCTGATCCCAGCCGGGTTCAAAAAGTCAGTCTGCCGGCAAAAGGCGTCCAGCTCCTGGCGGGCCTGGTCGCCCAGACGGTCGAAAAACCACTCGTAGACCGGCACGCCAAAGCCCTGCTTTTTGCGGTCGATCAGCTCGTCGGGGATCAGGCCACGGACCGCCCGCTTGAGGATCGCCTTAAGCTCACCGTCACGCATTTTGACCGCGGTGGGGATGCTCAGCGCCAACTCGACGAACTTGTGGTCGAGAAAGGGGACACGGCCCTCCAGGCTGACGCCCATGCTCATCTTGTCCACGCGCATGAGCAGCAGCTCGGGCAGCCGCAGGTTGAGGTCGATGTAGCTCATCCAGTGTAGCGGCGACTGTTCCCAGGCGTTGGCCATAAAGCGCTGATGGATCGGCTCGATGGCCTGCCACGAGGTGAGGCCGGCGAATTGGCCGCGCAGCCGCGGCGACAGCAGCCGCGCTTTTTCGGCGTCGGTGAAGGCCTCGGCCCCACCCCAGAAGATGGGCAGACCGTCCGCGCTGCGCCGCAGATATTCGTAATAGATCTTGTGCGCGCGGTCCATGACGCGCAGCCCGGCCAGCCCCAATTGCTTCAGCGTACGGGGGACGGGCCAGCGAGCGTATTGTTGCAGCGCAACCATGCGCTTCCAGTGGGGATAGCCCCAGAAGAGTTCGTCGGCCCCTTCGCCCACTTGCGCCACAATGACGCCGTTGTCGCGCGCCAGCTTGGAGACATAATAGACCGGCACGCAGACCGGGTCGGCGATGGGCTCGTCTTGCAACTGCACCATGCGGGGCAGAAAGTCGAGCAGGTCATCCTGGCTAAGCAGCAACTCGTGATGGTCGGCCCCGACGCGTTGGGCCATCTGGCGGGCGTAGTGGAGCTCGTTCTGGTAGCTCTGGTACTCGCCCGCATAGCCGATGGAAAAGGTCTTGATGGGCTGGGCTTCGCCCTCGGAAAAGAGCGCGGCGTTGGTGCTCGAATCGATCCCGCCCGAGAGGAAGACGCCCACCGGCACGTCGCTCACCTTGCGCAGTTGGACGGCGGTGCGCAACTCGGCCAGCAGCCGTTCGGCGATCTCGGCCTCGGGAACGCCCGTGAGCGGCTGCGTATGCGCCCATACATCCCAATAGCGCTGCTCGGTGACCTGCCCGCCCTCATCCACGCGCAGCCAGCAGCCGCCCGGCAGCTTTTTGATGCCGGCGAAGAGCGTCTGCGGCGCGGGTGTGGTGAGAAAAGAGAGATAGTGGAAAAAGGCCTCTTCGTGGACCGCACGCGGCTGCTGCGGGTCTTGCAGCAGCGCCTTGATCTCCGACGCAAAGAGCAGCCGCCCGTCGCGGAGGGTGTAGTAGATCGGCTTGACGCCAATGCGGTCACGGATGAGCCAGAGGGAGCGGCGGCGAGCGTCCCAGATCGCCATTGCAAACATGCCGCGCAGCCGGTGCAAAAAGTCGATGCCCCACTGCTCGTAGGCGTGGACAATCGTCTCGGTGTCCGAATGGTCGGTGCGCCAGGTGTGGCCGCCCATCCGCTCCAACTCGGCGCGGATCTCGGCGTGGTTGTAGATCTCGCCGTTGAAGACGATGCGCACGCTGCCATCCTCGTTGGGCATGGGCTGCATGGCCGTTTCGGCCAGGTCGATGATGGCCAGGCGGCGAAAGGCCAGGCCAATGCGTTGCCCATCACCGACCCAAGTGCGCGCGCCATCGGGCCCACGATGAGTCATGCTGTCGCGCATGCAGTCGAGGAGCGCACACGCCACCGGGGCCGCATTGGGGTCAAAGGCAAAGATGCCGGTGATGCCACACATCAGGCCGCGCTCTTTCCGCCGTAATGCCCTTGCGCCCAGGCGACGGTTGCGGCGGTGGCTTTCTCCACATCCGTTGGCCCTTGCCCAAACCGCTCGCGGAAGTGTCGATCGCTGATTACGAATGGCTCATCCCACTGGTAGAGCATCTCACCCAGTTCGCGCATGAGCGGCATGAAGAGCCCCATGCTCTTCAGAATCCAGCCGGGCACAGCGAGTAACCTGATCTCGCGACCCAGCGCGCCCGCCATGCGGTTCACCAGCGCGCGCGTCGTATCTGCCGGCGTGCAGGGGAGCATCCAAGGCCGGCCATAGGCGCCGGCGTCGGCGCAGCCGAGGGTCATCAGGCCGGCGGCCACATCGGGGATGTAGTGATAGGTGTGGATCTGATCAGGGTTGAAGGGGGTCATCACCCGCTTGCCGGCCAGCGCCGCCGGCCAAAATGGGTCGCCCAGATAGGTGAGCGTCCCCCCTGGCCCATAGAAATCGGAGGCGCGCCCGGTCGTGGCGAGCACATCGCCGTTCAAGTGGGCTGCGAAGAGGCGCTCGGCCGCGCGGGCCCGGATCTCCCCCTTGCGGCTACATGGGTTGGGCGGCGTATCTTCGTCAAGGGGCTGGCCGTTGGGGCGACCGAGCATGTAGACATTATCAAGCGTCACCAGGCGCGCGCCGGTGCGGCTGGCGGCGGCGATCAGGTTTTCCATATAGCGCGGCGCGAGCTCGGCCCAGAGTTTTGAATCGTAGGGGGGATTCATGCAATGGTAGAGTGTTTTGGCCCCCTGTGCCGCCTGGGCGCAGAAGTCGGCGTCGGTCGCGTCACCCTGCATCACCTCAGCTGCGGGCGGCGCCCCGCCGGGCGAGCGCTTCACCACCCGCACTCGCTTACCGGCGTCGAGCAGAAGCTGGGCCAGCGGCCGCCCCACCTGACCCGATCCAAAAATTACATGCAGTTCAGTGGTCATAAAGGTTCTCGATAGCACTACAGCGCATTGGGCGTTGCTTTACGATCTCGCGCCCCCAACCCTAGGTCGCCCTACCAGGGCGACGGCGCTACCCCCAGGGCAGATTACCGCCGTCAGGATTGTACCCCGCAACCGCGGATTCATCCAACCGTGGCTGCCGGCTGTTTGGGCCATCTCGCCCTGCTGGTGTACGATGTGACGCATGTTACGCAGATTCACCGCCACCCGCTATGTGACGCCGCTGCGCGAGGGTGGTTCGCTGCCGGCCGTGGTCGAGGCCGATGATGGCGAGCTTTATGTGATGAAATTTGTGGGCGCCGGCCAGGGGCCTAAGGTGTTGATCGCCGAGATCGTGGCCGGCGAGATTGCCCGCACCCTGGGGCTGCGCTCGCCCGAGTTGGTGCTGCTGGAGCTGAACGGAGCGCTGGCGCGCAACGAGCGCGACCAGGAGATCAGCGACCTACTCAAGGCCAGCATCGGCCTCAACCTGGGCACGCGCTTTTTGCCCGGCGCCTTTGCCTTCAACCCCATGCTCGAGCCGTACGTCACCCCGGAATTGGCGTCGGCCATTGTCTGGTTTGACGCCTATGTCACCAATGTGGACCGCACGGCGCGCAACACCAATTTGCTGCTCTGGGAAGAGGAGCTTTGGCTGATCGACCACGGCGCTGCGCTCTATTTCCACTATGATTGGAGCGATTATCTGGCGCGCAGCCGGCTGCCGTTTACGCGCGTTCGCGACCATGTGCTCATCGACCGGGCCAGCGCGCTCGCCGCGGCCGACGCCGCGCTGCGCCCGTTGCTCACCGAGGCGCGGTTGCGCGAGATTTTGGCGCTCGTTCCCGATATTTGGCTGGGGGATGAACCGTCGTTTGCCGGCCCCGATGCGCACCGCGCTGGCTATCTCGCCTACCTGACGCAGCGCCTGGCCGCCGCCCCCATCTTTGTTGAGGAGGCGCAGCGCGCCCATGCTGAGCAGCTATGAATACGCATTCATACGTATCACCCCGCGGGTGGAGCGTGGCGAATTTGTCAACGCCGGCGTGATCCTCTTCTGCCGCACCGAGCGCTTTCTGGCCGCCCACATCCGGCTCGACGAAGCGCGGCTGGCCGCCCTCGCCCCCACGTTGGATCAGGCCATGGTGCGACGCCACCTGGCGCTGATCCCGCGGATCTGCGCCGGCGAGGGGCCGATTGGGCGGCTGGGCCAGGCCGAGGCGTTCCACTGGCTTGTCCACCCCCATAGCACCGTGATCCAGACCTCGGTGGTCCACGCCGGTCTCTGTCACGACCCGGCGGCGGCGCTGGCGCAACTGGCGGCCAAGCTCCACGAATCGTAGGGGGGCGCCTCCCCCTTTTCTCTCGAATGTAAGTTCTGTTTGAAACCAAACGTTTGTACTGGGCAACAATGCTTGGTTTCAAACAACCACCAGTTTGGTCTCAAATCTCCAATTGGTTACGCCCATGCCCCTTTGGCCATCATCCCCCCGTCCACGTTTACATACTCGCCCGTCATAAAGCTGGCCTGGTCGCTGGCGAGGAAGAGCACCACGTTGGCGATGTCTTGCGGCTGCCCGATCCGGCCTAGCGGGTGGGTGGCTTCGGCAGCTTTGCGCAGCGCCTCAACGCTCTCGCTCGCCTCCAGCGCCAGCGGCGTCTCGATGGTGCCGGGGTTGACGGCCAGCACGCGGATGTTGTCCTTAGCGTATTCCAGCGCCAGTTGACGGGTGAGTGAAAGATCGCCCCCCTTGCTGGCGGCGTAAGCCGAAACGCTCAGCGCAGATTGCACGCCTTGCACACTGGCCGTGTTGATGATCACCCCGCCGCCCCGCTTCTTCATCTCGGGCGCGCCATACTTGGTCATCAAGAAGCGGCTCTTGAGGTTGACATCGATGATACGATCCCAGTCTTCTTCGGGCAACTCGTGGGCGGGCAGATAACTGCGTCGAGGTTGGATACCCGCGTTGTTGCAGATAATGTCGAGGCCGCCAAATGTATCGACCGCCTTGGCCACCAATGCCTGGCAGGCGCTGGCCTTGCCCACATCGGCGTTCAAGAAGACCAGCTTGCCCGGCAGCCCTTGCGCGGCTTGGGTGATCGCTTGCCCTGCCGCCTCATCGACATCGGCGCAGACCACGCCGGCGCCCTCGCGGGCAAAGCTCAGGCTAATGGCGCGGCCAATCCCCTTGGCCCCGCCGGTGACGATGACGACTTTGCCGTCAAATGCTCCCATGATTTCCTCCTTGGCTGGTGAACGTGTTTGGCTGGTGAACGTGCTTGGCTGGTGAACATGATCGCTAGACGCCGATTTCATCTGGGGTGGCAGGTCGGGGCGCGGCGGCGATGCGCGCCGCCGCCAGTTGGCAGTAGGCCTCGTTGGTGTCGAACCCCACATAGTGTCGGCGGTTTTGCACAGCCGCCACCCCGGTGGTTCCCGAACCCATAAATGGGTCGAGCACCACGTCGCCCACGTAGGAATAGAGACGGACCGCACGCTCGGCCAGCGCCACGGGGAAGGGCGCCGGGTGCCCCACCCGCTTTGCCGACTCGGGCGGGATCTCCCACACCGAGAGCGTAGCCTCCAAAAACTCGTCGCGGCCAATGTCCGATTCACCGCGGTCGGGCCGCGAAAAGTCGCCTTTGGCAAAGACGAGCAGATAC
>JAHDWG010000274.1:0-8212 GCA_023384495.1 Caldilineaceae bacterium
GGTGGGCAGGAACATCGCGCCCGGCGTGCGCAGGTTGGCCTCAATCGCCTCCAGATTGAGGTCCACCCCAAGCCCCGGCGTTTCGGGCACCTTGACATAACCGCCGGCCATGTAGTCGGGCGCCAGACCGGTGACCAGACTTTCCCAATGCGGCATGTCCAGCCCGTGGTGCTCCAGCGAGAGAAAGCTGGGGATGGCCGCCGCGCAATGCACATTCGCCATAAAGCCAATCGGCGAGCTGGCGCAGTGCAACGCCGTGGGGATGCCATAGCGTTCGCCGTAATCGGCGATCTTCTTGGTCTCCATCATCCCGCCCGAGGTGAGCAGGTCGGGGTGGAGGATGTCGATGGCGCGGCGTTCGATCCACTCGCGAAAGCCATCCCACAGGTAGATCTCTTCGCCGGCGGCGATGGGGGTGCGCAGGGCATCGGCCACCCGTTTGTGACCCTCCACATCCCACCAGGGCATGGGGTCTTCGATCCAGGCCAGGTGATAGGGTTCCCATGCCTCGCCCAGGCGGATCATTTCGTCGAGCGTCAGATGCCCGTGGCCAAAATGGTCGGTGCAGAGCGAGATCTCATCGCCGACGGCCTCGCGGATGGCGGCCACAACCTCCACCGAGGCGGCAATGCCCTTGTCGGTAAGGCGTGCGCCCGCGCCGGCGCCAGGGGCGCGCCACTGACGGCCCAGGTCATACTCGTCCTGGGTCGCCTGGCCCACCAACCCACCGGGGATCGTCTCAAAGAGGCTGGGGCGGATGTCAAATTTGATAAAGGTCAACCCCAATGCCTTGCGGCCTGCCAGCGCCTTGCGGTAACCTTCGGGTGTTGGCTCGTCGGGTGCGGGGGTGTCGGCGTAGAGACGCACTTTGTCGCGATATTTGCCACCGAGCAGTTGGTAACAGGGCGCGCCGTAGACCTTGCCCACCAGGTCCCACAGGGCGATCTCCAGGCCGGAGACGCCGCCGCCCTCGCGTCCCCAGTTGCCAAAGTGCTTAATGGCGCGGAAGATCATGTCCACATTGCACGGGTTTTGACCCAATAACATGCTCTTGAACTGGAGCGCGTTCTCCTTGTGGCCGGCGTCGCGCACCTCGCCCAGCCCATAGACGCCCTGGTTAGTGTCGATGCGGAGGATTGGGTAATCATAGATGCTGGCGACCACAGCAATGCGGATGTCGGTGATCTTGAGGTCGGTGGGCCGCGAGTGGGTGTTGACGGCGTTTTCCACTCGCCCCAATTGTTCCTGCTGCACGGATACTTGGGTCATGGTCTACTCCATTTTCAGGACCAAGGCGAACAACACAGCGTGGGGCGTTATCACCTGCTCATTTTACCGTGATCGGCTCCAGCGGCACTTTGGCGTGGATGGCGCTGCCGTCGCCATAGGTAAAGGCCGGCCCGTTGGTGGGCGCCGCCCAACGTACGCCGTTGGCGATCACCTTCTGCACGTCGGGGTGATAGTAGGTGGGGTGCGTCTCGTGGCCGGGGCGGAAGTAGAAGATCTTGCCCCGCCCGCGGTGAAAGGTGCAACCGCTACGGAAGACTTCACCACCGGGGAACCAACTGATGAAGACCAAGTCATCGGGGTCGGGGATGTCGAAGTGTTCGCCGTACATCTCCTCTTCGGGCAACTCGAAATAAGCGCCAAATCCATCGGCAATCGGATGGGCCGGGTCTACCACCCAGATGCGCTCGTGCTCGCCCGCCTCGCGCCAGCGCAGGCTGCACGAGGTGCCCATCAACTTCTTGAAAATTTTCGAGTGATGGCCCGAATGGAGCACGATCAGCCCCATTCCCTCCAACACCCGCCGGTGGACGCGGTCGACAATCGCGTCTTCCACTTTGCGGTGGGCCATATGACCCCACCAGGTCAGCACATCCGTCTCGGCCAGCACGGCTTCGGTCAGGCCATGCTCGGGCTGATCCAGCGTGGCGGTGCGCACGTTCGTGAAGCCGTGTTTCTTCAGCCCGTCGGCAATCACCGCGTGGATGCCGTCGGGGTAGACTTTGCGGATCTGCTCGTGCACTTTCTCGTGCTCAAATTCATTCCAGACGGTAACGCGAATGGACGTCATGGGATGCTCCTTGGGTTCGATAGGGTAATCGTAATTTCAGTTTGGCGCATTACAACGAGACTTCGCGTGACAGGGCCCACCCGACCTCCGGGAGGTGATCACCAATAATCTGGTCTACGAAGTTGATTCTGGTCACCCCCCGGAGGCCTTGGCGGCTATCATTGTCAAAGTCTCGTTGTAGTGTTACGCCTTGGCGCTTGTCGGCTCCTTCCATCGTAGCGTAGAAGCGCGCTCTGCGCAAAACATCCGCAAAACAGTTGTATGAATGATTACGGAATATTCCGAACAAAGTAGGCTCAATAATGGCGCTTTGTTCACGGCGTGTGGAAACTGGCGCGCATTGCGAATCAAATTGCCGATACACGCCGCGACACACAACACATGCGCGACGGGCAACCCTACGGTTTTGCCCACTTTGCACGGAGACGGCTTTGTCTTTATACTACAGTCAACCGATTGCCCCATTGACATAATATCCCTTGCGCCTCGCCTGACCCATCATGTGCGGCCACTGGTTCGCACGCCATCTTTCACTCATTCCAGGATGCTTATCTTCGTATTATTTATTCAAGTTTAGCCAGATGGGATCATCACTTGAATCACAAAATCGGTCAACCGGAACTGCTCAAGGAGATCAACCGCAGCCGCGCATTTGAGATCCTCAAACGGACACGCATCCTTTCACGGCCAGAACTGGCCCAGCAGACAGGGTTGAGCCGCGCTACAATTGCCCTCTTGATGGATGATCTGCTGCGCGTCGGCGTAGCGCAACATGTGGGGCTTGGAGACTCAACCGGCGGTCGCCCGCCAGCGCTGCTTGAATTCAACCCGAATGCCGCCTTTGCACTGGGCGCCGCCATGCTTGACCATGAGTGGCGCATCGTCCTCACCAATCTAGATGCCCAGGTTGTTCATCGTCTGGACGCGCCCATTCCTGGCAGCAACCCCGAATCAGCCGTCGAAGCACTGCAAATAGGCGTTCAGGCTGCGTTGGGCCGGATCGAACGGGGACGGTTGTTGCCCGCGATTGGCCTGGGCACGCCTGGTCTGGTGGACATGCCGTCGGGCGTCATCAAGGCAGCCGTCGATGTGGGCTGGTATGAAGTCCCCATCCGCGCCATGACCGAAGCTGCCCTGGGTTTGCAATGTCTGGTCGCCAATCGCAGCAAAGTCGGCGCCTTGGCCGAACACTGGTATGGCGCATCCAAGGGGTTGGAGGAGCTGATCTATATCTCCATCGGCACGGGTGTTGCCGCCGGCATCGTTCACGCCGGTGAACTCTTTATGGGAGTCAACTCGAGCGCAGGCGAGCTGGGGCATGTCACGGTGTTGCCCGACGGCCCACCGTGCCGGTGTGGCAACCGCGGCTGCCTGCAGCAGCTTGTTTCCGAACCGGCCATCGCCGACCGGGCGCGCACGCGCCTGCGCGAACAGCCCAATTCGCAACTCTGGACGCTGGTAGGCCATCACCCAGAACGAGTGACAGCCGCCCTGGTCTTCGCCGCCGCCGAGCAGGGAGACGAGCTGGCCAATGAGATTGTCGACGAGACTGCGCGCTATCTGGGGATCGCAATCGCCAACCTGGTCAACCTCTTCAACCCTGCCCGGATTGTGCTCGGCGGGCCCGTGGGTCAATTGAGCAAGGGCATGTTGCCTCTCGTGCTGGACGAAGTGCGCAAGCGCGCGCTCTCGTATCCTCTGTCGGCCGTGCAGATTGCGCCCAGCTCACTGGGCCCCGACGCCAATGCGATTGGCGCCGCCGCGCTTGTCTTGCGGCGCGCCAGCGAGCTGATCTTCGCCGAGAAATAGCGGCGCGGCTCAGATCCGTAACAACCGTAAAGCGCGCTGCGGGTTCGCCGCGAGGACAGCGCGCTCAGCGCGAACCCCCAATAAGCCTGAAAGGCAGTTGCTTGTTTGCCGCTTCCGGTGTAGATTGTACGCTGCGCCGTGCAACCAACATCGGACGAGTCTATGAGCAATGAACCCACCACCGCGGCCAAGCTGCGCGGCCTGCCGTGGAGCATCGGGCTGAACGCCGCCAATACGGTCTTCACCCAGTTTACCTTCTTTGGCGCGGCCTTTGTTCTTTTCTTAGACCGCCTTGGTCTGAGCAAGTCTGACATCGGCTTCATCCTGTCGCTCATCCCCTTTTCTGGGTTGATTGCCCCGCTGGTCGCCCCGTTCACGGCCCGCTTTGGCTACAAACGCACGTTTTTGCTCTTCTTTCTGGTGCGCAAACTGATGGCGCTGCCGCTCTTGTTGACGCCGTGGGTGGTTGCTCAGTTTAGCCCTGCGGCGGCGCTCGCCTTTGTGGCGCTGGTGGTTGCCTTCTTCGCCCTCTCGCGCTCGGTCGAAGAGACCGCCTATTACCCCTGGAATCAGGAATTTGTGCCGGCTACGGTGCGCGGCCAATACTCCGCCATGAGCAATATCTTTACCGCGCTAGTGGGCGTAGTGGCCGTCTCGGTGGCAGGGTTGGTCATCGAGCGGTCGGTGGGGCTGGCCGGCTTTATGACGTTGATCGCCGTGGGCGTGCTCTTTGGCCTGCTCTCGGTCTGGTGTGGCCTCTTTATCCCCGGCGGCGCGCCGGTTGCGCACAGTGCGCAGCGGGCGCCGCGCGACCTGCACGTAGCCCTGCGCGATGCGAATTTTCTGCGCTATCTGGCGGGGCTGGCGCTGATCACTTTGGGTGTCACACCGATTGCCTCTTTTCTCCCCCTCTATCTGGGTGATCAGGTGGGTCTCAGCGAGGGGCAGGTGGTGATGGTGCAAAACGGCGCATTGATGGGCGCGCTCGCCTCCAGCTATCTCTGGGGGTGGACCACAGACCGCTACGGCAGCCGTCCGGTGATGTTGGTCGGTGTGACCCTGCTCATGGTCATGCCGCTCCTCTGGTGGATCATGCCGCGCCACGCGCCGTTGAGCCTGGCCGTGGCCCTCACCATTGCGTTTGGGCAAGGGCTTGCGAATTTGGGCTGGGGTATCGGCGCCACCAAGCTGCTCTTTGTCAACGTGGTGCCCGAAGCCAAGAAAATGGACTATCTGGCGCTCTGGTTTGCCTGGGCCGGCATCACGGCGGGCCTGAGCCAGTTGGTAGGTGGTTGGCTGCTCGATGGCGCCCGTAACCTCAGCGGGCAATGGGTGATCCTACCGCTCGACCCTTATTCACCGCTCTTTGTGATTGGGGTAGCAGCGCCCTTATTCAGCCTCTGGCTGCTCAGCCCAATCCGCGATGAGGGTCGGGTGAGTGTGGGGCAGTTCGCCGGCATCTTTGTGCGCGGCAACCCTGTCATGGCGATCAGCTCGCTTGTGCGGTATCATATGGCCAAAGATGAACAAGGCGCGGTTCAGACGACGGCGCGCTTAGGCCAGGCCAACAGCCCGCTGGCGGTGGAAGAATTGCTGGAGGCGCTGGCCGACCCGCGCTTCAATGTGCGCTTTGAGGCGATCTTGACCATCGGTCGTATGAAGCGGCCACACCCCCGCCTTGTGCGCGCCCTGGGTGAAATTCTTATGGGCAATAACCCTTCGCTCAGCGTCATCGCAGCCTGGGCCCTGGGCAGAATCGGCGACGAGGATGCCTGCACGCCGCTGCGCCAGGGGCTTGATTCGCACTATCGGTCGATTCAGGCGCACAGCGCGCGTTCGCTGGGCGTCCTGCGCGATATCCGCATCATTCCCCGCCTGCTCAAACGGCTGCGCAGCGAACCCGATGAAGGATTACGTATTGCCTACGCATCGGCGCTGGGCAATCTGCGGGCAAGCAGCGCAACACCCGCCATTCTCTCCATGCTGGCAGCCAGCAACGAGGAAGCCACCCGTATGGAACTGGCGCTGGCCCTGGCGCGTATTGTGAGCCAGGAGCACCGATTTATCCAGCTGTGGCGCAGCTTGCGCAACGCCGGCGGCACGGCCATTGCGCAAGCGGTGACGGCGCTGGCCAAGAAGTTGCGTCTGGCCCCGACCAATCGCCAGGCCGTGCATCCAGCCCTGACCGCGTGCGCCGAAGCGTTGGCGCGCAACGACTTCCCAGGGGGGGTCGAGGCATTGGTCGAGGCGCTGCGGGCGCTGCCCCTGGCCGACCGCGCCGACCCGGCGGCGGCTATCCTAGACGAGTGCAGCCGGCAGTTGGCGTTTTACGGCGACGACCGGCGCGATTATCTGTTGTTGGCGCTGGTTGCGCTCGATGTAATAGCGACAGAACGCTAACCTGATTGTTTGCGTAAAATTGTTTGCGTAAAGGAGTCAACCATGAACCTGAGTAGTGTCTTCCAAACGTGGCTCAACGTGCTCACCCACCCCAACGAGGAGACCTTTGTGCAGGAAGGCGAAAAACCCGACGCCAACCTCACCACCGCGCTGATCTGGATTGTCATTGCAGGGATCGTGGCCGCTGTCTTTGGCTATATCGGCAGTAGCCTCGCCTTGAACGCACAAGGCCCCATGATGCAACAGATGATCGACCAGATGGATTTGCCGCCTGAGGCCAAAGCAGAATTGGGCGCGCTGTTGAGCGGTGGCTTTATGGCGGGCATGTTGGGGGCTGCGAGCTTTGCCTCGATCTTCATCACGCCGATCTTCTTTCTGATTGGTGTGGGCATCCTGCACTTGATCGCGCGCATGATGGGCGGTACGGGCGAATTTGGCAAATATGCCTATCTCGTCGCGGTCTTTCAGGCCCCGCTGACCATCGTTCAGGCCGTCGTCGGGTTGGTGCCGATTTTGGGCGGGTGTATCAGTCTGGTGGCAACCATCTATGGCTTCGTTCTCACCTATTTTGCCACCAAAGTAGCCCACAATCTGACCTCAGGCAAGGCGATTGTGGTCGTTATTATTCCCATTGGTATCCTCTTTGTCCTCTTCAGTTGTATCATTCTGAGCACCGTAGGGTTGGTGCTGTCGACCTTGGGCCAATAGCGTGGCTGGGGAAGCCATCCCATGCGCTGCCGGCTTTGGGTGTGAAGCGGCAGAACAGCCCGCCTCGTGGGGTTGGCCAATACGAACCGGCGAACCCCACTTGAAAACCAAAAAGGCGAAGCTCATCTGCGCAGAGTGGCTGTGGCCGCCAGCACACACTTGCGGCTGATGCGCCAAAAATGAAAGGATCGCAATATGAGCGAGCATGACCCCATTCGAGTTGGAATTGCCGGCCTGGGCCGCAGCGGGTGGGACATCCACGCCCGGCTGCTGGCCCCGCTGGCGGATGTGTATCAGGTAGTGGCCGTGGTGGACGCCGACGAAAAGCGCCGTCAGGAAGCCGTCGACCGTTTCGACTGCCAGGCCTATACCGAATACGATGCGCTGCTGGCCGACCCCGCAGTGGAGTTGGTGGTGGTGTCATTGCCCAGCCATCTCCACGCCGACGGCAGTATCGCCGCGCTGGCGGCAGGCAAGCATGTGGTCTGCGAGAAGCCGATGGCCACCACGCTGGCCGACGCCGACCGCATGGTGGCGGCAGCCGAACAGGGGGACCGCGTGCTCACCACCTTTCAGCAGCGGCGCTACAACCCCGACTTTGTCAAGGTGCGCGAGGTGATCGAGTCCGGCGTGCTGGGGCGCATTGTGCAGATCCGCCTCACCGAATCGCGCTTCACCCGCCGGTGGGATTGGCAGACACTGCAAAAGTTTGGCGGCGGCAGCCTCAACAATACGGGGCCGCACTTTCTCGACATGGGCCTGCAGCTCTTTGGCGACGCCTACCCCGACCAGGTCTTCTGTCATCTCGACCGCACGCTTACCCTGGGCGACGCCGACGACCACGTCAAGGTGGTGATCCACGGCAACGACGCCCCCACCGTCGACATCGAGATCAGCAGTTGTTGCGCCTATCCGCCCGAAACGTGGAATGTCATCGGCGCGCAGGGCGGGTTGGCCGGCAGCACCAAGCAACTGCGCTGGAAGTGGGTGGATTGGGATGCACAGCCCCCGCGCACGCTCGACCTGGCGCCCACGCCCGACCGCAGCTATAACCGCGACGAGCTCACCTGGCAGGAAGCCGCTTGGGATATTGCCAACGATGCCTCGCCCGGCTATCCCGCCTTCTACCGCGAGCTCTATGAGACCATTCGCCACGGCGCGCCGCTAGCCATCACCCCCCAGAGCGTGCGCCGCGTCATCTGGCTGCAAGAGGAATGC
>JAHDWG010000274.1:8222-10070 GCA_023384495.1 Caldilineaceae bacterium
AATGCCACCGGCTTTGCCCGCTGACCCAGGGCATCTTTTGAGAAAGGAGACCGACACCATGACCGACCTATATCCGCTTGCCTTTAGCACGCTCGGTTGCCCCGATTGGACGCTGGAACAGGCGGCCGAACACGCAGCGGCTGCCGGCTATCGCGCACTCGAAATCCGCACGCTGGATCGCGAGATCATCCCCGCTGACCTATCGCCCGATCAGCGACGCCGCGTCAAACATGTCATGCAGCAGCATGGGCTGAGCATCATCGCGCTGGGGCTATCGACGCGCTTCTCTGCCGTAGACGCCGCCGAGCGCGAAAAGAACGTCGCCGACTTGAAGCGTTACATCGAGCTCGCCAACGATCTCGGCGCGCCCTATGTGCGCATCTTTGGCGGCAACGTCATGGAGGGCGGCGCCATCGAGCAAACGATTGGCTGGGTGGCGGCGGGCATTGCCGCCGCGCTGCCCGCCGCCGAGCAACAGGGGGTGACAATTCTGCTGGAGACGCACGACGCCTTCTGCCGCGGGGCCGAGGTGGCGCAAGTGCTGGGCAAGGTCCCTCACGATCGCCTCAAGGCGGTGTGGGATGTGCATCACCCCTTCCGCATGGGCGAATCCATCGAGGAGACGTGGCGGTTGATCGGCGCGCGCACGGCCCATGTCCACATGAAGGACGCCCGCCGGCGCGCCGATGGCTCGTGGCAGCTTGTGCTGCTTGGCCAGGGTGAGGTTCCCTGCCGCGCGGTGGTGGAGTTGCTCCACCGCAACCATTATCGCGGCTACATCACCGCCGAGTGGGAAAAGAAGTGGCACCCCGAGATCGAGCCGCCCGAAGTGGCGCTGCCCCAGCACGCCGAGGTGCTGCGCGCCTGGTTTGCCGACCTGACAGAGAGCGCGTAGGCATGGGGTGGGGGACGATGGACGATAGACGATGGACGATAGACGGTGGACGATAGACGGTGGACGGGGGACGATGGACGATAGGATGGGGACGCTATGTACGAACAGGTCATCCAGACACTCCGCGCAGCCTATGACCGCAAGGTGGAGGAGCGGGCGCAACGACCGCTTGCACCCTGGAAAGTAGCCGAGCGCCAGCACTTTCTCGACCTGCTGCGCACGGAGAACAAGCAAACACTGTTGGAGATCGGCGCTGGCGCCGGCCACGATTGCCTCTTCTTTCAGGCGCACGGGCTGGCCGTCACCGCCATCGACCTGTCGCCGGCCATGGTGGCGCACTGTCGTAGCCAGGGTCTCGATGCCCATGTGATGGACTATGCCCACATCACCTTTGCGCCCGAATCGTTCGATGCGCTCTATGCGGTCAACTGTCTGCTCCATGTGCCCAAGCGGGATCTGCCGGGAATCCTGGCGAAGCTGGCGTTGCTGCTCAAGGCGGATGGCCTCTTCTATCTTGGCCAATATGGTGGCGTGGATCAAGAGGGCGTCTGGGAAGAGGACCATTACGAGCCAAAGCGCTTCTACGCTCGCTATTTGGATGAACAGCTTCAAGCCGTCGCAACCGAAGCGTTTGACCTGGTCGCCTTTCGCGCCGTGCCGGTGGAGGAAACCCACCAAGGCCATTTTCAGTCGATGGTGCTGCGTAAGCGTGGGCCGGCGCTTCGTCCCCCAAATGCTGTTTGACACACCAGATCCATTCGCCCTATAATTCGACGGTTCATATTGTCTCAGTGCGCGTTTTGAGCACAAAAGCAGCACAGCAGCAAGGAGAAACCATGTCAGCACTGCAACAACAGACTGGGCTCGGGTTTGATCAAGAGACATTGGTTGGCCTGATTAACACTACAACGAGACTTCAGAATTAACGAGACGTTTCTTGCGATGCGAGCGAT
>JAHDWG010000275.1:0-1247 GCA_023384495.1 Caldilineaceae bacterium
ATCCGTTTGGCGCAGCCGACATCTTCGACAACATCATTCATGGCCGGGTCCTGGGGGTCTACGGTGGCAATCCCTTTCAGCAGCCGCCCAACGCCTTCCCCGCTGACCCGTTCCTGCCCTACGTCGCCTGGCGCAAGTCGACGTCGGCCTATGGCCCGGGCTGGGAACTGCTGGCCGGCGCCACGGCCTGGCTGGCCGGTGACAGCGTGATCGCCAATGTGATTGCATTCAAAGCACTGGCCGGCCTATTCCTGATCGCCGGGATTGGCGTCGTCGCCCTGATCCTGCGGCAGATGGCGCCGGAACGGGCGCTGGCGGGCGTGCTTCTGTTGGCGTGGAACCCGGTGATCCTCTACGAGACGTGGGGCAACGGCCACAATGACATGGCCATGGTGCTCTGGATTTTGGCGGCGGCGTGGGCGCTGGTCTGCCGGCGCTATACGCTGGCCGTGCTGGCGCTGGTGGTGGGTGGCCTCTTCAAGTTCATCCCCCTGCTCATGTTGCCGGCCGCCGGCCTGATCGCCTTGCGCGAGATCGTAGGCTTTGGGCGGCGTCTGCGCTTTATCGCGATCACTGGCCTCTACGCCGTGACGCTGGTGGCGGTCGCCTACTGGCCCTTCTGGGAGGGCGCCGGTGTGCTGACCATCTCCCGGCGCATGTACCTTTACACCACTTCGCTGCCAGCGGCGCTCGTCGCACTGCTGACGCCCCGGATCGGGCCGGACGCCAGCTCGCAATGGGTGGCGTTGGGCGCGGCCGGTGTGACGGCGTTGTGGGCGCTCTGGCAAGGAGTAGCGGCCTGGCGCGACCGAACGTGGTTGAGTTTCCCCCACGCGGCCTTTATGGTGCTCATGTTCTATCTACTGCTCACCTGCCTCTGGTTCCAGCAGTGGTACGCCGTCTGGCCGTTGGGGGTGGCTGCGTTGTTGCCTCCCGGTCACGCCGCGCGCCTGGCCGCCTTCTTTGGCGCGGTCGCCATGAGCAAACAGATGATCTTCGAACCGCTCTGGCTGTGGGAGCGTCCCCTTCCGCCCAAGGCGTGGCGCGAGCTGCGGTTGGGGCCAGCGGTGCTGGCCGCGCCCTGGTTGTATGTAATCGCCTGGTGGTGGCGCGTGCGCCAAAACAAAAAGGAAGCTGCCGACGAACGATGCCAACCATGACCGATGCCCTCTTGACCGTCGCCAAACGCCCCGCCCCTGGGCAGACTAAGACCCGCCTTACGCCGCCGCTGACCCCGCAACAGGCGA
>JAHDWG010000275.1:1257-10067 GCA_023384495.1 Caldilineaceae bacterium
CTATGCGTGTTTTTTGCGCGACACGCTCGATCTCATGCGCCAGACGGCTGCCGCCGCGCGCGTCATCGCCTATTTGCCCGCCGGCGAAAGCGCCTATTTTGCAGCCCTCGCGCCGGACTTTGAGCTGCTGGTGCAAGAGGGGCCCGATCTGGGCGCCCGGCTCGACAACGCCATGACGCACTTTCTGCAACAAGGCTATGAACGGGTGGTGGTGATGGACAGCGACAGCCCAACCTTGCCGCCCCATTGCCTGAGTGCGGCGTTTGCGGCGCTGGAGCGCGGCGCCGATGTCGCGCTGGGCCCGTGCGACGACGGCGGCTACTATCTCATCGGCCTGAAACGACCGGCCCCGCGGCTGCTGCGCGAGGTGCAGATGAGCACGCCGCGCGTGGTGGCCGATACGCTGGCGCTGGCGCGGGAGGAGGGATTGCTGGTCGAATTGCTGCCAATCTGGTATGATATTGACGACGCAGGGTCGCTGACCCGGCTCCATGCGGAATTGGCAACGGGGCCGGCTACGGCCGCCCCTGCCACCCGCGCCTTTTTCGCCGCCAATCCCGACCTGATTGCGCTGCTCCCGCAGGTGACGTCATGACCGGTTCGAGCGCTCGACTGGGGATGGAGCCAGCGGTTGCGGTCATCATTCCGGCGCTCAACGAGGCGGGCAATATTGACCCGTTGGTGCGCGCCACCTTGCACGCTGCGCCCGTGCGGGTGATCGTGGTGGACAACGGCTCGACGGACGCCACGGCCCGTGAGGCGGTGGAGGCCGGCGCCATTGTTGTATACGAACCGCGGCGGGGCTATGGCTATGCATGCGCTGCGGGTGTCGCGGCCGCGCGCGACGCCGAGATCTTGGTCTTTCTCGACGGCGATTGTAGCTTTCTGCCCGAGGAGATGCCACTGCTGCTGGCCCCGCTGTTGGAAGATCGGGCCGACCTGGTGCTCGGTTCACGCGTGTTGGGCCACATTGCGCCCGGCGCTATGCCCTCGCATCAGTACATTGGCAACTGGTTGGTGGCATGGCTCATGTCAAAGCTCTACGGGCTGCGAGTCACCGATCTTGGTCCCTACCGCGCCATCCGCCGCAGCTTGCTGGCGCGCCTGCATATGCGAGAGATGACCTATGGCTGGCCAACAGAGATGATGGTCAAGGCGGCCCGCGTGGGCGCGCGGCTCGTCGAGGCGCCAGTCACTTATCACCCGCGCCGCGCCGGCCAATCGAAAGTGAGCGGCGCCGTCCGCGGCGCGCTGCTGGCGGCCTGGTATATCCTGGGGGTGACGCTGCGCTACGCCTGGCGACAGCCGGTCTCACGCCGCCCCCAAGATGACTGAGACCCAATCCCCTGCCTATTTTTGCCGAGGAAGCCATGAAATATCTGGACGAATTCCGAGACCCCGAACTGGCGCAACGGCTGCTGGACGAGATCCGCGCCATGACCACCCGGCGCTGGGCGATCATGGAGGTCTGCGGCGGGCAGACGCACTCGATCATCCGCAATGGCATCGACCAGTTGCTGCCCGACGCGATTGAGCTAATCCACGGACCGGGTTGCCCAGTCTGCGTGACGCCGCTGGCGATCATCGACAAGGCGCTGGCTATTGCCGCGCGGCCCGAGGTGATCTTCTGCTCGTTTGGCGACATGCTGCGCGTGCCCGGCAGCGAGCGGGATCTCTTCCAGGTCAAGAGCCAAGGGGGCGATGTGCGCATCGTCTACTCGCCGCTTGACGCTGTGCGTCTGGCGCAGGCCAACCCCGATCGCGAGGTTGTCTTTTTTGGCATTGGCTTCGAGACCACGGCGCCCGCCAACGCCATGGCCGTCTTTCAGGCCAAACAGTTGGGGCTGACCAACTTCTCCATGCTCGTCTCGCATGTGCTGGTGCCGCCGGCCATCGCCGCGATCATGGAATCGCCCACCAACCGCGTGCGGGCCTTTCTGGCCGCCGGCCATGTCTGCTCGGTGATGGGCGCCTGGCAATATGAGCCATTGGTGGCGCGCTATCGCGTGCCGATTGTCATCACCGGCTTCGAGCCGCTGGACGTATTGCTGGGCATCAAAATGGCCGTTTGCCAGTTGGAGGAGGGCCGCGCTGAACTGGAAAACGCCTACGCCCGCGCCGTGCAGCCTGCGGGCAACCAGGCGGCGCAACGCATGTTGTTGGAGGTCTTCGAGCCGACCGATCGCGCCTGGCGCGGCATCGGCGAGATCCCCCAGAGCGGCTGGCGGCTGCGCGAACCCTATCACGCCTACGACGCCGAACGCAAGTTTGCCGTGGGCCATATCGACACGCACGAATCGCCCCTCTGCCGCAGCGGCGAGGTGCTCCAGGGCAAGATCAAGCCCAACGAGTGCGCCGCCTTTGGCGTGACCTGCACCCCCCGCACTCCGCTCGGCGCGACGATGGTCTCCAGCGAAGGCGCGTGCGCGGCGTATTACCAATACGGGCGGTTTGTCACGCTGGAGGGGGAGAACAACTAGACTGAAATGACCATGACCACTCAAATTGACCTCTCCAACTGGAGCTGCCCATTACCGCTGCGCAACCAACCCAACATCATCATGGGGCACGGGGGCGGCGGCAAGCTCTCCGCCGAGCTGGTGGAGCATCTCTTTTTGCCATCCTTTCGCAACGACACGCTCGCCCATTTGGGTGACTCGGCGCAACTGAGCCTGGCCGGCGGGCGGCTGGCCTTTTCCACCGATTCGTTTGTGGTGCAGCCGCTCTTCTTCCCCGGCGGCAACATTGGCGACCTGGCGGTCAACGGCACCGTCAACGACATTGCCATGAGCGGCGCCCAGCCCCTCTTTCTCAGCGCCGGCTTTATCCTCGAGGAGGGGCTGCCGCTGGAGACGCTAGGCACGATCGCACAGAGCATGGGCGAAGCCGCGCGCCGGGCTGGCGTCCAGCTTGTGGCCGGCGATACCAAGGTGGTGGATAAGGGGCACGGCGACGGCGTCTACATCAACACGAGCGGCATTGGGCTGATCCCAGATGGGGTGACGATTGGGCCAGACCAGGCGCGGCCGGGCGATGTGGTCATCGTCAGCGGCGAGATCGGGCTGCACGGCGTTGCGGTGATGAGCGTGCGCGCCGGGCTGGACTTCGACACCGTGGTGGTGAGCGATTGCGCCCCACTCAACGACCTGGTGGCCGCCATGCTCGCCGAAACGCGCGCAATCCATGTGTTGCGCGACCCGACGCGCGGCGGGGTGGCCTCGTCGCTCAACGAGATCGCCCGAGCGTCGCAGGTGGGGATCATGCTGGACGAACGGTCGCTCCCCGTGCCGCCGGGCGTGCGTTCGGCGTGCGAACTGCTGGGGCTTGACCCGCTCTACGTCGCCAACGAGGGCAAGCTGCTCGCCATTGTCCCCGCGGGCGTCGCCGATGCGCTGCTGGCGGCCATGCAACGCCACCCACTGGGGCAGGCCGCCACCATCATCGGCCGCGTGACGGAGAAGCACCCCGGCATGGTTGTCGCCCGCACGGGCCTGGGCGGCGCCCGCGTGGTGGACATGCAGATCGGCGAACAGTTGCCGCGCATCTGTTGAGGGGGCACAGTTGACAATCGCACCAGGCGAAACGAAGCACGCTACCCGATGGAGCGGCGGCGGGCAGCAGAGCGCAGTGGTTGCGGTGGTTGCATTGCGTTTGATTTTTGGGTGAGTATGTAGTAAAATATGTATTTATCTACAGGCATTCAGCAAGAGGTCATCTGGCAAAGAGCAGAGTCGATGCAAAAAATCATCGGTGTTACTGAGTTACAACGTCGTTTTCGAGCCGTGTTTGATGAAGTCGCCCGCAAACGAACCCCGTATATTCTCACTCGGGGCAGCCGCCCCGAAGCAGTGATGCTTGCGTACGAAGATTTTCTACACTATCAGCAACTGAGTGAACAGAATATACTGGCCCGCTTCGACCGGTTGATGAAGCGGATGGCCGCTCATAATGCCGCCTTTGCCGACGAAGAGATCGAGGCTGACATTGAACATGCGCGCGCCGAATTGCCTGCGCCATGAGAGCAGTCGTCGATACAAACATCCTTGTCCGCGCGCTGATTAAGCCGATGGGCACAGTTGGGCCTGTGTTGCAGCTCTTGCGCGACGGGGCGTACACGGCCCTTTATTCAGAAGCAACGCTCAACGAGATTGTGGATGTGCTGGGACGCCCACATATTCGTCGTAAATACAGTATAGGAGATGAAGACGTAGAAACCTTGTTAGCGCTTCTGCTGCTTCGTGGTGAGGCTGTAACACATTCCCAAACCATCCGCCTCTGTCGTGATCCAAAGGACAATAAGTTTCTGGAGGTGGCTGTTGCCGGAAGCGCTGACATGCTCGTGACCGGTGATGATGATCTTCTTGTGCTCGGCGCCATTGCTGGCATTCCCATTGTGACACCGAATCTGTTCCTGATTTCAATCAGCTGAAATCAGCAGAATCATGGATTGAGCCGCCGCGTCAGGCATGATAGAATCATCCCCGCATTGACGCCTCATCACACCAAACCAATCGACCAACCAGACCACGGAGCAGAGACGTGAATCCAATTCGCAAATGGGCCTGGGGCTATGCCGCGCTGTTTGTGGCGGTGGTGGCCCTGGGCTATATCCCCGGTTTGACCGACGAGCAGGGCGCGCTGCTCGGCCTCTTTCACATCGAGCTAAAGGATGATCTGCTCCACCTGGGGTCGGCGCTGTGGGCGGCCATTGCGGCCTGGCGCTCTGCCGCCGCGGCGCGCTTCTACTTTCGTCTCTTTGGGCTGATTTACTTCTTCGACGGCGTGAGCGGGCTGCTCTTTGGGCAGGGCTACCTCGACTTTGGCATCTTCCTCTACGGGCCAACGCAGCTGGACCTGGCCACGCGCATCGGCGCCAACATCCCCCATCTGCTGATTGGCGGCATCGCGATCCTGGTCGGATTTGTCTTTAGCCGCCGTTGGGCGCAGACATAAGATGCGCGCCCGTCTTGTCCGCCTGGGGCAACTGGTTGCGGCGCTGCTCGCCATCCTGGTGCTTGCGCTGCTCGCCCAGCTTGTCTGGGTGGTCGCTGTCTGCCATCCCTTCGCCACGGTGGCGCCAACCACCGACCGGGCGCCTTCGCTGCTTGCCGCGGCCGGTTACCCCGATGCGGTGCGCGCGCCCGAGCAGAGCTATCTGACGTTGCCGGAATGGTATATTGTCTATAGCAGCGAGGAGTACGCCGCCTTTATCCAAACGCAGCCGCCAAGCCAGTTCCCTTACTTTGCGGCCATCGGCCAGTACTGGCGCAGCTATCGCGATGTGTGCGGCGTTACCCGTGGCCGCTATCCGTTCAACACGCTCTATCACTTCACCCTCTTTGTCATCGGGCCGAGCTTTACGGTTGAGAACGCGGTGCGCGGCCTCTACGAAACGACCATCGGGCGCGTCGCCGAGTGGACCAGCGGCGGCGAACCGACAGCGGAAGAGCTGCTGGCGCGGTCGGTCGCCCTGGATTACGGCAACTTTCTCCACACCATCCCCTGGTTCGAATATCCCTTTGACGATAAGCTGCGCGAGCTGTGGACGACCACCGGGCTGTGGGGGCCGAACCCCATCCGCAAGTGGGAGCGCAAGTGGGCGCTGAGTCTGGAATATGGCGTCAAGGCGCTCTACGGCTATCTGATCCGCGGCGGTGCAGAGGTGACCTATGCGCCCGAAACGCTGGAGATCCTGGCCGTGGTCGATGGCGTCTACACCGAGATGGACGCGCGCCATGACGATCTGCGCATTGTGCAGCCGCTCGACGCGGGGCGAATGATCGTTGCGCTGCCCCGCTACGAGCCCTTTACCCAACTGGTTCCGGTGCTGGTGGGGGAGAGCGTGCAATTTGTGGAGATCGCGGGCAACGATGTGATCATGCTGACTGCGCTGGCGCCCCACGATTGGGTCTATGACCTGCCGGCGGGCGAACTGCTCTTTGCCATGCCCATCCTCACTCAGCCGGGGCAGCAGCGCGTGGCGATCAACGCGCCGGTGGCGTCGCTCCACCTCATCTTGGTCAGCCTGGCGGAACGCGGGGTCACGCTGGAGCATCTGTATGATTATTAGACGATGGACGATGGACGATGGACGATGGACGATGGACGATGGGCGACCGATGGCATCGCCATCGTCTATCGTCATATCGTCTATGGTCTACAGCTCGGGCGCGTACTTCTCGTAGAAGGTGTTGGTAAAGCGCTGTTCGGGGTCGTATTGTCGCTTGGCCGCGAAAAAGGCGCGGATTTCGGGGTATGACTGCTCCAGTTGCCCGGCGGTATAGTGCAACTGGTAGGGCAGGAAGAAGCGCCCGCCCATCTGCGTGGTGAGGCCGATCAACTGGCTGGTAACCCGACGCATCTTCTCTTCGCCGGCGAGATCGGTCATCTGGTTGATGTAAAGCACCAGCGAAAAGACATCCACCGGCGCATAGTTGAGGAAGATCTCTTCCCTGTGCACCACCCGCACCGACGCGTTGAGCAGGTTCACCCGTTCCGCTTGCACAATCTGGCGCACGCCGTCCACAAAGGCGGTAAAGTTTTCGCGCGGCACAAAGTACTCGTGCAGAATGTCCGTTTCGCTGCGCAGGTTGTTGCGCAGATAGGGCACCGAGTCATGCATGGGCTCGTTGCGTGAGACCAAACACGCTTCACCGTCCTTCATAGCCTGGTTGCGTGTCACCGAACACGATTCGAGGCGTGGCTCGATATTCTTTTCAGCAAACCACTTGAGCCGCATGGGCAACTCGCCGGTTTTGGAAAAGTTGAGCACGAAGCGGCGCAGCTTGACGCTGGAGACCTCACCCAACGGCGGAATGAGGGCGTCAGGGACATCCTGCGCTTCGTAGGTGTAGAGGATCAACTCGCGCAAGAGCGATTGGGGCGCGGTGGAGAGATGCGCATACATCAGCCCCAGCCCGCTGTTGGCGGCCAACTCGTCGCGGAAGAGCGCCGGGAACTCCCGGTAGTCCACCACGCGGCGGCCCGCCGCATAGATTACATTCTCCGTAATCTCCAACACCGCATCCAAAATAATGCCAAAAAGCCCATAGCCCCCCACCACCAGGCGGAAAAGCTCCGGGTTCTCACTCCGGCTGACCGTCTGCACCGAGCCGTCCGCCAGCATGACGCGCATGGAGCGGATGGTCTGCGCAATCGCGCCCACCTGGTGGTCCATGCCGTGGGCGTTCACCGCGATGGATCCACCGACGGTGAAGATGTCGGTCGACTGCATGGCCTTGACGGCAAAGCGCGGGTGGAGCAGATTCTGGATCTCATGCCAGGTGGCCCCGCTCTGCACGGTGATGGTGCGGCTCCCTTCGTCCAGCTCGATGCGATTGAAGGCGCGCATATCGAGGATCAGGGCGCGGGGCGCAAAGGCTTGCCCGCCCATGCTGTGGCGCACGCCGGCGGGCGCGATCTTCAGGCCCTGCTCACGAGCAAAGAGCAACGCGTTGCGCACATCCGCCTCGCTGTGGACGCGCACGATGCCATAGACCGCCGTCGCGTTGAGGCAACTGGCGTCGTTGATCAGCCCGGCCTGCTGCGCCCAGTCGAGTTCGGCGGCCAGGGGGGCGCTTGTGTCCACCGTGATGGCAGCCGCATCACCGGCGGCCGGCGAGACCCACGGGCCGCAATCCTTTTCGCCCACGGGGTCCGCCGAAAGCTCCATCACCTTGGCGGTGGAAAATCCTGCCGCGCCCAGCGCCAAACCACTGATCAACGCAGCGCGTCGTGTTATCATCCGTTTGAACATGTGCATTTGCGGAGACTGACATTTGCGGAGACTGACATTGCAAAGAGCGATTCCGATCTTGCGCGTCTGTTGGATATCCTGTCCATCAAGGGTTTAGCCCTCAGGGGGCAGCAGCCCGGCGGCTTTGAGCAGCGACGCATAATGTTCGGCGCGTTCATGCTCGCGCTCGGCGCGTTCACGTTCACGCTCGGCGCGCTCACGCTCGGCGCGATAGAAGGGCGAAATGAAGTTGCCATAGACCAGGTCCTGCACCATCAGCGGCGCTGCGGGTTGATCATAGAGGTCTTGGATCCGCAACTGAAAACCGGGCAAAACAAAGGAACGGATTACCCCATCGGTACGCGGCATGGGCTGGTAGAGCCCGCGTTCCGTCAGGTGATAGAATTGTGTCTCAATCCCCCGTTCATCCAAAATGTAATACTCTTGCACACCGGCCGCGGCATATTCCTCACACTTGATGATTGTGTCGCGGTCAATATCCGTCTGGCTGCCATCTGAGAGCGATTCAATGCAAAGGTCAAAGACGCCGCGGTAGCTGCGGTCGTGATCGCGCAGCGGAACCGGATTGCTATTCAAGACCACGCCCAAGTCTGGCTTGCGGATGGTGGTCTTGGTCGGCAACGCCAGCCGGAAGCCCAAATCTAAACCAATGAGGCGGGCGATGGGCTGGACATGGAGAAAATCGCGCAAGATGTCCAAGAACCACAGGTACATCATATACGTGGCGTAGTCGGTCACGGGAACCACCTCCAACTGCCCGTTATTCCATTCATAGCTGATGTCGGGATAGTCGTAGTAGTGCTCCCAATAGAGCGCTTCGGGGACATGTACCTTCAGCGCGTCCTCGCCGCCGGGATAAACGCCATTGGTGATGGTTGGTTCGATTTCGAGGTTGGCTGCACCTTCCATCGTCTGGTTTGCCTCCGCTTCATCGGCTCAACCCTGCCGCCAACAATGATTCTATTATGAAACCAGAACAACGGCGGAATGGCAAATCCGCCATTGTCGGCGGTGCATCCAGAATTTAGGGCGGCACAGGTGACAGTCACTTTTG
>JAHDWG010000276.1:0-586 GCA_023384495.1 Caldilineaceae bacterium
GCAGCCTGTTGACGCTCTACCTGGGCCATGTGACGGTGCAACTGCCCTACACCATTTTGGTGATCAGCGCGCGGCTGAGCGGCATCGACCCGGCGCTGGCGCAGGCCGCGGCCAGCCTGGGCGCGCGGCCCTGGCGCGTCTTCTGGCGCATCACCTTTCCGCTGGCGCTGCCGGGCATCCTCGCCGCGGCGCTCTTCGCCTTTGTCGTCTCGTTCGACAACTTTGTCATCTCCTACTTTCTGGCCCCGCCCGGCGTCTCGACGCTGCCGGTGGAGATCTACTCGGCTATTCGCACCGGCTTTACGCCCGAGGTCAACGCCATTTCGACGATTGTCTTTCTCGTCTCGGCTGCCGCCATCCTGCTGGTGGGCCGCGAGGTGAGGCTGGGGTGAAATCAACAATCCTATTGCATCTTGAACAAAGTGACTTTGCAATCCGACAGATGGTTATAGGCGCCAATCGTCAAACAACTGAGTTGTAAAAAAATACGATGAACGAAGTGCAGCTCGAGCAGGTCGACTTTCGCTATGGCGAGGTAGTGGCGGCGGACAATGTCACCTTTCAGGTGGCGCCGGGTGAGTTCTTT
>JAHDWG010000276.1:596-10052 GCA_023384495.1 Caldilineaceae bacterium
GCTGGGGCCCAGCGGCAGCGGCAAGACGACCATCCTGCGGCTGATTGCCGGCTTCCTGGCGCCCGCGCGCGGCTCGATCCACATCGGCGGGCGCGACATGACCGGGACGCCCCCCTACGCCCGCAACATTGGCTTTGTCTTCCAAAACTATGCGCTCTTCCCCCATATGACGGTGGCGCAAAATGTGGCCTTTGGGCTGGAGAGCCAACGACTGGCCCGCGCCGCCATCGCGCAGCGGGTGGCCGAGACACTCGATCTGGTGCAGTTGGGCGGGCTGGGCGACCGCCGCCCGGCGCAGTTGTCGGGCGGGCAGCAGCAGCGGGTGGCGCTGGCGCGCGCGATTGTCACCCAGCCGCGTGTGCTGCTGCTCGACGAGCCGCTGGCCGCGCTCGACAAGAAGCTGCGCACGGCCATGCAGGTGGAGCTGCGCGAGCTGCAACAGCGGCTGCAGATCACCACGCTCTTTGTCACCCACGACCAGGAGGAGGCGCTGACGCTGGCCGACCGCATCGCGGTGATGGATCAGGGACGCATTGTGCAGATGGGGCCGGCGCGCGAGGTCTACGAACGCCCCACCACGCGGTTTGTCACCCAGTTTTTGGGCGAGGCCAACCTCTTCACCGGCCAGGTGCGCCACCACGACGACCGGCGCATGGTGATTGCCCTCGACGAACGCGGCCAGGTGGAAGCGCTGCCCCACCCCGGCCTGCCCGTGGGCGCGGCGGTGGTCTGCGCCGTGCGGCCCGAGAATGTGCGGCTGAGCCTGGCCCCACCGGCGGATGGCGGCGGCCTGCGCGCCACGGTGCAACACATTGCCTACATGGGGGCCAGCCTCAACATCCACACCGCGCTGGATGATGGAACCGCCATCACCGTCTTTGTGCAGAGCGGGCTGCTGCCGGCGCTGCCGGCGGTGGGGCAGCCCGTCTATCTGGAATGGGCGCCGGCGCACACGCTGGTCTTGCACGAGGGGTGACCGGGCGGGGCGGGTTGCCAACAGGACCTCCGAGAGGTGGCCAGAAACCGATTTCAACGTCCAACTTGTCGCCGGCCACCTCCCGGAGGTCGAGCCAATGCCGGGGCCGAGGGTGCAGATTGCCCCTTTGCGCCGCGGCCAATTTGACGCCGTGGCGGGCGATCGGGTATAAGCGTAAGCATCACTACAGTCCCACCCTCCACCCAATATACCAAGACTCAAGAATCCAAGATAGACTCGATCTATATCCAAACAGTCTGCGCCGAACCAATCACGCCGTGGGTGCATTAGCACGATCAACCCAGCAATCGCAACCCAGCAATCGAGCAACGCCCGCAACCTTGGGCGGGCAGGCTCATCATCCAACACGGAGCACCATTATGGGAGTTGTCCCCCTCCTTCGCAGCACGATGTCCGCCACTGCTTCCCTCCTTGTCTTCCTCTCCCTGATTCACCTGATGACCGCTACTCGCACTCAGGCGCAGAGTGCTGCCAACGAGGCGGCATCATGGTGGGCGTCCCCCATGATGGCCGGTTCTGTCCAGCCGGCGCAAGCGGCGCCCAGCACCGCGCAAACAGCGAATGTCGATGAATGGCTGCTGGTCGCCTATGCGGCCTATGTCAATGACAACTGGGAAATTTTTGTGGACGGCCCGCACCTCCCCGGGCAGCCAGTCAGCCGCCAGTTGACCGAGGACCCCGGCAGTGACCTCTTTCCCCGTCTCAACCCGCAAGCCGACCAGGTGGTTTTCGCCTCCAATCGTGACGGCGACTATGAGCTGTTTACGGTGGGCGTCGACGGGGCCGGGCTCATGCAGTTGACCGACAACGGTTGGAACGACACACAGCCGGCCTGGTCGCCCGATGGCCGTCGCATCGCCTTTGTGGCCGACCCACTCGGCCATGCGGACATCTTTGTCATGCAGGCGGATGGAGCAGGGGTCGCCCAGTTGACAGACTCGCCTGCGGACGATCTCTACCCTACCTGGTCGCCAGATGGCGCACAGATCGCGTGGGTACAGATTGCAGGTAGCGAGCGCACGCTCTGGGTGATGAACGTCAATGGGTCCAATCCACGCCCGATTGGGGGGCCCTTTGCCCTGTTGCAAAACCCGGTCTGGTCGCCTGATGGATTGTTGATCGCCATCAGCCTTGACTTGAACGGGGACGGTTTTTCCGATATTGCGACCATTCGCCCCGACGGCGGCGATCTACAAGCCGTCAGCTATTCGCCCAACCGTGAGGACTTGGTCGTCAACAGTTGGCTTCCCTCCCGGCTGAACGATGACTATACCAATGCGCCAAGCGCAGAAGTCAGACAGCTCCTCATCACGACCATCCAATATGCCGTCCATGATGGGGTGCAGACACCGAGCTATACTCGTATCGAAGCGCAAGAGATCTGCTGCCGGCGCGTGCCCACAACGTTACACGCACCGGGCTTTCATGCATTTGCCGACGCCATGAGCCTGGATCGAGAGCCACCCCGCTCGCGGCTGCGGGGGCTGCCGGCCTTCTCGCGCGCCACTGGCGTTGCCCTACAAGGGGAGATGGTAGATTTCGGCGGTTCGGGGGTGGCCGGCGTGCTGCTCGAATATCGCCACGACAATCGGCCCTGGTATCGATGGTTGCACGTCCGGGCAAATGATCTGCCTGTCATCGACAACCCGCCTGGGCGGACGCTCTACCTGCGCACCCAGGCGTATGACCATGCAGGCAACTTCGAGCCGTGGTCGGCAGAGGGACAGGCTGAGGCGCAGACCACAGCTTACCGCTGGCGACTCAGCGGCGCGGTGACAGACAACCGCGGCGCGCCACGCGCCCGCCTTCCGGTGTCGGTGGCGCCTGCGCCGCTCAACACACCGCAGACGGACCTTGCCGGCCATTTTGTAGCCTACCTGCGCGAGGACGATCTCTATACATTGGCGCTTGGCGGTCTAATTACACGTGAGGTGGCCGCCGACGAGCACTATGCCCTCTACCTGCCACCCGCCGACGCGATTGCGCTTGATGACATCGCGCTGGGCGAGCCATGCGTGGGGCTCTGCCTGGTCGAACCCGACGAGGCAGAGGAGACATGGCAAGCGGCGGCACAGATGATCTATGCCATCGACGCTGATGGTGTGTTTCACGTCACCTGGAAAGAGTTAAGCGGCGCCAGCCGTATCTACTATCAACGGCGGACGCCCGCCGGCAACTGGGGCCTACCCGAATTGGTCGCGCTGGCTGAAATCATCCCTGCGCCGCACAGCCTGGCCGTGGGGGCAGATGGCGTTGTGCATATTGCCTGGAATGACGTGGGCGGGCTGCACACAGGCCTCAGCGAGAACCGAGCCTACTATGCCCGACGCTCTACAACGGGTCGCTGGTCGACCCCACAGTTGGTGGGCAAAGGTGATACGCCCCAGATTGCCGTGGGCGCGGACGGGCTTGTCCACCTCTTTTTCCAATGCAAGGAGCTCCCCTGCGGGGGCGAACTCCATTATCTCCAACGGGGCGTGGATGGGCGCTGGTCCGAGCCGGTGACAGTGGATACGCTCTTTCGTGACCACCAGCGCGCCATCCATGTCCGCCCCAATGGGGCCGTTCTGCTGGCGTGGACCAAAGTGCGGGGGGCTGGCCAAGTCATTGTCACCCGGAAGCGGTCTGCGTCCGGCCAGTGGGGAGCGGTTCAATCAGGCCTTGCCCAGGCCGGGACGCCGCAAAATCGGCTGCACTTTGAACCGAGCGGTCGCCTCCATGTGTTGTGGCCGCAAACCAATTCAATCCCCAGGCCGCCCATGCGGGACTATTTCTTTACTACCTATTGGGCCCAGTGGGACGAGCCGGGCGGCTGGTCCGAACCGGTTGCCCTCGACCAGGAAGCCGGCGAGGCGATCCATGTCAGTGTTGATGCGGGCGGGGTACTCCACTTCATCAACGACGCCCGTCACATGAACCGACAGGGTGACGCCTATCGTTTTGCCACAAGCGAGGGGAAATGGTCGTCGCTGGGGCCTGTGGGGTCGAGCAGCCCAGGACAAAGCATGTATGCTTACCAGCGCGACGCCCACGGCCGCGGCCACGCCATTGTGCGCATTCACAACCATCTGGCCTATCTGCCAGAGCGGGTGGCGCTCACCAACGAATGGTGGACGGCAACCCACACGACGACGGTTCCCGCCACCATGCATGAGCCCACGCTGACCTTTCTCTACCAACTTGAAGGTGGTGGGGCGGCAGGGCGTTCTGTCTTGCAGATCAATGTGCAGACACCCACCATCAGCAACACGGTGACGGCAACCGTCGTCTTCTCCGCCAGCGGCCCCACCGTCCGCCAACTGGGGTGGGCTGACCTGACGCCCTGGGTTGGGCAGCCCATCACGCTTACCTTTGCGCTCTATCAAGCAGAAGACGAGCCCTTGCTGCGCGCCCAACTCGGCGCCATCACCATTGGGTCGTGGACAACGCCTGTCCTTCATGAGGTGACGCCCGAGCGGGTGGAAGCCGGCGTCGCGACGACCGTGTTGATCACGGGTGAAAATTTGTTGGATACGCCGGGGGTGCGGCTGGGCGCGATCCCGCTGAGCAACGTGCGCCGCCTCGATGAAAACACGCTGGAGGCCGATTTGCCGGCTGACATCCCACCCGGCGCGCATTATCTGTGGGTGGTGAACCCCGACGGCTCGGCCTCGGTCTACGCCCACGCCATCGTCGTTGGGGAGCAGGTCCACTTGCCGCTCGTCACCCGATAGTTGCCAATTCGTCACGCCCAGAGCAGAGGCGCACGCTCGATATGAACAAACCACGATATTCCATACCAAGCTGGCCGCTAGGTCTGTTCCTGTTTGTTGGGATGGCGCTGCTGGTGGGCGGGAGCATTGGGCAGCCTGACTCAGCGCGCGCAAGCGCCGGCGCACAGGCGGCCTCCGTGGAGCCAGCCCAATCCTCGAACTGGTGGCGCACGGTCAAGCAGAAGCATGATGGCCGCCAGTGGGACATCTACACAGACCGGCGCCTCACCGACCACCGCGCCGATGACATCCAGCCCCGCTTCAACCGCGGCGCGACGCAAATCGTGTTTGTGTCCGGGCGGGACGGCAACAATGAGATCTATCGCATGGACGCCGATGGGGCCAATCTCCAGCGTCTCACCGTGCACCCGGCCAATGATGAAACGCCTGACTGGTCGCCCGACAACCAGTGGATTCTCTTTGTCTCGAATCGGGATGGGAATGCCGAGCTCTATCGCATCAGCGCGGGGGGCGGCGACCCTGTACGTTTGACTTTTGGCCCAGAGGAGGATCTCTACCCCAGTTGGTCGCCGGACGGCAGCCAGATTGCCTGGGTGCGTCGCAGCGGACAGGACGGGGTAATCTGGGTGATGAACGCCGACGGCAGCGAAGCCCGCGCGCTCTCCGCTGCTCATCGCCTGGCGGCGCGTGTGCGCTGGTCACCGGATGGCGCATATCTGGCCTTTGATTTCGACGCCGACGGTGGCGGTGCAAACGAGCCGGCGCTGATTAACGCCGATGGGTCGGATCTGCGGCTGTTGACCTGCGAGCCAAGCACGCGCTGGGATCATCTGATCAACGCCTGGCTGCCGGACAGCAGCGGTGTCGTAGTCACGCGGGTTGACCGCAGACGTGGCGGGCGTGGGTTGGCTGCTGAGGGTGTTTATCTATATGTCCTACCCGTGGACCGGTGTGGCTGGGGATATGAATTCGAGTTGCATACGGCAGAGACCCGCATGATCGATGTCGGTCATGCAGACCCCTGGCCGCCCGTTTCACACGTGCGGGCTTTGCCCCGTTATTCGCGCCTTCCTGACTTGGTGGTGTCGTTTGAGGGGGAGGATGTGGGGCCGTCGGGCGTCTGGCATTATCAATTGCAGATGCGCACCGACGCCAATGCCAGTTGGTTAGAGCATTACGAATTGACGATGCACGACATCCAGCTGGGGCGCCTGCCTGCCGGGAAACTCTATCTGCGCAGCCGGGCGCTCGATTTCGCCGGCAACTGGGAGCCGTGGCCCCCTGAGGCACAGTACGACACCGAAACGACGCTGTTCGCGTGGCGGCTGACCGGCAACATTCTTGACCCGCGCGGCACACCGCACCGTCGGCGTGCGGTGGCGGTCAGCCCTGCCCCCTTGACGCCGGCAACTACGGACGCTGGCGGCGCCTTTGAAGCCTATTTGGGCCGGTCGGCCCGGCATGTGCTGAACAACGACCAAACCCTCATGATGCAAGGCGACCGTCATCGAACGTTCTATGAATTGCCGGCAGAAAACCTGGTTCAAAACGGCGGGTTCGAGGACGCAATCGCGTTTGCCGGGTGGGTCACAGCGGGTGATCCACTACCTTCCCTTGTCACTGAGAACCCACACAGCGGTCGCAATGCAGCGCGGCTGGGCCATGCATGTGCGAGCCTCTGTCCCCCACCGCGCAGATATACGCCCATTCCCCAGTGCACCCCGGGCGTCCACCCTGGCTGTTCGCCCGATGAGGTGCTCGACATTGGATTTGGCGTCAACGCGCTGATGGCGGACCGGAACGATACAGTGCATCTATTGGGCCGAACCCTTCTCAACGAACCCTATTATCAACGGCGGGATGCGGATGGAAGCTGGCGGTGGGCCGAGGTTATCCCACAGATACCGCCATCGATTGTGGCGGCGCTGGCCGATGATGAGGGGCGTCTTTCGTTCGTATGGGCTGACCTCCCCGAAGGCCCGCTCCATCCGCTTCACTTCTTTCGCCAGCGACGCCCCGATGGTTCCTGGGGCAGCGTCGAACCACTTGGCGCCAGCGGTCACCCCAATCTGGTGTTGGATGACCAGGGGCGTATCCACATGATGTACACAGACCGGGCAGTCATCCACCTGGGTGAGTATGCGCTGTTCTATCGAAGCCGCACGCCCAACGGGGTCTGGTCCGACCCCGAACCGGTGGCCACGATTGAAGACCAGCGGTTGGATGCGACGCTGGCTGTGCTCGGCGATGGCGCGGCCTATCTCTTCTGGGTTGAAAGGCGGATCAACGGCAGCGCCCGCACATCAATCCGTTATCGAGTGCGACAGCCCAACGGCGGCTGGTCGCTGGTGCATACCGTTCTCGACGACTTTTCCATCGAGAACCTCACCGTCCGGCGCACGCATGACAATGAACTACACTTGTTTTGGATACGCGATGGGGGGATGCTCTATTCCAGCTTGCCGGCTGGCGGCGAGTGGGTGACTCCAGAGGCGCTGGGGCTGCCGGCGGCGACAATCCTGGCCGACGCTGCGGACACGCTCTATGCGGTCAATGGGGAGGGAACGACGGCTGAATTTGTCGGATACCGCGCTAAGCCATTGGGAGAACAATGGGGGGAATTGAACCGCACGGGTGTTGGCGATGACTATGCCCGTCCACAGTTGATGGCGGCGGGCGCGGCGAATTCGCTGCACGCGGTGTGGGCCACCGGGATTGGCATTGGCTCCTTCTCGTACGAATATCACCCGACGCCTTGGATCACGCAGACCGTTGAAAGCGCCCTCAGCCAGCGTATCCAAATTCCAGCTGACATGTATCGGCCAACATTGGCCTTTTTCTATACGCTCGAGGGGGGCACAACCGGCGCCTCGCGCTTTGCAGTGACAGTCAGCAATGAGGTGACGACGACCGCGATCTTCAGTGCTACCGCGATCACCCCGTTGTGGACACATGGGTGGGCTGATCTGGAGCCCTGGGCGGGCGAAACAATCACCATCACCTTTGGCGTCTCCCAGCCGCTGAGCGACACCCAGGTGAGCGTCTTGCTGGATCGGGTGAGCGTTGGCCCATGGACAACGCCGGTTGTCCATGATGTTTCACCTGCCAATGTGGAAGTTGGCGTTGCAGTCACGCTTCGTCTTACGGGCGAGAATTTCTTTGCGACACCCACTGTTCGCCTTGGCGAGCAGACGTTGGCAATGGTGCGTTGGGTCGACGAACAACACCTTGAGGTCACATTGCCGCCAACGTTGGGGCCCGGCATCTATCCGTTGACCATCGTCAACCCTGACGGCAGCGACTTTGTACATCCGTCGGCTGTGGCCATCGGTAGGCTGAGCTGGCTGCCGCTGATCAGACGGTGAGTCAGGCGACGCGACAATTGGGGTAAAGCACGCCGTGAACACGGTGGGCGGGGTGGACAGGTATGACTACGACCTCAACGGCAACGTCACCATCCGCAACAAGGGGCTGAGCAGCCAGCAGACGCTGACCTGGAATGTGGAGAACCAGCTGGTGGGCGTAGCGGCCACCGGTCTGAGCGAGTCGTACTACTACAACGAGCATGGCATCCGCGTGCGCAAGGTGAGCAACGGGGCGACCACGCTCTACCCCTTCGCCCACTACGAGGTGGACAACGGGGTCATCGTCAAGTACTACTTCTTTGGCGGCCAGCGCGTGGCCATGAAGCGGGGGACTGGGGCGATCACCTATCTGCACCAAGACCACCTGAGCAGCACCGCGCTCTCCACCACCAGCAGCGGCGCGTTCGATGTCGGGCAGGGGTACCGAGGGTATGGCAACTATCGCACCGGCGGTTCGCTGCCCACCGTTCACGAAGTGGGCGCAAAGCGCCAGCATCGCTACACAGGCCAGAAGCTTCCCCCCAATTTTGGGGGAATCCACGGCAGGTGTATGATTGGGCGCGCCAGCCGGCATTGCGCCTGCGCACCCCATGCCCCGAACGATCCGTTCCTGCGCCAGGCAACGGCGCCCGACTCGCCGGTGACCATCCGTGCAATTCGTCCCCCCATATCCGCTGACAGCGCGCCCAGACAAACCAGAGGCAAACCCATGATCCACTTTGGCGTTGACACCCTGCTCCGCAACCACACACCCACACTGGCCGGCAAGCGTATCGGCCTGGTCACCAACGACGCCGCAACCACCGCCGCGCTGCCCCACCCGCTGACGCCCACCCGGCTGGCGCTGCAACAGGCCGGCGTGAATCTGGTCGCGCTCTTTGCGCCCGAACATGGGCTGGGCGCGGCCGCCGCCGATGGCGCCGAGGTCGCTGACGCCACCGACCCGCTCACCGGGCTGCCCGTGCTCAGCCTCTATGGCGCCACCTTCGAACCCACCGCCGAGATGCTCGCCGGGCTCGACCTGCTACTCTTTGACATCCCCGACATCGGCGTCCGCTTCTACACCTATATCTGGACGCTCTCGTATGTGCTCGAAGCGTGCGCCCGCCACCACCTCCCCCTTTGGGTGCTGGATCGCCCCAACCCGCTCGGCGGCGACCTGGCGCAGGCCGAAGGCCCCCTTTTGGACGAAGCCCAACTTGCCAGCTTTGTGGGCCGCTGGGCCATCCCCATCCGCCATAGCCTGACCCCAGGCGAGCTGGCGCGCCTGTGGAACGCCGAACGCAACCTGGGCGCAGCGCTCACCGTGATCCCGGTGGCGGGCTGGGAACAGCGCCAGCCGTGGCCCGCACTGGGCCTGCCCTTTGTGCCCGCCTCGCCC
>JAHDWG010000277.1 GCA_023384495.1 Caldilineaceae bacterium
GGTCGCCGCTCAGCTCGTAGCGCGCGCCGGTGGCCACCGCGCATTCGGGTAGCCCGATCTCGACCATGCCGCGCGCCAGTTCGCGCGCCGGCACGTCGGTGACGCCGGGGCGGGGCGCGACTTCGATGATGGAAACTGGAGACTGGAGACTGGAGACTGGAGACTGGGGGCCAGCCAGGTTGCGCCAGGTGGCGGTGTCGGTGACCGGGTCGGCCAGGAGGAGGTGGCACAGGCGCTCGATGGCCTCGGCGCCGGGGTCTTCGGCCAAAAAATAGAGGCGCGCAACCCGGCAGCCGGTGAGATTGGCAATGCCCAGGGCGGCGGCGTCGCGCAGGAGTTGCGCGGTGGTGGTTTGGGATTTACTTGTCACTTCGATACGGATGGTCATGCTTGGTGTCTCTCCATCGTCCCGGTGTGGATGCGGAGCGGTTCGAGCGCGGGCCAGTCGACGGCGACGCCTAGCCCTGGCGCATCGGGTAGGGTGACGTAGCCCTGGGCGTCGGCCTCGATGGGCTGGGGAAGAATATAGTCGCGCCGCGCCGGGGTCCACTCGGGCGGGTCGTAGGCGAACTCGAAGAAGGGTGCGGTGGAGAGGGCCGCGGCCACGTGCAGGTTGGCCAACAGCACCAGTCCATCACCCCAGGTGTGGGGGGAGTAGAGCGCACCGGCGGCCTGCACCTCGGCGGCCAATTGGCGGGCGCGCAGGATCCCCGTGCTCCACGCCACGTCGGCCTGGTAGACGTCGAGCGAGCCGTGATGCAGACATTCGCGCAGCTCGGAGAAGTCTCGGTTGCCCTCACCGCCGGCAATGCGGATGCGCGCCTGGCGTCGCAACTCGGCCATGCCGCGGTAGTCGGTGCGCGGCAGCGGCTCTTCGAGCCAGAAGGCGTCGAGCTCGGCCAGCGCGTCGGCGGCATCGCAAGCGGTTTTGAAATCCCACGGTGGGCGCACATCCCACGGCATGCGCCAGCCCTGGTTGGCGTCCACCAGCAGGGCCATGTCGGGGCCGATGGCGTCGCGCACGGTGCGGGCCACGGCCAGGTTCTCGCGCAGGTTATCGGCGTAGAAGCGCAGTTTGAGCGCAGAGAAACCGGCCTCCTTGAGCCGCCGCGCCGCTTCTGCCCGTTCGGCGGTGGGGCGGCGCTGCCCCATGGAGGCGTAGACGCGCACGCGGTCGGCGCGCCCGCCCAACAGCTTCCACAGCGGCAGCCCTGTAATCTGCCCCATGAGGTCCCAGAGCGCGATCTCGAACGGCCAGCAGCGGCCATACATGAATTGCAAGTTGTCGAGCACCTGCACATGGCGCTCGATGTCAAAGGGGTCGCGGCCCAGAAAGAGCGCTTCGTGGCCGGCAAAGCCCAGCATAGCGTCGCCAGAGCCAAGCCCCTCAAAGTCGCCGGCGCGTACGCGGACGAGCGTCACCGTGTGGCTCTTGCGCGGCTGCGGGTCCCACGCCGCGTGGAAGGGAGGGTCCAGCGGCAGTCGATAGTGATGGATCTCAATCGCGTCAATCGTGGGTGACATGGTCAACAGAAGCTCTCAACGGCGGCGATTCCGCACAGCAACAACATAAGCAACACAGAGATGCACAGAGTTCGACACACAGCGCCGAACATACCAGAGCACAGAGGCAGACCAGCGTACGGCGAATTCCCTCTGTGCACTCTGTGTTGCCTGGCTTTACGCCGGCCTTGTGGGGCGGGCGCGGGGGCGCACGATTTTGAGCCGGCGCAGCAGCTCCTCATTCGTCGGTGCGCGTTCGAGCAGTTTGAGCAGCTCGGCCAGCGCAACTTTGGGTTCGCGGCCCGCTAGCCAACGGCGCAGCGCGGTGAGCCGTTCCATTTCTTCGGCGCTGTAGAGCAGCTCCTCTTTGCGTGTGCCGCTGGCCGGGATGTTGATGGCCGGGAAGAGGCGCGCTTCGGCCAGCGCCCGGTCCAACACGATCTCACTGTTGCCCGTGCTCTTGAACTCCTCGAAGATGTGGTCATCCATGCGCGAGCCGGTCTCGATGAGCGCGGTGGCGATCACCGTTACCGAGCCACCGCCTTCGATGTTGCGGGCCAGGCCAAAGAGCCGCCGCGGGATCTCAATCGCCTGGGCATCCAGCCCCCCCGAAAGGGTGCGGCGGGCGCCGGCGCCACCCAAGTTGAAGGCGCGCACCAGCCGCGTGATGCTGTCGAGCAGGAGCACCACATCGCGGCCACACTCCAACTCGCAGCGAATGTGGGCCATGGTCAGCTCGGCCAACTCCATGTGCGCCTTGATGCCGTGGTCGTTGGAACTGGCCAGCACCTCGGCCTGCGCTGTGCGCCGAAAGTGGGTGACCTCTTCGGGCCGCTCGTCGATGAGCAGCACGATAATACGCGCTTGGGGCCGCTCGGCGCGGATGGCGCGCGCAATCTCCTCCAGCAATTGGGTCTTGCCGCTATGAGGGGGCGCCACGATCAGCCCGCGCGTGCCACGGCCAATCGGCGCCAGCAGGTCGATGACACGCATGGAGACGCTGCCCGCATCCCCCAGGCGGAAGCGCTCTACAGGGTCGATGGCCACCAGCCGCTCAAAGCGCGTGCGCGCCTGAAATTGTTCGGGCGTCAGATCGCAGACCGATTCGACCGTGGCCAGTTGGGGTCCCTGCCTGTTGCGGCGCACCGCGCCACAGACCACGGCCCCCTCGGCGAGGCCATGGTCACGGATCAGCCTGGCGGACACGGTGGGGTCATCCGGCCCGGGCTGAAAGGAGAGCGCCGGGTCGCGCAGGACGCCTGCCCCCTTCGATTGCAGCTTTAAGACCCCGCAGACAGCTTCGGTCACAGCACACGGGCCTTGCTAAAAATGGGATGACTCACGGCCATGTTATTCACCACTGAGCACCGCGTTGACGACGGCCAGTTCCTCGGCGGTCAGTCGCCAGTCGGCGGCCTGTACATTCGCCTGCACCTGTTCGAGCCGAGTTGCGCCGGAGATGACCGAGCCGACCTGCGGTTGGGCCAGCAACCAGGCGTGCGCCAGTTCGGTCATGGTGTGCCCACGTTCCTCGGCCCACGCCGTCAGCGTTTCGACGATCGTATAGTTGTCGTCGGTCATGTACTTCTGCACATAGAGGCTGGATTCACCGCGCGAACCTTCAGGGGCAGCCTCGCCCCGTTTGTATTTGCCGGTGAGAAAGCCCCCGGCCAATGGGAAAAAGGGCAGAATCCCCACATTGTGGGCGTTGCAAAAGGGGATCATCTCGCGCTCCTCGCCGCGCTCCAACATGTGATATTGGTTCTGGATGCTGACAAAGGGCGTCCAGTTGCGCAGTTCGGCGATCACATTGGCGCGCGCCAGTTGCCAGGCGGTGTAATTGGAGGCGCCGATGTAGCGCACCTTGCCGCTGGTGATGAGGTCATCCAGCGCGCGCAGCGTCTCTTCGATGGGGGTGATGTCATCCCACTGGTGCATCTGATAGAGGTCGATGTGGTCGGTCTGCATACGGCGCAGGCTCGCCTCGACGCCATTGATGATATGGTAGCGAGAGGCGCCGCGGTCGTTGGGGCCATCGCCCGTGGGGCTAACCACCTTAGTCGCAAAGACCACCTTGTCCCACTTGCCCTTGAGCGCGACGCCCAGCGTCGTCTCTGAATTGCCGCGGGTGTAGACATCCGCCGTATCGATGAAGTTGATCCCCAGGTCTAGACAGCCGTCGATGATCTCGTTGACGCCGGCCTGGTCGACCTTGCCGCCGAACTGATTCGTGCCCAGGCCAATCACCGAGACGCGCAGGCCCGAATTGCCAAGTTGGCGATAGTTCATGAAATGTTTCCTCCGCACTTTCTCTGAATGGATCGGGGTGTTTTTGTCCAGACATCAGCTCACATCGCCATGGCCGCGCCAGAATTTCTGCACCTGTTCGGCCAGCCGCGGGTATTGGGCCAGGTCGGGCGCTTGGGCAAAGAATTGCTGCGCCGCCTCGCGTGCAATGGTGAGCGTCGTCAGGTCGCTGAGGCGCGCCATGCGCAGGGTGGGCAGGCCGCTTTGACGGGTGCCGAGGAAGTCACCGGGGCCGCGCAACTCCAGGTCCTTTTCGGCCAGCACAAAGCCGCTGTCGGTGGCCTCCAGCGCGCGCAGCCGCTCTTCGGCGTCCGCCCCGGTCGCCTTGCTGATGAGCGCGCAGTAGCTCTTGTGTTGCCCGCGCCCCACCCGCCCGCGCAACTGGTGCAACTGCGCCAGCCCAAAACGTTCGGCGTCCTCGATGAGGATGAGCGAGGCGTTGGGCACGTCGATGCCCACCTCGATGACGCTGGTGCTCACCAGCACGTCGTATTCACCGGCGGCAAAGCAGCTCATCACTTCGTCCTTTTCTGCCCCACTCATACGCCCGTGGAGCAGGGCGATGCGCAAGTCGGGCAGAACCGTGGTGCGCAACTGTTCGTAGGCTTCCGTCGCCGCGCCCACGTCGAGCTTGTCGCTCTCTTCCACCAGCGGGTAGACGATAAAAGCCTGTCGCCCCTCGGCCACCTCGCGGCGCAGAAAGCGATAGAGCCGCTCGCGTTCGCCGGGGCGGAAGAGCCGCGTCACCACCGGCGTGCGGCCTGGCGGCATTTCGTCAATCAGGCTGAGATCAAGGTCGCCGTAGAGGGTAAGGGCAAGGCTGCGCGGGATCGGGGTGGCGCTCATCACCAGCAGGTGCGGTTGCAGTTCGCCCTGGCTGCGCAGCGCGCCTCGCTGCTCAACACCAAAGCGATGTTGCTCGTCCACCACCACAAACCCCAGGTTGGCGAAGGTCACATGCTCTTGAATCAGGGCCGTAGTGCCGACGACGATATCGACCGCCCCCTCGCGCAGCCCGGCCAGCGCGTCCTCGCGCTCGGCGCCGGTGACGCGGCCAGTGAGCAACGCCACCCGCACGGGTTCGCCGTCGGGCCGGGTAAGTTCGGCCAACATGCGGCTGATGCCGCGATGGTGCTGCTCAGCCAGGATCTGCGTCGGCGCGATCAACGCAGACTGGAGGCCGTGATTGGCGACGCCCCACATGGCGGCAGCGGCCACGGCTGTTTTGCCGCTGCCCACATCGCCCTGCACCAGCCGCGTCATCGGGAGCGCGCGGCGCAAGTCTTGCACGATCTCGCCGAGGACGCGCTCTTGCGCGCCGGTCAGGGCAAAGGGCAGCCGGGCGCGGAACCGTTCCAGCAACGAGGCGTCCACCTCGATCGCTGGGGCGGTCTGCGCCTGGATTTCGTGGCGACGCTGGAGTACGCCCAGTTGGAGATAGAAGAATTCTTCAAAGGCCAGACGGCGACTGGCCGCGGCCAGTTGGTCGGCGTCATCGGGGAAGTGCATTTGCTCGAGCGCGGTGGCAAGGTCAATCAGGCCATACTGTTCGCGCAGGGCAGGGGGCAGGGGGTCTTCCAACAGCCCAACAAACTCGTCGAGCGCCTGGCGGGTGAAGGCGCGGATGCGCTTCTGGCTCAGCCCCTCGGTGAGCGGATAGACGGGCGCGAGCCGGCCCGTCGCCACCATCTCATCGTCCAGTTCTTCAAAAACAGGGTTATCGAGCGTCTTCTGCCCCATATAAAGGCCCACCTTGCCGCTAAAGCGCATGGTCGAGCCAACGGTGAGTTGGTTGCGCACATATTTGTTCCACCATGTGGCGTGGAGGGTGCCGGTGCCGTCGGCCAGGATCGCCTGGACGAGTTGCCGGTTGATGCCCACTTTGCGGTCGCGCACATCCCAGATATTGGCGATGAGTGTCACCTGTTCGCCGGGGAGAAGCTGCGAGACGGTGCGCATGGTGGTGTAGTCTTCGTGGCGGTGAGGCAGATGCCAGAGCAGATCGAGCATGGTTGTGATGCCCAGCCGGGCCAGTTGCTCGGCAGTGGAGCGGCCAACCCCAGACATGATGGTGGGTGAGGCCTGAAGATCGTCGGGGCGGCGCTTGGTGCGTGGCTGTTGACGGCGCAACCGTTCGCGGGCAACATGCGTTGGATCGGGCGGTGGAATGTCAGCCGCGTAGCTCATGGTGGCGTCGTCGGCCTCGTCGGCCTCATCAGCCGTCTCCTGGCCCCAGTCGTTGGCTGCCTTGCTGCGCGGGGTGGCGGCGTCTTCACCTGGAAGCTCGTCTACGCCATCGAGCGCGAGCTTGTCCGTTTCAGCATCGGGGGCAACCGGCATAGGCTCCGCAGCGACAACCTCTTCACCCGCCAACACGCGCAGAATTCGCTCGGCAATGGCGGGGCGCGCCTCTTGAGTAGCGGCATCATATTGCTCCATGAGTGACACAACGGCGGCCACCAGGCCGGCAGGGGCAGCCTCGGCGCCGGCGTCATGGAGCCAGCGTTCGCTCATGGCGCGAATCCCGCCGATAACCGCGCGGTTACGCCAGCCTTGTTTGGCCTCCAGCTCGAGGATGCGCTTCAATCGCAAAAATGCAGAAGACATAGTCACAGCGTTCGCTAAGCCCCTTCGTAGACGACCACGCCGAGCATATTCGGCCCCAGGTGGACGGCCAAACTTGGCGGGTATGGAATGGCCTGGATCGTGGCATTGGGCAGCAACTCGCGCAGCCGTTCGGTGAGCGTCTCGCGCTCGTCGGCATACATATGTTGCATAATCCCCACTCGCTCGACATGGGCAAACTCGCCCACAAACTCAAAGAGCTTGTCCACCACCTCTTCACGGGTTTGCACTTTCTCCAGCGGATGGAATTTTCCTTCTTCCATCATCAGCATGGCCTTGATACCCAACAGTGTACCCAAGATGCTCTGTGAACCACTCAGGTGGGCGCTGCGTTCCAGGTAATTGAGACTCTCGGAGAAGACGGAAAGATAGAGATGAGGCACTGCGCCGTTGACAAGGCGGGCGATCTCGTGTACGGGCGCGCCGCGCGCCGCCGCCTCTGCCGCCATCTCGACCAAGATGCCCAACCCATACGATGCCGACATGCTGTCGATCACCCGAATCGTATAGCGCCCCTTGAGCATTTCGGCGGCGCGACGCGCCATGTTCCACATGGGGCTGAGCTGGCTGCTCAGGTGGATCGAGACGATCTGCTCGGCCTCACGCGCCACCTGCTGATAACAGCGAACAATGCTGTTGAGGTCGGCAGGCAGGACAAGCGGCAACTGGTCGCGGGTGAGCATGGCGGCGGGTGGCAACTGTGCAAAAAGCGCTTCCACCCCATAATCGGGCTGTTCTTCGCTGATCTTCCCGTTGGCCTTGATCAGGTGGGGAAGAATGCGAATCTGGTGCCGTTCGATCAGTTCGGGCGCAATGGCCACGTTGCTATCGGTGACAATTCGTACGTTATTCATGGCAAAACAAGTGACAAGTCAGGTATAAAGTGTAAGCTTTCGCCGTTCTACTCTGTCGACAGGATATAATGCTCGTTCGTCTGACCGCCAAAGGCCAGTTCAATCTCCTGATCAGGATAACGGCTCCTGACCATTTCTTTCAAATTTTCGGCGTCGCTCGCGGCGATTGGCGCCCCGGCATAGATGGTGATCAGATCGCTCTCTTCAGCCGCCATCTGTTCGAGCAACGAAAGCACAACTTCGTCTGGGGAGTGGCTGCTAGTGACAAGACGGCCATCATGCAACCCAATAAAGTCGCCGATCTCCACCGTGACACCGTCAAATTCAGCATCACGCGCCGCCTGCGCGACCACACCGGTATCGATCTGTGAAATATGCTCCTGAAGTTGCGTCACAACTTCCGACAGGTTGGGGGTCGTTGGATTACAGGCCAAGACAGCGGCAATGCCCTGCGGTGTTGTCTTGGTGGGAACAACCAGCACCTGGCGGGTCGGGTTTGCTTCCATGACAAGGTCGGCAGCCTGTTGGGCGGCAGGCAGCGCATTGGCGTCGTTGGGCAACACGAGCACGCGTCGATTTGGTGTTTGGCTGATCGCTTCAGCCAGTTCGCCTGTGCTGGGGTTCATCGTTGCGCCGCCATCCACCAGCGCGGCCACCCCCAATGCTCGAAAAATTTCGCCAAAGCCCTCACCCTGCGCCACGACGACCAATGCAATTGCATCAGCGTCCACAGCCACATCGCTTGTCTGCGTGGCGCTCGTTGACGCCGTAGGCGCCGCACTGGTTGCCGCCACCTGGTCATCCATGTTTTCCACCACCACATCGGTGACAAAGCCGATCCTCACCGCATAAGAGAGCGGAACGCCAGGGTCTGCTACGTGGACATGCACCTTCACCAGGTCCTGATCCCCTTCGATCAGCGGATAGTCGCCCATGCCCGAGATCGCTTCTCGAATGGCGTCGACAGAGAGGCTCGGGCGCTCTACCAAGAACTGCACGTCGAACCCCCATTGCACCGGCGGGAGCGTGCGTTGCCCCTTGAGGGGCCGTGGCATCTCACGCTGTGGCTCGGCGCCCCATCCATCCGCGCCAGGCGCGTCGGCGCCCGCCCCCCACTGGCCCATTAGCGCACGATGCATGCCATCCAAAATTAGATAGAGGCCTTTGCCGCCTGAATCGACAACGCCGGCCTGCTTCAACACCGGCAACAGATCGGGGGTGTGGGCAACGGCCTGGTCTGCGGCATAAACGAGGTGGGCAAAGAATGTGCGCAGGTCAGTGATCGAGGGCGCCAGGCTGGCCGCCCGCTCGCTCACCATGCGGATCACGGTGAGGATTGTGCCCTCGACCGGCGTGGTGACACAGCGATAGGCTGCTTCTGTCCCCTGCGCCAATGCCTGCGCCAAATTGCGGGCTGATAGCCGTTCATCGGTGGCGAGCGTTTGGCTCATACCGTGCAAGATTTGGCTGAAGATCACGCCAGAATTGCCGCGCGAACCAAGCAAAGCGCCCTGAGCCGCGGCTTTGAGGGCCACGGAAACGCGCCCGTTTTTGCACGCGGCTGCCTCGGACCAGGCGGCCCGCACGGTCAACAACATGTTGGTGCCTGTGTCGCCGTCGCGTACGGGGAAGACGTTGAGCAAGTTGACCATCTCATAATGCTCGGCAAGCCAGTCGTGCGCCGCGTGCATCAGTAACACCAGATCGTCGCCGTCCAACGCTTCCAACGGCAGCAACAACGGGTATTTTTTGGTCAAACTGGCGTGTGCGTCCACCGACGCAACCTGCGGCGCAGGGTTTGGATTGTGCGGCTGTGGGGCAGCCGCCTGGGTGTGGTGTGCGGATGTTGGTTCAGGCATGGGTCAGTTGGGCTTTGGCTGTCAGCGCGCGGCGCAACTGGCCGCAGCCGGCGTTGATCTCGATACCCCGCCGCAAGCGCACGGTGGCGGGTACGCCGTGGCCGCGCAAGACCGCCACAAAGCGCTCAGTATCGGCGTCGCTGGTTGGCTGGTAGGGGCTATCGGGGATCGGGTTAAGCGGGATCACGTTGACGTGGCAGAGCAGCCCTTTGAGCTTCCGCCCCAGTTCGTGAGCCAACTCAGGGCTGTCGTTGATCCCCTCCATCAGCGCATATTCAAAGGTGACGCGGCGGTTGGTTTTGGCGATGTAGCGCGCCACCGCAGCCAACACCTCATCCACGGGATACGCCTTGTTGACCGGCACAAGCTGCCCGCGCAACTCATCGTTGGGCGCGTGCAAGCTCACGGCCAGGTTGATCTGCAACGGTTCGTCCGCCATGCGGTCGATCATGGGGGCCAGGCCCACCGTGCTGAGCGTGATGTGACGTGCGCCCAGCCCAAAGGCGTCGGGGTCGGTCAGCCGGTGGAGCGCAGCCCAGACATGCTTGTAGTTATGCAGCGGCTCGCCCATGCCCATGAGCACAATATTGGTGACATGGGTGGGGCGGTCGACCTCCATCGCCGGGGGCGCGCTGAGGTCGTCCAGATAGCGGGCAAAGTAGAGCACCTGCGCCACGATCTCGCCCGCGGTCAAATTGCGCACGAGGCCCCCCTGAGCCGTGGCGCAGAAGGTGCAACCCATGGCGCAACCGGCCTGGCTGCTGATGCAGAGGGTGCGCCGCCGGTCATAGAGCATGAGCACGGCCTCAATGGTGTGGCCGTCGGGCAATGCAAAGAGCGCCTT
>JAHDWG010000278.1 GCA_023384495.1 Caldilineaceae bacterium
TAGGGGCCGACCAGGGTGTCGAGATAGCGCGCCTCAAATTTGTGGGTGTCATCGACAAAAACCTCCAGCTCGGCCAGGCCAAAGTAGTTTGCCCCCGCGGCAAAGAAATCCTTCCAGGTCAGCGCGCGCAGGGTCGTATAGCCGCCGGCGCTGCCCCCACGGATGGCGACGCGCCGGGCGTCGACCAACCCCTGGTCGATCAGGTAGCGCGCCGCGTTGATGCAGTCCATCACGTCGACAATGCCCCAGTTGCCGTTGAGCCGCTGGCGATAGTCCCGCCCATATCCCGTGCTCCCGCCGTAGTTGACATCCACCACCGCAATGCCGCGGCTCGTCCAGTATTGGACGCTGAGTGACAACTGGGCCGACGTTGCGCCCGTAGGCCCGCCGTGGCAGATCACAAGCAGCGGCGGGCGCTCATCCGCCGGCCCTGCGTAGTGCGGATTGGCGGGCGGGTAATAGAGGGCGTGTGCGCTCAACCCACCCTCGGTGGGGAACTCAATCGGCTGCGGGGCGGAGAAGAAGGCGGCGTCGATCTCGGTGCGCAGCCCGCGCTTGACAATCTCCACCTGCCCGGTCGCCAGGTCGAGGGCGAAAACCGTTGACCCGCTGGTCGGGCTGCCGCCGATGAGCCAGAGCCGTTCCCCGTCGCTTTGCAGCCAGGCGAGCGCCGTATAGTCACACAGGATCGGTTCAATATGCCGGCTTCCCGGGCGGATCAGGCCAAGGTAATCCAGCCCATTCTGGGTATAGATGCAGGCGATGGCGCCGTCGGGCAGAAAGGTGTAGCGAGCCTGCCCAAAGACCCACTGCGGTTCGCCCAACTCGGCGTCGATGGGGGCAACCGCTTCGAGCGCGCCATTCACCACGCGATAGAGATTCCACCAATTGGTGCGGTCGGAGATCACATGAAGCACGCCGTCGGGGCTCCAGAGCGGCTGGCAGAGCGATTCAGTGGGGCCGCCGGCGATCCTGCGGGCGTTGTGCACAGTGGCGTCGGCTGCCAGGTCGGCCACCCATAGCTCCGTTCCATCCCACGGCATCTGCGGGTTTTGCCAGCAGAGCCAGGCCAGTTGTTTGCCGTCGGGGCTGATGCGCGGGGCGGCGTAGAAATCATAGCCGCCGGTCACAATGTACTGTGCGTCCGAACCATCCAGCGCAATGGCGGCCAGTTCGTTGATAACGCCGGCTTCTTCGTGCCGCTCGCGCACGCAGACGAGGAAACGGCCATCCGCCGTCACCACGCCATCGGCGTAGCGAATGCTGCGCGGCGCGGGGGGTTCCGGCGTCAGCGCTGTGGGGGCCTCACCGGGGGCGATGCGATAGAGGCGCTGGTCAGCAAAGTTGGAAAAGTAAACCGTATCGCCATTCACCAGATAGGCGCCGCCGCCGTATTCATGCACCATGGTGCGCGTGTTGAACGCAGCGGGCGTCACATCTGCGATCTTCCCGTCCCCGGTTCGGCGCACCAGCACCGAGCGGCCCTTTTCCAGCGGGCGTCCTTCAATCCAATAGACGGTGTCGCCGACGATGCGTAGATAGCTGAGGCTGACCCCAGCCTCAGCCAGCTGATCCGCCGTGACCGCAGAACGCCAGGCGCCGTAGGGTGCAATGATCTTCGACATGGTTCATCTCTCCGAGAGGGGCTGTGATGGAGGCATTTGCTATTTGCGGGCGACATAGACGATGCTGCTGTGCGGCTCGGCAAAGTCTGCATCGGTCCAGTCGCCCTTGACTTGTACATGGCGAAAGCCGGTCTTCTCGAGCATGAGGAGCATCTCGTGCTTGAAATACCAACGTTCATTCGAATCGAAAATTTCTTCCGCCATCACCTGGCCATCGACAATATGCTGATAGCGGCGCTTGGCCCACAGCAACTGCTCGACCCGGTCAACGCGCAGTCGCATGAGGTGTTGGGCAATGGTCGAACCGTCGGGCTGGGTGTGGCTCCAGAGTTCCCCCCACACGCCATCGCCCCCCAGCGGCTGCGGCGAGAGCGGCTCGCCATCTCCAAAGGGCCAGAAGAGATTGAAGATCAGTAGCCCGCCATCTTCGAGATGGGCATTGATGCGCATCAACGTTTCCCAGGCCTCGGCCAAATCGGTGACAAGACAAAAGCTGCCACATGGGATGTAGATGGTGGTGTACCGCCGCGGCAATTCCAACCGCTGCATCGGCTGCTGGTAGAGATTAGGCGTCAGACCCAACGCCGCCGCCTTGGCGCGGCAGATGGCCAGCATATCGGCGGAGGTGTCCACGCCATCCACATCCAACCCGACCCGCAGATGGCGCAACAGAAGCCGGCCCGTGCCGCAGCCCACATCCAGCGCCGGGCCGCCCCGCGCTTCAATGTTCTCGCGAATGAACGCATAGTCCGCCTGGGACGCATCCCCGCCCGACGGGTCCCACGCTTGCGCGGCCAGTCCTGTCCAGTTCATTGATGTCCTATGGTGCGCCAAAATTACTACACGAATTTCACGCCGCCATACAATGAGCAACGACTAACGAGCATTGCTCATTGTCCCTAATCCCATCCTCACGCCATTTTACGGCAACATTCGGCCAATCGTCAACATGACCTGCGGTCACCGAGAACGATGAAAATGGAGCGTACAGCAAGATTGTGGGTGACGGCTGCAACGCACATCGCACGGCCTCACGCCCGATCGGGCGCATCAAGCCGCCTGATAGGCGCCACCGCCGTCGACCACAGCGGTGGCGCCTCGTGCTGCGCGCGCCGTTTAATAGATGCTCACCACCAGCGTATAATTGGTGGCGCCGCCCTCGGCAATCACCGAGATGCGGTAGTCCTGCGTGGCGGGCAAGGTAAAGCTGAAAGTCGGCCCGCCCACCGCCCCGCGCTTGAAGACCGTCCCATCGGCGCCGCTGACCGCAAGCAGCGTGTTGGGCGCGTCGGCGTAGAGTTCGACGGTCATCTCCTGGCCCGCCGCCGCGCCGAGCAGATAGTCCTGTCGCTCGCCGGCAACCAGGCCGCCATCCACCGTGGCCGATGTGCCGCCCGGCGCAAAGTTGATGCGGATCGGCGGGTTGTCGGGCGGCGGTGGTGGGCCCGGCGTCACCACCGACACCGAGAGGTTGAAGTCCACCGCGCCCGCTGCGCTGGCCACCGTGATCAGATAGTCCTGCGTCATGGGCAAGACAAACGAGAAAAAGCGATCTTCGTTCACCAGCCGCTTGTAGGGCTGGCCGTCGCTGACGCCGGTGATGGCAAAGTTGGCCAGGCTGCCCGGCGACGCGATCTGCACCGCCATCTCCTGGCCGGCCAGCGCGCGCAGCACGTAGCGCACCTGCTGCGGCGGGCGCACCAACCCGTTGGCCGATGCCGACGTCCCCCCCGGCGGGAACTGGATGCGGATCGGTTCATCTGGCGGCGGGGGCGGCGGCGGCGCGGGGGTGATCACCGTCACCCGCAGCTCGTAGTTGGTGAGGCCGCCGCGCGTCGCCACGGTGATCAAGTAATCCTGCGTCAAGGTAAGGCGAAAGATGACGCTGCGGGTTTCGTCGTCAAGCCGTTTGTAGACGCGCCGGTCGCTGACGCCTTGAATGGCGAAATTGGCGAGCCCGGTGGGCGAGAAAATCTCGACCGTCATCTCCTGATTTTCCAGCGCCCGCAGCACATATTGCGCCTGGGTGGGGAACTGCACACTGCCGCGCACGCTGGCCGACACGCCACCGGGCGGAAATTGGATGCGGATCGGTTCGCCGGGCGGCGGAAGCGCGGTGGCGGTGTGGGTTGGCGTTGGGCCCGGCGGTGTGGTGGGCAGCGTGGTGTCACGCTCGGCGGTCACCCAGCAGTTGCCGACCGACCCGTTGGGGCAGCGCACGTTCCACCACGTCCCATTGTTGTTAACGCCAAAAACGTCGACTACCTGACCGGTTTCATAACGGCCAATGCGGCTGAACTGTGTGCCTGGACCATTGCGCACGTTGACATTTTGCAGCACACGGATATAGCGCACCTCGGTGGGATAGATGCCTGTTGCAGGGAGGGTGGCCGTTGGCGGCGGCTGTGCGGTCGCCGTGGGCGTTGCGCTGCCGGTCGGTGTGGCGGGCGGGGGCAGTTCCCCCGGTTCAAAGCCACCGGGGGCGGCCAACATCCCATGCCAATAGGGCGCGCCACTCGGATCGAGCGCCACCATGAGAATCGCGGCGTCGTTGCGTTCCGGCCCAAGCCCGGTGACATAAATCGCCTTGGCCGCATGCACATCTGGCCCCCACATGGCCAGCGGATCGACCCCGTCGAGCAGGGCGGTGAGGTCGGTGGTGGTGTCGAATGCGAGCGCGGCGCTGGGCGCAAGCAAGGTGGTGCGCAACTGAGCAATCGCCACACCGGGCGGCAATTCGGCCCCTTCGGAGCGCCAGTAGCCGATAGCGAAGGGGTTGCCCATCATGGGCTGGAGCGTGTCATATTGCCGTTCGATGAGCGCCAACATCAGCCGCGCCACGAAATCGTCCACCGCATTGGTGGCGGGCGTTGCCGTCGGCGGCGTCGTGGCAGGCGCTGGGGCGGACGGAAGCGGGATGGTGATGGTGCACGCAGCCAACACCGCAAGCAACAGCCCGGCGAGTAGCGTTGTCATCCCCAAGCGGTGAACGCGCGCCCGGGGCATGATCCTCTGGGCAAGAAATCGTAGCATACCAGACTCCTTCTCGGATCGATGATAGGATGCGCCCAATCGAGCGCGGTTACGAATCCATCAGGTATGACGAAAATTGAGACAAAATGTTTCTTGAACTTCCCACCCTGCATCGACGCCGCGCCGTGCGCTCAGGCTAATTCCGTCTTGTCCATCAGCAACCGCTCCAAAACCAGCGCGACGCCGTCTTCGTCATTTGTAGCCGTAATATGGTCGGCCACCGCGCGCACTTCATCGACCGCATTGGCCATGGCCACCCCGAACCCCGATATGCGCAGCATTTCAATGTCATTCGTGTCATCGCCAAAGGCGACCACATCCGCCAACGAGCGCCCCCACGCTGCCATCAGCTCGCATAAGGCCACCGCCTTGTCGGCGCCTTCGGCCAGAATCTGAATAAAACGATAGCGGGCAGAAAGCAAGGCGCGTGCGGTGGATGGCAGGCTGGCAAGCAGAGGCGTCAGCCGTTCCAGTTGGTCGCCAAACAGCAACACCTTGGCGGCTGGGTGGCGCGCCACCTCGAGCAGATCCGCCACGTGATAGGGGGTGGTGCGGTTGGTAACCCGATTGAGGTAGAGTTCACCATGCACCTCCAGGCCAATCGTGGCCTCGGGCGCTATCGTCAGCGCCTGTTCCACGATCTGGCGGACGGCGTCAGCGGGTATCAGCCTCTCATAGATGGTGCGCCCATTGATGTGAATTTCGGCGCCGTTGTAGCAGATAATGGGGAGCGTCCCCAACACGGCGGGCAGGGCGGGCTGCACCGACCGGCGGGGGCGCCCCGTCGCGATGACGATCTGCCTGCCTGTCCGCTGCCACTGCTGTAACGCGGCGAGGTTGCGGGGCGATACGCTGCCGTCGCTACGCAGCAGCGTGTCGTCCATGTCGATGGCGGCGATCTCTAGGTTTGTTGGTTCCGGCATATTTGATTCCTACGGCTTCTCCCAAAATCGCTGTATCACCGGGGCGCTGCGCGAACGATGTTCAGGCCCATACCCGGATCACCAAATGAAAAACCATTATGGCGTCATCGCCATCATAACACCGACCCCAGCCGTCGACAATCGACAGGACGCCGAAGTGGAGCAGAAGGCCGGTCTGGACATTGGGCTCAGTTGGCAATCATGGGCAAACCCGATTTCGTCGCAGCGGCTGACCGCAGATCGACAGATTGCGCCGGCCATGATAGACTTGCGCCAGGTAACTTGTGCATACAAACCTGCAAAACAATGGATACCCTATGAATACGCTGCTCCGCAACGTCACGCTCTGGAGCCTGACGTTGGGTCACTTCTGCACCGATATGCTGGCCGGCGCCATGCCTATCATCGTCGGCCTCTATTTGCGCGAGTCGCTCGGCCTCGACCTGGCCCAGGTAGGGACGCTGCTGGCCGTCTACAAACTGACCTCCTCGTTGACCCAGCCGCTCTTTGGCTACCTGAGCGACCGCTATGGGGGCCGCTGGTTTGCCGTGGGCGGCGTGGCGTGGATGGCGATCTTCCAGGCGACGGTCGGCTTTATGCCCACCTTTGGAACGGCGCTCTTTGTTTCGGCGCTGGCAGGCTTTGGTTCCGCGGCCTTCCACCCGCAGGGCGCGTCGGGGGCCAATATTGCCGCCGGCGCCCAGAAGACGGCAGGCGTGGCCATGTTTATGCTGGGCGGCAATATGGGCTTTGCCGTGGGGCCTGTGCTGGCGGCGCTCATCCTCGGCTGGGTGGGTATGGGCGGCACCGCAGTGCTCTCGCTGATCGCATTGCTGATCGTGCCGGCGCTCTACTTTCTCACCGGCCAGGCGCAGCGCACGGCGGACCGCTCGAAAGCGGCCAACTGGCGCATCGAACTCAACCCGGCCTTTACGACCGTCGCCATCGTGGCGCTGATTCTGGTCATGTCGTTGCGCGCCTGGTCACAGGAATCGTTTTCGGCGTTTCTGCCCCAATACTTTGTCGACCTTGCCGACTTTAGCAAGACCCAGGCCAGCCTGATCACCTCGGTCATGCTCTTTACCGTCTCCTTTGGGTCGCTGGCCGGCGGCATTCTCGCCGACCGGATTGGTGGGGGCCGTGTGATGGCCTTTTCCATGCTCATCTCGGCGCCCCTCATGTTCGCCATGTTTCAGCTCAGCGATGGCCGCGCCTTCTGGGTTGCGCCCTTCCTTGGCTTTGCCACCGGCGCGGCGTGGCCCCCCATGCTGGTGCTGGCGCAGAGCCTCTTCCCCAAGAACGCCGGCGTCGGCTCGGGTGTGGCGCTGGGCTTTGTTTTTGCCGTGGGCGGATTGGGGCTGCAATTGACCGGCTGGCTTGCCGAACCCGCACACATGGGTCTCTACAACGCCATGCTGTTGCTCTGCCTCGTTCCCCTGGCGACGGCGGCGCTGATCGCATTCCTGCCATCGTCCCGCCCCGAGCCGACCGAGATCGCCGTGATCCAACCCCCCGAAGCGGCGCCGGCGAAAGGGTGAACAGCAACTTGGCGTCTTTGCCCCTCTGCGTCTTTGCGCTGTAAAAACCTGCAAAGCGGGGGTGTTTCATTCAATCAATCACGGGTATGGCATTCACGCGTTCCAATCATACGGAGTCCGCTATGAAGATCACCGCTGTCAAGACCTTTCTCTTTGACCCCGGCTCGGCCAAGCATTGGCTCTTTGTCAAAGTAGAGACCGACGCCGGTCTCTATGGCTGGGGCGAATGCTACACCCAGCTCGACCGCGACCTGGCCATCGAGGCACATGTGCAGCAACTGGGCCGCTATCTGATTGGACGGAACCCCTTCGACATCAAACACTTTACCTACATGGCCTACACCGACTTTGCCACTCGCCGCGGGGCCATGGACTTCTATTCGGCGCTCAGCGGCATCGAGCACGCATTGTGGGACATCGCGGGCAAGGCCGCCGGTCAGCCAGTCTATAACCTGCTTGGCGGCGCATGTCGACGCCAGGTGCGCGTCTATGCCAATGGTTGGGGGGGCGGCGGTGACCCAGACCGGGCCGCCGAACAGGCGCAGGCGGTGGTGGCCAAAGGCTTTACCGCGCTCAAGTTTGACCCCTTCCCCGGCCCCTGGCGCGCCTACATCAGCCGCAAGGACGAGGCGCTGGCCGTCGCCAAGGTCAAGGCTGTGCGTGAAGCCGTGGGGCCGGACGTGGAGATTCTCATTGAGGTTCACCGGCGTTTGGCGCCCATGCATGCGATCCGTGTCGCCAGGATGATGGAGCCTTACGCGCCCTTCTGGTATGAGGAGCCAGTGTCGGTGCGCGACCTGGATGGCCTGTTGGCCGCCAAACAAGGCATCAACCTCCCGGTCGTCACCGGTGAGGAGGCTTACCTGAAGATCGAATTCCAGGAAATTATCCAGCGCCGGGTGGCGGACATCCTCAACCCCGATGTGTGCGTCTGCGGCGGCATTCTGGAGCTGCGCGAGATCGCGGCCATGGCCGAGCCGTATCACATTGCCGTGGCGCCCCACAACTACAACAGCACCACGGTTGGGCTGGCCGCCACCCTTCATGCCTCCGCCGGGATGCCCAATTTTCTCATCACCGAATACTTTGTCAATTTTGAAGAGATGGGCAACACGATCAACCGCACACCGTTCGTCGTCAATGAGAGCCATATCGAGCTGCCCACCACGCCCGGCCTGGGCATCGACCTGGACGAGGAGGCGCTGGCGCAGCGACCCTATCGCGAACGCCCGCTCCGCAATCTGCGCCGGCCCGCAGATGAAATCTAGCGCGCAGAACGGCCCGTATGCAGGCGCCCGATATGCCAACCCATTTTGCCACCGGCATACGGCGGTTGGCGCGCGACGCTATACTGAACTCTGTTTGAAAACCGGAGTTACTCGAAGGAGTAAGCGTCTTTACAAAGTCCGATTTTCAAATCAACGGTAGTATAGACGAGTCAGTTTGACGAGTGACGCCCTTTGGAGTTTCGCCCGATGGTGACTTCTGCAGCAACGCTTTCTGACCCCTTTTGGACCCGTGTGCGCGCCATGATGCGCAATGGTGATTATCGCCGCCTCCTGAGCAGCAACGCACTCTGGTGGCAGACGGTCTTTATGGAGAGTGTCATTGTGGGGTGGCTGGTGTTGGAATTGACCAACTCGCCCTGGGCCGTCGCGCTGGTGGGCTTTTGCCGCAGCGCGCCCTTCTTGGTCTGCGGCTTTATCTCCGGCCCGCTCACCGACAAAGTTGGCCGGCGGCGGATCATCCTCAGTGCGCAGTTGGCCAACTTTTTGGCCTACCTGGCGCTCATGCTGCTGCTCTGGAGTGGGCGGCTCGCCATGTGGCACATGTATGGGTTGGCGCTCGTGCTGGGCGCGGCCTGGGCGCTCGATTGGCCGGCCCGCCGTGCGTTGCTGCCCGATCTGCTGGGCCGCTCGCAAACAGTGGACGCCATGCTCATGGAGAACGTGGCGCAAAGCACGTCGCGCATCATCGGCCCGTCGATGGCCGGCGCGCTCATCGCTTTCTTTGGCGCCACAGGGTGCTTTGCCGTGATGGTCGTGCTTTCGGGCATTGCACTCTGGAATTTGCGCCACCTGTCCAAACAGGGGATCCCCCGCACCAGCATGCGCCCCGCCGCCTCACCGTGGAACATGGTGGCCGAGGGCTTGCGCTATGTGGGTCACAACCAGGCGATCCTGGCCGTCATTCTGATCACGCTGGTGATGAACCTGCTCTATTTCCCCTATATGAACCTGCTTTCGGTCTTCGCCCGTGACATCCTCAACCAAGGCCCAGTGGGGCTGGGCTTTTTGGGCGCGGCTTCGGGCGTAGGCGCGTTTTTGGGACTGTACATCATCAACCGGGTGCGCCAACAGGTGAGCAGCGGCTGGATCCTCACCGTAGGCACCTTTGGGATGTCGCTCTGCCTGCTCGCCTTTGCGCTGTCGGAACGCTATGCGTTTTCGTGGGGCATGTTGCTGCTGGCCGGTATGGGTCAGGCCTGTTTTGGCATCATGCAGAGCACTATCATCCTGTTGGCGGCCAGTGACGAGATGCGCAGCCGCGCCATGGGGGCGCTGGTGCTTGCGATTGGGTCCGACCCGCTGGGTAAACTGCAAACCGGCTTCCTGGCCGAAACGCTTGGCGTACAGATGGCCGTAGCGGGGCAGGCCGCTGCCGCCGCGCTCTGCATCCTGGTCATTGCGGTGACGCTGCCAGGGCTGCGCCACCCCATCCCTGAATCAAGCCCGCGGCCCGACACACCGGTGGGCGCCAATGACTGAGCATGGGGGCTGACAGGGCTTCTCACACGTCCGATTTCGTCGCTGTGGCCCTACTTCCGGGAGGTGACCGGGTCACCTCCC
>JAHDWG010000279.1 GCA_023384495.1 Caldilineaceae bacterium
TCGTCCATCGTCCATCGTCTATCGTCCATCGTCCATCGTCCATCGTCTATCGTCCCCAAAGTCATGGCCGATTGACGCCCAGTGCTCCTGTCGGTGGCCGTCCAGCACCGTTTCATTGCAGTTTACCTTGATATGCGTATCTTTCTCGACCAGATTGGCTGTCGTCTCAACTATAGCGAGATGGAGACCCTGGCCGCCCGCCTGCGCGCCGTGGGTCATCAGACGGTGGCCCGCGCCGAAGACGCACAGGTGATCGTCTTCAACACCTGCGCCGTCACCGCCGACGCCGGGCGCACTAGCCGCAAACAGGCGCGCCACCTGCATGCCGCCAACCCGGACGCGCGCATTGCCCTCACCGGCTGCTGGGCCACGTTGGAGCCGGCGCAGGCGGCCTCGTTGCCTGGCGTGGCGCTGGTTACCGCCAATCCTCAAAAAGAGCTGCTCCACACACTGCTCGAACCGTGGAGCGCCGATTTCGATGATCCCGGCGACCTGGCCCGCGTCCAGCCGGAGGGGACGCCTTTTCACGCCGCCGCGGGCGCCGATGCCCCAGCTCGCACCCGCGCCTTCATCAAGGTGCAGGATGGCTGCAACAACCGCTGTACCTTCTGCATCGTCACCATCGCGCGGGGCGAGAGCCGCAGCCGCCCTCTAGCCGAGTTGGTGGGCGAAATCGAGCAACTGGCCACACAGGGCGTGCAAGAGGCGGTGCTCACCGGCGTCCATCTGGGGGGCTATGGGCGTGACCTGGCCGGCGTCGGGCGCACCGACCTCAAGGAGCTGGTCGCCGCCATCCTCCAGCACACCGACATCCCCCGATTACGGCTGAGCAGTCTGGAGCCGTGGGAGCTGGCCGACGGCTTTTTTGAGCTATGGCGACAGTGGCCGGCGCGGCTATGCCCGCACCTGCACCTGCCCCTACAGGCTGGCGCGGATCGGATGTTGCGGCGCATGGCGCGGCGCTGCACCACGGCCAGCTTCCGCCAACTGGTGGCGCAGGCGCGCGCGGCCATCCCCGACCTGGTGCTCACCACCGACCTCATCGCCGGTTTCCCCGGCGAAACCGAGGCCGATTTTGCCGAGGGTATGGCCTTTGTCGAAGAGATGCGCTTCGCCGATGCGCACATCTTTCCCTTTAGCGCCCGCGCCGGAACCGCCGCCGCCGGCTTTCCGGGTCAGCTCCCCACCGCGGTGAAGAAGGCGCGTGGGCGCCAATTGCAGGCGCGGGTGGCGACGACGGGGCGCGCCGAGCGCCAGCGATTTTTGGGCCAAACCCGCCCCGTGCTCTGGGAGGGTGAAGGGCGCCCGCTCACCGACCAGCCGGGCCGGCTCTGGAGCGGCTACACCGACAACTATCTGCGCGTCATGGCTGTGGCGGATGAGGCAGCAGCGCTGCACGGCGCAATAACCCCTGTGCATATCACAGAGGTTGATGGTGACATGCTTTTTGGTTCACTTTCGATAGACAGGATGGACGATGAATCAGCTATTGAGTCAACTTGAGGATTTACGGGCCGAGGCCCAAGCTGCACTGGCGCAACTCGACTCGACCGAGTCGAGCGAGGCGTGGTATCGTGACTACTTGGGGCGCAACGGCAAGCTGACGGCGCTGCTGCGCGGGTTGGGCCAGTTATCAAAAGAAGAGCGCCCGGCTGCCGGCCAGGCCGCCAATCAGGTGAAGGCCGCGCTGGAACAGGCGCTACACGAGCGACAGGCGGCCCTCAAGCAGGCGGAGATGGTGGCTGCGCTCAGCGCTGAGGGTGTCGACGTGACGCTGCCAGGCCGGCCCCAACAAGTGGGCAAGCTCCACCCCACCACGCTCACTATGCGCGAGATCATCGACATCTGCGCGCAGATGGGCTTCCAGGTTTACGACGCCCCCGAGGTGGAGACCGATGAGTATAACTTTGGGTTGCTCAACTTCTTGCCCGGCCACCCGGCGCGCGAGATGCAAGACACCTTCTTCACCACCAACCCCGATGTCATCCTGCGCACGCACACCAGCCCCGGGCAGATTCGCGTCATGCGCGAGCATGCGCCCGCGCCGATCCGCGTGGTGTTGCCGGGCAAATGTTTCCGCAACGAGGATGTCACCGCCCGCTCCGAGATGATGTTCTATCAGGTGGAGGGGTTGGTTGTCGGGCGCAACGTGACCTTTAGCGACCTCAAGGGAGTGCTGCTCAACTTTGCCAACCAGATGTACGGCGAGGGGCGCAGCATCCGCTTCCGCAAGGCCTATTTCCCCTTCACCGAGCCGAGCGTCGAGGTGGATGTGGACTGCATCCTCTGCGGGGGGAAGGGTTGCCGCGTCTGCAAACAGAGCGGCTGGCTCGAGATCCTCGGCGCGGGCATGGTGCACCCCGTCGTGCTCAAGAATGGCGGCTACGACCCCGCCGAGTTCAGCGGCTTTGCCTGGGGTATGGGTATCGAACGGCAGGCCATGCTCAAGCGCAGCATCGATGACATTCGCTATTTCTATGAGAATGACGCCCGCTTTCTGGCGCGGGCGGGGTAAGTGTGTATGACCGAGACTATAACGCCGGCAGATCTCGCACAGCAATTGAAGGAGAGCTTTGCCGATCTGTGCAATGCGGTTGACCGTTTGACGCCGGATGAAATCGAGCAGACGCGGCTCGAAGATGGCTGGACGCCGAAAGCCATCCTGGCCCATGTCGCCTTTTGGGATGACTACCAGACGCGTCGCATGGAGGCCGCCTATCGGGGTGGTTCCGCAGCTACCGGTTTTTCGCGCCCGCCCGGCGACAACGACGAACGCGCTGCGCACGATCAAGCCCGGCCCTGGGCGGAAGTCGCCGCTACCGCAAGCGCAGCGCGTCAGCGCATGATCGCCTTTGCCGAGAGCCTGCCTGTGGACGCGTTGACCGCCGAATACCGCGAAGGGGAGCGTACGCTGTCGATTGGCGCTTTGCTCCAACACATGGTTCGCCACACGCGTGAACATACACAGACCCTGAATTCATACCATCTTGTGCGCCAGGGCGGAACAGCCAATGCAGGGCCGGCCAATTCAAAATGAAAACAGCCTGACCCTTGAGGGTCAGGCTGTTGTTCTTACATGGAAATCCTTTACCGCAGGTCGGGCGGCAGCATCGACGCCAGGTCTTGCGGGCGTTCGATGTTGATGGTCAGCTTCTGCTCTTGCAGCCAGCTCTGGAAGGCCTGTTGGCGCTCTTGCAACACCTGGTTCTCATCCTTGGGGCGCGCATCGTCCTTCTCGAGCACCTCGATCAGATGATAGCCAAAATCGGTTTTGACCGGCTCGCTCACCACATTGAGCGGAAGGGTAAAGGCCGCCTCTTCAAATTCTGGCACCATGCGCCCGCGGCCAAACCAACCCAGATCGCCGCCGTTGGCGCCGCTGCCGGGGTCATCGCTGTATTCAGCAGCCAGCGCGGCAAAGTCCTCACCGGCCAGGATGCGCATCCGGATCGACTCGGCCAGCGCCAGCGCCTCGGCTTCGGTGCGCGGCGCATTGGGGTCGGCAAAGGTGATCTCCTCCAGCTCATCAGCCGTTGTTGTGTCGGTGAGTGGCTCGCTGGCCGCAAGATCATCGGCCTCGGTCTCCGTGACCGATTCTGTTACGGTGATAGTTGCGGTCTCGGTCATCGCGTCCGAGACGGCGGGCGTCTCGGTCACCGTTTCTTCTTCTTCTGTCAACTCATCTTCCGCAGGCGCCTCTTCACCGACTGGGGCTTCCGATGATGCTTCATCGATCGCCTCTTCGGTTGCGGTGACCGTTGCCGTCGCGGTCAGCGCGGTCAGATCGGTGAGCGCTGTCGTCACCGTGACCGTCTCGGTGTCGGTGAGTGCGTCGGTTTCGCCATCATCGCTCGTTTCGTCGTTGTTTTCCAATGTCGGGTCGGCGTCGCGGATGGCAATCAGAATGTGACGCGCGTGGACCTGTTCCTCGGTCGCCATCACCGTTTCGTCGGTGATCGCGGCTTCGAGCCTTTCGCTGAGGAGTCGCAGCCGGATCAGGTTGCGATACTCATCCAGCGTCAGGCCGCCTGCCGCGCCCAGATTCTCGGTCAGCAGGTTGATCCCTTCGGTGTAACCGGTATCCGAGATAATGGGGCTGGTGGGGAGCGGCTCAGGCGTGGGGAAAGGGGTCGCCGTAGCGGTCACCACCCCGGTTGTATCGAGTGTGGCCGTGGGGGTGGGCGTCCAGCTCTCGGCGGTGGCGGTAGCGATACCGGCGGCGTCGGCCGTCTCGGTTGCTTGGGGTTCGGTTACTGCGCCACGGCTGTTGGCGATCTCCTCGCGCAGCGCGGCCTCAACCTCGTCGGCGCTCACCGTAATCCCGCGTGTGGCGGCCTGCTGCTCGATCACCACCTCGTCGATCATGCGGTCGAGCACCTGGATGCCCATCGCAAAGGGGCTTGCCAGGGTGCTCTGAAGCTGCATGATCTGGCTGGCAAAGAAGTTCTGGCCAAATTGCGCCTGCAACTGCTGCATCTGCGCCAGTTGGTTCTCCATCTGCCGCTTCTCAAAGCGGACCCGCTTCCAGAAGTCGCGCGTAATGATCTGCTGCCCACCAACCGTGGCAATCGCGCTGTTGGGGCGAATCGTATACGTGATCACCGCGCCGATGATGATGAGCAGCAGCGCGAGGCCAATTGCAACCCCGGCGCCAATAAAGAGACGCCGGTTGCGTTCCCGGTCGCGGGCGCGGGTGCGAATTTCCTTGCGTGTTAACTCGCGCGGCTCTTCTTCGACGTGCTTCTTCCGCTTGGCCATACTTTACCTGCGCTTTCGCACGACCCGCGTTTGATCCGCCGTATAGGGAAGCAGGGCCAGGTGGCGCGCCAGCTTGATCGAATTGACAACCCGTCGTTGCACCTTGGCGCTGACGCGCGTCTTGCGTCGCGACAAAATGCGACCACGCGGGTCGATAAAGCGCGACAAGAGTGGGACGTTCTTGTAATTGACTTCTTCCAGCCGCACATCAATGCTAGTGCGTCGGGATCGCCCACCGCTCTCATAGGCGGGCGCATATTCTCTAGGCCCCACCGCGACTTCTTCGGGGAGTGTGCCCGTTGGCGCCGAAGGGGCAACTGGCTCTGGCGCGCTGGCCACCACTGCCTCGGTTGCGGGGGCCTCGTCGGCTATCGCCTCAACAGTCGCCTCGGCGGCGGCGTCATCACCCACCGTCGGCTCGGCTGGCGCGTCGGCTGCTGCTTCGGTTGCTTCGGTTGTTGTGTCAGCCGGGACTTCAGCTACTGCCTCAACCGGCGCAGCACCATCTCCGGTCACTTCTTCCGCAATTGGGTTCTTTTCGTCGCTCATCATTCTGACTCCTCATCGCGCAACAACAGGTAACGCATGACATTCTCGTTGAGGCGCAGCAACCGCTCCACCTCATCGGCGCCGGCGGGGTTCATCGCAAACCGATGCAAGACATAGTAGCCTGTGCCTTGTTTTTGGATGGTATAGGCCAAATTGCGCTTGCCCCACACCTCGGTGGCCTGGATCTCGCCCTGTTGGTCGGCAATGGCTTGGGTCAGCCGGTTTTGGATCTCGCCAATCGTGGCGGTGTCCACATCCGGCCTGATGATGTAGACCAACTCATAGCTATTCAAGTCTGTACTGCTCATCGATTCACTGCTCCTTGCGTCTTTCTCTGGAGATGCCCGTGAGACCACCCCACGAGCAGAAAGAACGAGGGATTCGGCGTGTCCGATCCCTCGTCACAGACGATCGGTTATCTTATCACAGCTACACCTGAATGTCTAATGCAGAGGCGTCTTGCAAGCCGGTTTTCAACAGATGAGCAAAACGGCTGGTGGGATCAGCCGCCAGCGCCATGCGGTCGCCATATTCCAGGATGCGTCCTTCTTCCAAAATCAGAATCGCATCGGCGCGTTGCACGGTCGCCAGCCTGTGGGCAATGATGATGCAAGTGCGTGCGCCTTGGTCGCCCGCCAGCAGCCGGTTGAGCGCCGTCTCGATCCGCTGTTCGGTGGCTGGATCGAGGCGTGAAGATGCTTCGTCGAGGATGACAAGGCCAGGGTCGGCCAGGAAGACGCGCGTAAAGGCCAACAGTTGCGCTTCCCCCGCCGAGAGATTGCTGTCATCGCCGCTTAGCTGTGTATCCAGCCCGTCGGGCAAGCTGTTGAGCCACGCCGAGAGCCCAATCTCCTCCAATACCGCGAGGATGCGCGCATCGGGGATACGGCTATCAAAGAGCGTCAGGTTGTCGCGCACGCTGGCATGGAAAAGCTGAACATCCTGCGTCACCATGCCGATGCGGCCTTGCAAGTCGCGCCGTCGCGCCTGGCGCAGATCATACATGGCCGCGGGCGTCCCCAGCCGGATACTGCCCGTGGTGGGGTCGTAGAAGCGAAAGAGCAACTTGCTGAGGGTCGATTTGCCGCTGCCTGTGCGCCCCAACAGGCCCAACACCATGCCCGGCGCCAGGTGAAAGGAGAGATCGCGGATTACTACCTCCTGCACGGCCCGCTCACTCACTGTTGCGCCATCCTGCTGCTGGGTCACTGGGCCTGAGAGCGAATCGGCGTCGTCATACTGGAACGAAACGTGGTCGAATGTGACGGCCAACGGCCCCGGCGGCAGCGTGACACCCTCCCCATCGTGCAGCGTGGGCTCTACCGCGCGCAACTTGACGATCCGGTTGAGTGCGGCCGTCGCGCGTTGGAGCTGATCCACCATTTCGACCGTCTGCCAGAGAGGCCCTTCCACCAGACCCACATAATAGAAGATAACGTAGACACTGCCGATGGTCAGGCCGCCTTCCAAATAGAGCCGGCCACTCACCAAATGCGCAGCGGCATAGGCCAGCGCAAAGACCCAAATCGGGGTTGGGATGATCCATGCATCCAGGTGAAGGGCATGTTGCGCAGCCCGCCAACGTTGCCGCAACATGCGATCCAGCCGGCGCAGCGTGTAGCCTTTGGCGCCACTGGTCTGGATATCTTCCGTGCCGCTCAGGCGCTCTTCAAGGAAGCCAAAGAGATCGGCGTCCGCGCCGCGCAGCGCTTCCCAACGTGGGGTAATCCGTTTGCGCAACTGGTTGACGATGATCACGCTGACCAGCGCCACCAGCGTGATCCCGAAACCGATCTGCCAGCTCTCGCGCCAGAGCAAGATCACCACGCCAATCAACAGGAGGCCATTGCCGACCAGTGTCAGGATCATGCGCGAGAAAAAGTTGGCCAGTTCATTGACATCGCCATCGACCCGCTCGATCAATTCGCCGGGTGTATGGGCCTTGTGAAAGGACAGGTCGAGGCTCAGGCAATGGCGCGCCAGGTCGACACGCAGCGCGTTGGTGGCGGTCCAGCCCACTAGCTCGCCCACATAGGTGGCCCCCAGCAATACAAATTGCTGCATGAGGGTGATCGCCATAAAAAGCGCGGCCGCGCCCAGCAACTGGCGCAGTTGCCCGCCACTTTGCACGCTATCGAGAAAATAGCGGATCACCTGTGGGTTGATCAGTTGCAACGCAAGGGTCAGCAAGACCAGACCAGCCAGCAAAAGCACGCGCCTGCGCTGTGGGCCAAGATAGGTCGCCAACAACCGGCCATAGCCGCCTGCGGCAGAAGGATTGTCCATTGGTAGTAACCTACTGACCCGTGACCGCGCTGGCGTTGCGGAAGAGATGGCGCAACTTTTGCACGACCGGCTCGGGCAGGGGTGGCCGGCTGAGCGACTCGATGTTGGCCTGGAGATGGGCCGGGTTGCCCGTGCCGGAAAGCACGACATGCACCCCCGGCTCGTAGCGACAGAAACGATACGCGGCATCGACCAGGCTGGTGGCGTCGGATTCTTCGAGCACAAAGCCCAGCGGGTTGGTGAGGTCAACCTCGGTTGGGTCCAGTTGCCCGGCGTCGATCAGCGTCTGCAACGCCTCGACCAACTTGTCGCGCTGGCTGAGCGACCGCCGGACGGCAAACATGATCTGCACAGCCACATTTTGCGCCTGGGTCTGCCCAAACACCTGGTTTCGGGCAGTCTGGTTGAGAATGTTGAAACCGATCATCGCCACGTCCCACACATTGTCGGGGAGCGAGTCGATCAGCATCTGGTGCGTCTTGTCCTCGTTGAACATCTCCGAGACGCCGATAAACCGAATCTTGCCTTCGTCGCGCAGTTGGAAAAAGGTGGGCAGAATTTCATCACGCAGCCGGCCATAATCTTCAGGGCCGACGCCGTGCAGGTTGTAGATGTCCACATAATCGGTGCGGAGACGCCGCAGACTCTCTTCAAGACCTTGACGCACCAGTGCCGGGCTAATCTCTTTGCGGTAGCTCTTTTTGGTGGAGATGACGACTTTGTGGCGGTCCACACCGTGCAGGGCTGCCCCGACCATCGCCTCGGTGCCGTAGGCCTCGGCGGTGTCGATGAAGTTGACGCCGGCATCCAACGCCCGGCGCACCAGCGCAATCGACGCGGATTCGTCCTGGCCGCTGCCCTGACCGATCCGGCTGGGGCCACCGCAGCCCAACCCCATGACGCTGACGCGCAGCCCAGTGCGCCCAAAGGTGACATAATCCATCGATTCGTTCTCCTTGCTGCGGTTGGTGAGTGGTGGGAGGAATTGTAAATTTCGTGAGTGCGGTATGGAAACCGCATCTACTGAGTCAGAACAGGCCGTTGCCGGGTCAAAGCCTGCCCTGGCGCACATCGGCGTAGCTCACCAGCCGGATGCCGCGGCGAGCGATGATCGCCCTAACGTCGGCGTCGGTCCACGCTTCGACTACCCCCTGACGGTCAACGGCGACACCTTCGTAGCCGATGTGGTGGATGGCGCGCGTCTCAGGCGTGTCATAGGCCGGGTGGTCAACGTGGAGCCAGCGACCGGGCGGCAGCGTCTCCAGGCTCTGACGCAAGGTCGCAGCCTTCTCCGCCGGCGAAAGGGCCTGGCTATTCTCACCAAAACCACGGAAGCGTTCAAAGCCTTCGGCGCGCACATCGACCGCCAGATCGTATTCGGTGGCCAGCTTGTCCACTACACTCTGAAAGTTGGGGTCATCGCGCAGCCCGCCCATATGGGTGGTCAGGTGGCTGACCCACGGGATATGTTTGCGGACCATTTCGATTTGGGCGCGCGCCTCTTGCTCCAGATCGACGGGCATCCAGTCACTCGCTTCCAGGGTGATCTCATCGGGGTAGTGGTCGCTCTTGCGGAAGGCGCGATAGAAATAGCCGTCCGCGTTAGTGATGCTGCTGGCCCCGGAGAGCGGCCGCCACTTGAGGTTGTCCCACTCGCAAGTCAGGGTGAGATGAACGCCTACGTCATAATGCGGATGCGCCTTGAGCATTCGCACCGCTTCGGGAAACCAGGGGCCGGGGGCCATTAGCTCGACCGAGCGACAGATGCCGTTGGTGAAGACATCCATACACGCCGCGTTGGCCGCGTGCGAAAAGCCGATATCATCGGCGCGGACAAGAAGGAAGATGGATGCTTGGGTCATGCCGGTTCCTTTTTGATTTGGAATGTCATCGTGTCAATTTCTCGCCGACAGTGGCGAGGCAAAACTTGCGAGGATGATATGCTGATGGTGGCTATTGGGAATATGGGCGGACATCAACCAGATGGACGGTTGAATCAGGACCTGTGTGACAGCTTGTACAAACGTCCTAGAATTGTCCTACACCTGTGTCTTGAAAAACGAATGCCACATTCTTACAATGTCGCTACTCGTCCATCCCCTATTGTACAACCTTTTGTGTTCACTGGCAACGGATTCCAGGTGTGGGGCGAACAGACCATGCATCACTTCGTTCTGCGCCGTGTCGTTTGGGTGACGGCTGTCCTACTTGCTGCTGCCCCGCTCCTCGTCTTCGTTGTGCAACCCCGCTTGGCCGACGCAGCCGCCCGCGACCCGATCCTCGCGGCGTGGGAACAGGCGCGGGCAGCCGGGTCGTATCATTTTAGCAGCGACATCCTCCAGGTGACCGCGCCCAGCGCGCGCATCACCAAC
>JAHDWG010000280.1 GCA_023384495.1 Caldilineaceae bacterium
TCGGCAACTGGGGTAGGAGTAACCAGAGTTCGGTCCACCTCAATGACGGCGTCGGTGGCTTCGACGTTGGTTCTCCCTTTGGCCCATTTTGGGATTCTAGCTCGCGCGTGGCGGTGGGCGACATCAATGGTGATGGCGCCCTTGATATCGTCGTCGGAACCTATCTCAATCAGAATTTTGTCTACCTCAATGATGGTGCGGGCGGCTTCGGTAGCGGCCGCCCCTTTGGGCCAGGTGACGATGGGACCCGAGGGGTGGCGTTAGGCGACCTCAACGATGATGGCGTCCTTGACATCGTGGCCAGCAACTTGGATGGCCCGAGTCTGGTCCATTTGCAAACCACCCGCTCGCCCCGCCTGGGGATCAGACGCCCAGGTCCGACAGCCAATGCCAACTTCTATTCCACACCAGCTATTCTCGACAGCCAGGTCATCCCGATTCCCTTCAAGCTTTGTAGCGACGGCAGCAGCCACATTGGCCGGGTCGAAGTGTCGTATTCGCTGGACGGGGCGGGTAGCTGGCGTGAGGCGGTTGGCGCAGCCAATGCACAGACCACCAATCTACCCGTCTCCCAGACCACCACTCAAAACCCTTGTTATCCCGACCAGCAGTCTACACCATATCCGTGGGACACCTTTGCCTCTGGCTTCTTTGGCCAGTCAGACAATGTGGTCATCCGCATGGTGGCGTACTCGCAGCCGCTCTCGACCACGCTGGCTGCGCCCGGAACCTATCGCTACACCAACAGCGCCGCCGGCCCCTACCAGTGGCCGGCAGTCAGCGCTGTCACGTTTCCCTTCCGCGTGCGCGGCACGCAGGTGCAGGTCGTTTCAGATGCCACGCCAGCCATCCGGCTGCCCCAGGCGCTGGTCTACCGGCTGCCGGCCAATCAGCTCGATGGCGGCCACCCCATTGGCCAGGGCGGCATCCCCTGGCGCACCGACGCTCGTGGCTTTCTGGCCGGGCGGGGTGAGGTCAGACCGGGCGACAGTCTGACCGCCCTCTGGCCGGTCGCGCCACCGCCCGCCTTTGCGACGCCCATGGGCGATTCGGTCCAACTCTTCCACACCAACATCACCCCGACGGTCAGCGGTCTGGATGCCCTTACCGTCAAGGCGGCGGGTGTGCAAACGATCACGGTATCAGCACAGAAACCGTTGCTGCTCTTCTCGCTCACCGTCGCCCTGGAATGGGACGCCAGCGCCGATCTGCTCTATCACCGCCAGCTCGAGCGCAACCTGCAACGGGCTTCGCACTGGGCCCGGTCACCGTCTATCACAATGCGCCTATGGTACCCCCGCGTGAAACGGACGACTGGCAGCCCTGGCGCGATGCCGACATCCGCATCCATGCCAACAACCGGCTGCGCCCCAACGCCGACATCGGCGGCATCGTGACGGCGCCCGTCATCGATGTCACTAATCCAATGGTTGCCTACACACCGGGCCAGATCCGCATGCCCGCAGTCTGGAACCGCTATGGCGCCGAGGGCGATGACACCAATGACGACTGGGCGCGGGCGCTGGCGCACGAACTCGGCCACTATCTCTTCTTTCTGGAAGACAACTATCTGGGCTTCGACGCCGCTGGCCGGCTGGTCGACGTGCATGACTGCCCTGGTGTGATGAGTGACCCCTTCCGTGATGACACCAGCGAGTTTCATCCCCAAGCCGGGTGGCAGACAAACTGCGCCGGCACACTGGCCAACCAGACCACCGGCCGCGCCGACTGGCAGACGATCCACGCCTTCTATCCTGCGCTCCATCCGCCTGGCCCATCGGTTCACATCAACGACGTGCTGGCCGGCCCCAACAGCCTGCCCCTGGCGCTGACGACTGTGCGGACGGTCACAGCGACAAAGACGACCGCACCGTTGCCCAACCCGTTTTTCTTCCTGGTGCAGGAAGGGGTGGGTCGTGTGGTCGCCGATGAGGGAGCGCGCGCCTTTCTCTTCCAGGAGGACCGCGTGATCGACCTGGGTCGCCCCAACGCTGACCAACTGCTGGCGCGTGGCGCCCGGCCTGGCGACCGGCTCTGCGTCTATGAGTTTGCCAGCGCAGCCACCCGAGTGGGCTGTAAGGAAATCGCCCCTGGTGACAACCAAATTGCCCTGCACACGCTCGATGACTGGCGTCCCAATCTGACTGTGGAGCAGATCGACCACGTTGAGCACAGCACCGGCATCTCCTACACCGTGACCGCCAAAGTCACCGGTGTGGCGATCCAGTCGCTGCGGGCGCGCTTCTACCTGCTCGGAGCGACTGCTTCACCCACCGCCACGGTGGCCAACAACGGCGTCGTCACCTTGACGCTGGCTGAACCACCGGTCGCCGGTTTCATCCGCCTCTGGCAGGCAGGCGCATCACCGGCCCGCGAGGTTGTCACCGATTTTTCCGTTGGCGGCACACCCTGTTGCCGTAGGAGTGGCAGCCGGGCGCCGATGGTCTCCAACGATGGGCAGGTGCTGCTCTATCTCGAGCCGGGCGTCACCGTGCCGGACGGCGAATTCTACACCCTGCAAACGTTGCCCGCACCACCCAGCCCGCCGCCGTGGAATACGCTCGTCGGTCGAGTCTTCCACCTGACCAAAAGCGCGGGCGCGCCTGCGTTCGAGCATCTCTCGGTCAACTTTCAATACCTTGGCCGCGAGGTCCCGCCCGGCGAAGAACGCTTCCTGCGCGCCTATTTCTCGCCAGACGGCGGCGCAAGCTGGCGGCTCATCAAGGAAGCCACCGTCAACCGCACCGTCAACAGCGTCGCTATGCCCGCCCAAGGCGCGGGGTTGTACGCCCTCATGTCCAGCCACGAAATCGCCCTGACGCCTGGCTGGAACAGCATTGCCTATCCGGTAGCGGCGAGCAGCACCGTCACCACAGCGTTGGCCTCCATCGCCGGCTCCTATCAGGTGGCCTATCACCTCACGCCGGGGAGCACTGGCGCGGCTGAGATCTGGCGGGTGCATGCACCTGACGCACCGCGTTGGGTCGATGACCTCACCGAAGTCACCTTCGGCCAGGGCTATCTGCTCTACGCCACCCAGCCGGTGACGCTCTATCTGAAAGGGGCAGGTGTGGAGACTGTCACGGCGGCAGCTAGTCTGGCCCCGCCGGCCACCTACTATGTCACCGCCACCATACCCGTGGCCATCCAGGCCTGGATTGCTGGCGTACAATGTGGCGCCGGGCAGGCGGTCCAAGACCGTGCAAGCCAGCTTGTCGGCTACCGCATCAAGGTGGCCGACGGTTGTGGCTCGCTCGATCCAGGCCGCACCGTCACCTTCACCGTCAATGGGACCCCCGCCGGCAGCGCCATTCCCTGGGACAATACCCAAGTGCAGCCGGTAAACCTCACCCCAGCGCAGTATACCGTGGTGGTGGACGTGGAAGGCGAAGGAGCGGTCCAGGTGACACTGGCCAAATCTAGCTACAGCCACAACGAACTGATCACACTGGTGGCAACACCTTCGCCAGGTTGGCGCTTTTTCGCCTGGAGCGGCCATGCCAGCGGCAGCGAACAGACCGTGCAGATACACGTCAGTGGCAATCTGCACATCACAGCCATCTTCGTGGCCGACGGCAGTGGCCCCGCGCTACAGTACACCGTGGTGGTGAACGTGGTGGGCGAAGGGATGGTCGATGTGACACCCACCAAAACCAGCTACAGCTATAACGACGTAATTACGCTAGTCGCGATACCTGCGCCCGGTTGGGGCTTTTTCGCTTGGAGCGGCCATGCCACCGGCATCGAACCATCACTGCAGATGCCTGTCCGGCGTAACCTGCGCATCACAGCGAACTTCGTCACTGACACCTCCGACGAAACCATCCTTGCCATAAGTTTGATTGGGCGCGGGCAGGTACAGGTAACCCCTGCCCAGGATCGCTATGCCCGCGACGATACGGTAGTGCTCACAGCGGTGGCCGACACTGATTGGTTCTTTATGAGTTGGGGTGGGGACCTCAGCGGCGACACCAATCCGGCCTCACTCACCATGCAAAATGACAGGCTAATCACAGCTACCTTTGCCGCTACCCCCGCCGGTTTCGTAACCACCAACGTTCGCGGCGGTAGGGTGAAGGTTATGCCGGAGAAACCGTTCTACATGGTTGGTGACGCTGTAACATTGGAGGCAGTGCCCGACGATGGATGGCGCTTTGAGCAGTGGGAAGTGTTCGGCAAAACTCTGGCTGCGGATGCTCAGACTAGCCAGAACCCATTCCCTATCATAGTGGATGGGCAGACTATGTACACACCCAAGTTCGTCCTCATCCAATCTGAGGGGGATGATAACAACATGTTTTACCTGCCCATCGTCACTCGCTGAGGCACAACAAGTGTGCGACAAGCCAGGTTTCTGGCTGAAACCTGAAACCTGGTTTGTACACAGAACGAGGAATAACGCGCCATGAAAGACTCGTGGTTGACGCTGCGATTTCTGGATTCGTTGAAATCGCTGTGCCAGGATTTATGATTGCCCGACTCACACTGGGTCATTCAGGACATTTTTAGGCAAGGCTGGTCATCGCCCGCCCCCCTAACTTGCCCAGCCCGCTCCTCGCGGATGCGCCGGCAGGTCTGGCTGGCGATGCCCACAAAGCGCCGTTCGTTGTCTGCCGAGCCTGTCTCCGCCACGCTCATCGCCCGGGCCATGGCGCGGATGCCCTTGGGCGGCGTCTGCCACAGGCCGGGGTGCTCGGCCATGTACGCCGCAACCCACGCCCGCCACTTGGCCACCTGTTCGTCACCACCGTTCGCGAACAGGGCCTCACCCCCCGTCACCTCTGGACGAACACTCTCACGAACAGCCGCATAAACACTTGGCGAACACGCCGCCACCGAAGCGGGTTCGGCGAACTGAGGATCGTTCTGCGCTCCAATCATCAGATCGCCCCGCAATCGGCGCGGCAGGGTGCGCAAGACTGCCGGCGCATCGGCCTGCATATCCCAACCACGCAGGGTGTGGCCGTCGTAGTGGAACTCGTACTGCTTGAGCGCATGGGCATGGTGATAGCCGCCCGCCTGTCCCTCGTTGAGCGGCAGATAGCCGGTGAACACAGCGCCGGCGTTGGCCCGCACCGCCCGTGGCCACAACCCCTTCTGCGTGGTCTGGTCCTCAAAGAAGCAGTGTACGCCAGTCGCCGCAGCCTCGCGCATGATCAGGGTCAGCGGTTGCAGCGCCTGATCGAGCAGCCCTTCGGCCTGCGCCACCTCGCACAGCGAACCAAACTCGCAGAGCAGCACGCCATACCGTGGCGGCGGCTGGCGCAGTTGCGTGATGTCCGCCGCACGCTGCGCCCCCAACAGCCGGTCCCGCTCCTGGTAGAGGTCGCACAGCCGCTGCATGGCCGCCACAAAGCGGCGGGGGTCGTTGGTGGGGATGCACTCCACATAACCCTGCAACTCGCCAAAGTTCTTAAAATTGCGCCGGTCGAGCACCACGACATGCGCGCCCTGCGCCAGCAGCCCGACCACAATGTGCTTGGCCAGGTTGGTCTTGCCACTGCCCTGCGTCGTCCCGTGAAAGCGCACATGCGGATGGCGCTCCAGGTTCCAGCGCACGACCTCGCCCGTGCGCACATCCTGCCCCACGGCAAACTCGACGGCGGTGTTGCCGGCCAGCGCCTGGGCAAAGCTCACCGCCCGCACCGGCGTCGCCCTGCCCTCGATGAGTTGCCCAACCGGCGGCGGCAGTTGGCGGGGCTTGCGTTCCTCCGTGAGCGCTTTGAAGCCACCAGTCTGCAAGCGGGGAGTGGCGCTCATCGCCCCATACCGGTCGGGGGCCCGTTGGGCGCGCACGTCGTCGCCCGGATACATGGCCCGCAGGGCGTTCGTCTTCTCCACCGCCAGCCGCACCAGCAACTGCCGCTCCCAGCCCCCTTCCGGCTCCACCTCGACCACACCCTCCTCGAAGTCATTCACCACCACTGCCGACACCGCCAGGTTGGGGTTGTACAACACCGGCTCGCCGATGAGCCACTTGAGCAGCGCCAGCCACACCGGCGCATCCCGGTCCCAGCGCCGGCGGTGGAAGCGCTGCAAGGCAAACGCCCCGTCCACCGGGCGCTGCAAGCGGTGCCGGTGCCGGTTGACCACGATCACCAGCGCCACCGTGGTGAACGCGGCAATCGCAAAGGCCACGATGCCGCCGATGATCATCGCCCACAGCCCCAAGAAGTCCAGCACCGCCGCCGCTCGCTCCTCAAAGTCGTCAACCACCACCAGCAACACCGCCACTACAAAGGCCAGCGCGCCCAGCCACCCCACCACCAGCGCCTGATAGATGTTTCTCATACATCCACCAGCCCCTCGGCCACCAGGTGCGCCCACGCCTCTCCAGCCGCCGTCCACTGCCACAGGTAGGCTTTCTCCCCCTCGCCCAGCAGGATCTCCCCCGTGGCCAGGTCCACCACATGGCCGGCATCCTCCAGCCGTAGAATCGTCGCCGGCGGATAGGGCAAGGTCAGCCCCTCCGCTGCGGCCAGCGCCAGCAGCTCGCCAATCCGTGCATCCATCCCACCCTCCTCGTTGGCAGGGCGAGGGTGGCGGCACCGCCCCACCCTCGCCAGGAAAATACGCCAAATGCCTGACACCACTGGAGGGCGCGGCTGTGGTAAACTACCTGACAGCCTGCGCCGCTGCGCTCGTAAACCCGTCCAGCGGTGTTGGGTTAGCCGGGGGGCGGTGCTAACGACACCAACCCCCGGCGCATCACATGTCCATCATTCGTCGGGTAGAGACGCAAGATTTTGCGTCTCTACGTCCCCCGTTCCTCCCACGCCTCCCCCACCACCGGCTCGACGCCACCCAGGTCGATGATGCCCCGCCGCACGGTGTATCCCTGCGCACCCAGGTGCGTCATCAGCCGCTCGCGCAGTGCCTGCGCCCCAGCCCACCCTCGCGCATACTTGGCCCGGGTTTCCTGTGTGGCGTCGTAGGCCGCCACATCCAGCGACCGCTGCAGCGGCGTGTACGAGAAGATCTCACCGCCCACAATCGCCCGCACGCTCACCGTGAAGGTGTGCCGTCGCGTCGGCAACCGGTGAGCTCCATTCAGCCCCTGCGTCCGGTGCACGAGGGCCACCCGCAGCGTCGCCCCATCCGCATCCGCCAGCAGATCCGCCAACGTCTCAAAGTGAACAACCGGTAGATTCATCTGCCCCTCCCTTCCATCTTCTGCGCGCTACGGTTTCCGCAGCTCCTCGATCAGCGGCTCCAGCGCCCGCCGCACCGCCGGCGTGTGCGTGTGCATCCCCGTCAGCGCTCCATACTCGCCCAACGTGCTCACCACCTGCCGGTAGAGCGCCAACAGTTCGGCCCGCCGCACCGCGCCATGCTGCGCGCCGTTGACGGGCAGGCCACCGGTAAGCACAGGGGATGCGCCATTGCTGTGCGGCTTCGGGCGGACAACGGGTTCGGCGTGGCCCTTGGCGTCCGCCTCATCGCTTGACTCGTCAATCTGCCCGTGCATCTCCTCCGCCACCTGCGCATACACCGCCAGCCGACTTCGTGGCTGCGTGGCTTGCCGTTGGCCGGTGACATTCATCTTCGCCGGCTGTCCGGTCTTCGGGTGGATGAATATGCGCTCATACTGCGGATTTTCCGCACTATCAGCCCCCATGCCCGGCTGTCCATACTGCGGATTTTCCGCAGTATGGACTTCACGCAGACTGCGAACTGTCTTTTCATCCACGTGGCAGCGCCTGGCAATCTCCCGGTTGCTCCATTGTCCCCACTCGTCATCCCGCAGGAGGGTTTCCACCGCCCGCCGCTTGTCGGCATTCGTACGCCGCAGCCCGTGGACGGCATTTGCCCCCGCCGCACAGAGCACCGCATCGCGCCGCGTGCCGGGTCTCACCTCGCAGGGAACCCCAACCTGGTCGCCATAGGCAAGGAAGTACGCCCGCACCCGGTGGAAGCCGTCCCCCAACCAGTAGGTCTGTCCATCGAAGAAGACCAGCACCGGTGGAAAGACCGCACCGCGCCGCAGTTCGTCGGCATACTCGGCAACGGTCGCTTCGTTGAGGCCGGCGCGCATCTGCGTGCCGCCATCGGTGCGGATCTGCGTGTAGGGCAGCTTGGCCCCGCCCCGGTTCTCCGCAACCGCCGCCACCGGCTCGACTGCGCGCAGGTTCAACGGGTTGCGGCGCTCCCTCGTGGTCACCGTCATGGGGTCACCTCCCGGCCAAAGAGGACCTCGCACGCGTCAGCCGTCAGCCAGTCCAGCAACTGCTCGTACGCCGCCTGCACCTGCGCCAGCCCATTGCGTCGCCCCAACTCCCAGACCGTCAGCCCCTCGGCGTGGGCCTCGGCCACCGCCACCCGCGCCGGCGTCGGCCACGCCACCCGGCCCGGATAGGCGTCGCGCAGCAGCCCATAGTTGTAGCGGTGCGCGTTGAGCCGCTCGTCGTACATGGTCGGCAGTATGACCACCTGCGCCGCGTTGCCGATTTCGCCCACCATCTGCAGCGTGGCCGCCACCCCATCCATGGCCAGCGCCTCACAGCGCACCGGGATCACCACCACGCCCGCCACTCGGATCGCCAGCTCCTGCAGGTAGCCCGACGGGTGGGTGTCGATCACCGTGAAGTCATACCCCTGTGTCAGCAGCCGCAGCGATTCGGTCAGCGCCGCCATCCCCGTGACCCGCACATCGCTGTCCGCCCGCCGCGTCCAACTGTTGCCCGGCAGCAGGTGCAGCCCAGGCCGCCCCGTCTCGCGCACCACCTGCTCAGCCGGTGCGCCGCGCACAAAGTACTCATAGACACCGGGCGCCGGGTCCATACCCAGCACAATCGCATCCTGGCCCAGCAAGTCAAAGTCCACCAGCAGCACCCTGGCGGCGCGGCGGGCCAGCCCATGCGCCACGCTCGTCGCGCCCGTGGTCTTGCCCACCCCACCCTTGTCGCTCACCACCGCAATAATCCGTTCGCTCATCAGTTTCGCTCCTTTGTTCTGCGCTCTGTGCTCTACGTTCGCTCCTCCCACCTACCGCACTTCCCACACCTGCTGCTCGCCCACGGTCACATATTGATGCCGCTGCGGACACCACACCCGCACCGGGCGTACTCGTTCCAGCACGGGCAATCCCTCGCGCTGCCCCATCTGCGCCTGCTCCGCCAGCGATGGACCCTGCGCCAACGGCGCATCCAGCGCCAGCACCTTGCGATGGCGGCGCACCACCGGCTTGGCCGCCACCCCGCGCCCGGCCACCGGCGCACTCAAGCCCAGCCGCGCCATCAGCGTCTGCCACCCTTCCACCGTGCCCGGCAGCCCATGCGCATGCAGGATTGCCAGGCTCTGCCGCCACGCCGCCGGTCGCTGCTCGTTGAACAGGTGCATGGCCGGCAGATAGCGACCGCCATAATGCCGCTCGCTCAGCTCATGGACGAAGTCCGCCAACTCCTCATCGGTCGGGACCACCCCCCAGCCGCTCGACTTCAGTCGCATCCTCTCACCCCCCTTCCATGTTTGATTGTGGCGGCTGGTGACGGTCAGGCTCATGCCCGGCCTGACCAACCGAGCCGCCGTCGTCACAGCTCCTGCACGCGCAGAATCTGCGCCACCACCGTCTGACGCTCTCGGGTCGTCATCTGCGGCCAGTCCCCATGTTTCAGACAGCCGCGCACATAGGCCGCCAGGTCACGAATCCCCTCCGTCCGGTCCATGCGCTCCCAGAAGTAGCCGATCCACGCCAGCAGACCGGCCAGCGTCGCACCATCCGCACTCGCCACATAGTTGCCATACCCCCGAAACTCCGACCCAAAGAGCAGCGGCCCCAATTCCACCGCCGCCCGCCGCAGCACCCCGTCGTCGAACTCCAGTAAGTGCGTGATGTTCGCCGGAACATCCGCGCCGGCGCGGGCGGGGGGCGGGGGCGCGGGCGGGGGGGGGGGGGGGGGGGGTGGGGGGGGGGGCGGCGGGGGGGGGGGGGGGGGGGGGGGGCGGGGGCGGGGGGGGGGG
>JAHDWG010000281.1 GCA_023384495.1 Caldilineaceae bacterium
TCAGGTTGAGCGTGAATAATAAGAAGAGGAAATAGTAGAGCGTGTAGAGCCCCATCGCGGCGCAGACCACATAGACGGCCAGCCAACGCGCCCAGCGTTGCGAGGTCAGGGCCATGTGCAAGGCCCACAGGCAGAACAACCCCAGCGCCGCAGCCAGCGTATACATGCGCACTTCTTGGCCATACCAGAGATGAAATGGGTGAATGGCGGTGATCCAGAGCGCAAGCGCGGCTACGGCAGTGGAGATGAAGCGCCGCGCGAATGCATAGACGAGTGCGGCGACAATTACGCCAAACCAGAGGCTGAAAAAAGCCAGCAAGTACTCCATGCCGTGAGCGACCGTCGGTTGCGCTACCCGCCCCCATGCTGAGAGGAGCAGATAGTAACCCGGTGGGTGAATGTCGCCTGCGGTGTGTGCGATGAGCGCGGCCAGCGGCTTGCTGGCCAGCACAGCGCTCACCGTCTCGTCATACCAGAGCGATTCGGCCCCCAAACGAAACAGGCGTACACCAAAGCCGGCGAGCAGCCCGCCGAGCGCGGCCAGACGGAGCCAGGAATGGGAGTGACCCGGGATCTGCGTCATAGAGGGGATGCTATCACACTGGGCAGTGGTTGTCACGCTGGTGTGTCGGCAAGCGTAGCTTTGCAGGACCAGGCCTTGGTCATGCGCCAGGGCAATCGCAAACTTGTTTGCCCACACCTGACGTAGGTCATCGCCTCCGGCGTGACATCGCGCTGGATTTGCTTGACATTCATGACGCGCTGTGTTATAATGTGTTTTGACGCGATGCGTTATCAGCGATGCGTTATCAATTGAATGGGTTGCTTGTCTTTGGCCGCTTGTCGAGATCATAGCGCGCTAGAGGCAACCGATCGATAATCGATCAATAGCGAGTGGAATGCAGGTTCGTGAGGTGTGGTATGAAAACTCTTTCCGTAACCAACCTTCAACAGGAGACAACGCCCCAACGACTGGCCGAACGCGCCGAGCAGATGCGCAAAGTGGGTCACAAGGCCGCATTGGCCTATTTGGGCTTGTTGGGCATGGCCTACGATCACGCCGCCGGCTTCTGGCGAGACAGCAACCAACTGGCCGCCAAGGCCGAGAAGCGGGGTGAAGCGTTGCAGACCGAGGCGCGGGCGCGGCTGGAATCCATACGGGCCAGCGTGCGCGACGAATTCAAGCAGAGACATGAGGCGTTTAGCCAACCGTTTACCAGGCTAGAGACTCGCGCTGGCGATGCATTGTGCTGGCTGCGCGGCCAGCTTGAGACGCAGACCGATGCCGTAAGCGAGGGACTCGCCGAATCGGGCAAAGCCGTTGAGGCCGAGATTCGCCAGCAAGTTGAGGAGACGCTGACGCGCCTGGGCATCCCCAGCCGTGACCGACTGGAGCAACTTAGCCAGGAGCTGGAGGCGGTCAGCGCAAAGCTGGATGCGCAGTTGGCTCAGCCCGCGATGCCACCTCTGCCCTGGCCCGAATATGCTACGCTCAACGCCAGGCCAATCATTGCGATGTTGCCGTCCCTGACGCTGGAGCAGTTACAGGCCGTGCGCGCCTTTGAGGAGGCGAACGCCAGCCGGATCACCGTAATGCGCGCAGTCGATGATGAGTTGAAGGCGCGGCTGGCCGTGGCCTGACCCGCGCTTGCCCACAGAGGGAGGCACATCGGTTTGTCCCCTCTGTAGGCAACGGTGGGGAAACCTTACCAGTGGAAGGTTGGCCTAATCGGCGATCAGTGGAGTAGGGATCAGCGGCGTGTGGAAATTGGGTTCACGGGCGAGACGCGCTGCGTCATGGGCAAGTAAATTCGTGTAGCCAGTCAGTGCATCGAGAGTTGCCGCAAACAATGGATACGAGCAGCCACGTCGCGGCAACGACGCCAACAGGTTGATATCCCCTTCGTTTTGCATCTGTTGGTTGAGTTTGAGCAACCCATCATAGAGGCGCAATCGGCAGGCGGGGAGCGGTTGCGCAACAAAGGGGCTGACAGCAAAGTGAAGCAGGTGATCACCGAAGAGGATATAAAGGTCGAACTCCACATCGCGATCTGTGGCGAAGCTGCTGCGTCAGATATTGGGCTCCACAACCTCATAGGCCCAGGCATAGCGACGAAAATAGGCCTGAATGTTGGGTGTCCGCATGGGCATCATCCTCAACACGATTGAGGGATCTGGCGGGTTCGATGGCTGCTTTGCGTCGGGCGAGCGCAGTGGCCAACGGGACGCCATTATGATTCTAAACGCGCCGGTTGCGATTTGACAAGAATGGGCGGACCCTATATGCTTAGGTTTATTCAAAGATCAGAACGACTGTGAGCCAGAAGAGTAGCAATCAAAGCGAGCTTCAGAGAGCGCCCGGTTGGTGTGAAGGGCGTAGCAGCGCAGGTGGTGAATGGGCTGGGGAGTCGAGCGCTGAAAATTGTCAATCGTCAACGGTAAATTGTCAATGGTTGATGAACTAATCATCAGAGTTCACAATCGAAGGTTGACAATGGAAAATTGACAATGAAGTAGGCGGCTTCGGAAACGCCACCGTTATCAGGGCGCGGGGAATCGAGAAGAATTGTCGATTATTATTGTCTTATTGACAATTACTGTCTCCGTTCTCGTCGAGTGAGACTGGCGCATGCTCCTTGCGTTTCACGCAAGGATTTTTTATTGGCGGCGCTGGCTAAGCGGGGTGGCACCGCGGGGCATCGTTCGTCCGATCCTCGTCCCCATGGACAACGCAAGTTGTGCATGAGGGCGAGGATTTTTGTTTGTGCGAGAGGAGGGACGGATGGCAATTCAATACAGACCCACACTGGAAGAGGCGCGGGCGCTCACCGGCCAAGGTAACTTGATCCCGCTCTATTGCGAGCTGCCCGCGGATCTGGAGACGCCGGTTTCGGTCTACCTCAAATTGTGTGGGGCCAACAAGGGGGCGCCCAGTTTTCTGCTCGAGTCGGTGGAAAAGGGCGAACAGATCGGTCGTTATAGCTTTATTGGACTGCACTCGCCGCTGACCGTGGTGGCCACAGGCAGTGAATCGGTAATCGGTGGGGCTGGCGGGGCAGAGCTTGAACGCCAACAGGGCGACCCGCTTGCCGTTGTGAAGGGTTTGATGGGCGATCGTTGCCCGGTCAAGCTGCCTGGGTTGCCTCGCTTCACCGGTGGCGTTGTTGGCTACTTTGGCTATGATCTCGTACGGTTTATGGAGCGTCTGCCGGCAACTGCCAAACGGACCCTCGACGCGCCCGACATGATTGCGCTCTTTACCGATAATCTGGTTGCGTTTGACCATGTGCGCCACAAATTGATCATCATTGCCAATTTGCGGGTCGAAAATGACCTGCGCGCCGCCTATGCCGACGCCGTGGCGCGCATCGAACAGATCATCCATCTCCTGCGCCAGCCGTTGACCCCACCCATCCCACGCGCTGTTGTTAACGATGCCCAGTGGCAAAGCAACCTGACCCAGGCGCAGTTCGAAGACAATGTGCGCAAGGCCAAGGAATATATTGCGGCGGGCGACATTTTCCAGGTTGTGCTCAGCCAGCGCCTCAGCCGGCCGACAGACGCCGATCCTTTCACCATCTACCGTGCGCTGCGCATGTTGAACCCTTCGCCCTATATGTTCTTTCTGGACTTTACCGGTGTGGCTGGGGTGGGAGGCGAACCTGTGCGCCTGATTGGCTCAAGCCCCGAGATGCATGTGCGGCTGGCCGATGGCGAAGCCTTCTTGCACCCCATTGCCGGCACGCGTTGGCGCGGTAAAAGCGCGGCCGAAGATGACCAACTGGCCGCCGACCTGTTGGCCGACCCCAAAGAGCGCGCCGAGCACGTGATGCTGGTGGACTTGGGGCGCAACGACTTGGGGCGGGTCTGCGAGTATGGCACTGTGCAAACACCGGTGATGATGGCCGTTGAGCGTTACAGCCACGTCATGCATATTGTGAGCGATGTACGCGGCAAGATCAAACCCGAGCATGATGCCTATAGCCTGTTGCGCGCCACCTTTCCGGCCGGCACGCTCAGCGGCGCACCCAAAGTGCGGGCGATGGAAATCATCGAAGAGCTCGAAGGCGTGCGCCGTGGACCGTACGGCGGCGCCGTCGGCCACATCGATTACGACGGCAACATGGACACCTGTATCACCATCCGCACCATCACCATGAAAGGCGGCATGTGCAACTTGCAGGCTGGCGGCGGCATTGTGGCCGATAGCGACCCGACGTACGAGTTTAACGAGTCGCTCAACAAGGCCAAAGCGTTGGCGGTGGCGGTAGAGCAAGCGGAGCGAGGGCTATAAACGAAACGGGAGAGAACACCATGTCTAACCAATCTGACCGACGAAAACGCATCCTCACCGGTGATCGGACAACCGGCAAATTGCACCTGGGCCATTATATCGGCAGCCATCGCCATCGTCTGGCCTTTCAGGATGAATATGAGTGTTTCTTTTTGTTGGCTGACCTGCACATGCTGACAACCAGGCCCGACCGCGAGAGCATCGAACTGTCGGCCGAGAACGCGCGGGCAATCGTGATGGACCACCTGGCGATTGGCATCGACCCGCAGAAGGCGACCTTCTGTCTGCAATCGGCCATCCATGAGACATACGAGTTGCAATTGCTGATCAGCAGCCTGGTGACGGTAGAGCGGCTTCAGCAGTTGCCGACGATCAAGGATATGGCGGCGGCGGCCGGCTTTGAGCAGATGCCCTACAACCTGCTCGGCTACCCGGTGCTCCAATCCGCCGATATCATGTTGCCGCGCGCCCACCTGGTTCCCGTGGGCAAGGACAACGAAAGCCACGTCGAGATCACCCGCCAGATCGCGCGCCGCTTCAACAACGCGTATGGCGAGGTCTTCCCGCTGCCCGACGCCTATGTGATCGGCGGGACGCTGCCCGGCACCGACGGCAACGCCAAGATGGGCAAGAGCCTCAACAACGCCATCTATCTCAGCGATGACGCCGCCACCGTCCGCCGCCGGGTGATGGGCATGTATACTGACCCCAACCGCATCTCGGCCGATGTGCCCGGCACGGTCGAAGGGAATCCGGTCTTTTCCTATCACGACTTTTTTAACCCCAACCAGGCCGAAGTGGACGATCTGAAGGCGCGCTATCGGGCCGGCAAGGTTGGTGATGTGGAGGTGAAAGAGAAGCTCGCCATTGCGCTCAACCACTTTTTGGATCCCACCCGTGAGCGGCGCGCACAGTACGAGGCGAAGAGCGGCTATGTCGATGAACTCATCTACGAAGGCACGCTGCGCGCCCGCGAAGAAGCCAAAGCCACCCTCATCGAAGCCAAAAAAGCGATGGGTCTCACCGGCGTCTGGAACAAGATCAGCCGCGGCGCCGAACGGCGACGCAAAAAGCTCGAAGAGAACGCTGTAAGTTGAACAAAGCTTGACGCAGATTTTCACAGATTCGATTGAATTGGATTGGCAGACCATGAATGACTGAAACTGAACACGGATTTTCGTTGGCCCTTATCCGTGTTCATCCGCGAAATCCGTGTATAGAACCAAACAACCGATCTGGCGAAATCTGTGCTCGAATGCTATGTGCAGACGGCACCATAGAGACAGGTAGTGGATCAGATGCCCTTTACACTTGACCAAGTTGTCCCCTGGGGTCGTTCACTGGATGAGTACCGGCGGCTCTTCGGGCTGAGTGAGCAGGATTTGGCGGGTTCGATCTTGGGCGTCGGCGATGGGCCGGCCAGCTTCAACGCCGAGATGACGGCGCAGGGGCGGCGGGTGTTATCGGTGGACCCGCTCTATGCCTTTTCCGCCGCTGAGATCGGCCGGCGCATTGACGAGACCTACGATCGCGTGGTGGACCAGCTCTGGCCGATCCTCGATTCGTATGTGTGGCGCGACTTTGCCGACCCCCATGCGCTGGGCCGCCACCGGCTGGCGACGATGCAACGCTTTCTCGCCGACTATGAGGTAGGGCGCAGCCAAGGGCGCTATGTGGCTGGGTCACTGCCGACGCTGGATTTTGCCGATAACCAGTTCGACCTGGCGCTCTGTTCGCATCTGCTCTTTCTCTATTCCGAGCAGCTTTCATACGAGTTTCATCTAGCCGCCGTCAAAGAGATGTGCCGGGTCGCCCGTGAGGCGCGCATCTTTCCGCTGCTCGACCTGGCCGTCCAGCCGTCACGCCACCTGGCCCCACTCCGGGCGGAACTCACTGGGCAGGGCTATCAGGTGACGATTGCGCCGGTGGATTACGAGTTCCAGCGCGGCGGCAACCGGATGATGGTGGTTTCCAAACAAAGGAGCAACACATGATCGCCGTAATCGACAATTACGACAGTTTCACCTACAATTTGGTTCAGTTTTTGGGCGAGATCGGCGGCAAGGACATTCGCGTCTGGCGCAACGACCAGATCGAGGTGGAGGAGTTGGCAGACCTGCGGCCTCATCATATTGTCATCAGCCCCGGCCCCGGCGCGCCTGAAAAAGACGCCGGCATCAGCAATGACGTGATCCGTGTGTTGGGCGAACAGACCCCGATCTTGGGGGTCTGTCTGGGGCAACAGTGTATTGGCCATGTCTTTGGCGGCAAGGTGATCCGGGCGCCGCGCCTCATGCACGGCAAGGTCAGCCCCATTGAACACAATGGGCAAGACATCTTTGCCGGGCTGCCCAGCCCTTTGACGGCGACGCGCTACCACAGCCTCATCGTCGAGGAGCCGTTGCCCGCTGTGCTCGAAGCCACAGCCCGCACCGCCGAGGGCGAACTGATGGGCCTGCGCCACAAGACGCTGCCCATTTTCGGCGTTCAGTTTCACCCTGAAAGCATTTTGACCGAATATGGGCGAGAGATGTTGGGGAACTTTCTGAAACTTTGATGGACATTACCAAGACTATCCACCGCTATCTTACCACTGCGCCGGCCAGCCATTTTGTGGGCCAGACGGTGACGGTGCTCGGCGCCTGGGAGGGCAGCGAAAATCTGCTCTGGCGGGTGGAATGCCGTGGGCAGGCAGCGGTGGTCAAGCTCTATCTCGATGCGGGGCAGGCTCGTGGCCGGCGCCAGTTTGACGCCCACGAGCGCTATGCCCCGTTCGGCCTTGCCCCGCGCCCGCTCTGGTTCGACCGCTACCCAGAGGGTCTCTCGCGCCAACTGTTGGTCTACGAATGGACGACCGGGGATCCTCTGTCCTTGGCGGAACCAGCACAGGCGGCAGCGCTGGCGCTGGCGATTGCGCGAGTGCACCAGGCAGACCCGTCAACGGTGCGCCGGTTCTGCCCAAACCCGTTCAACCTGGACTATTTCTGGCGCATCTTGCGGGGGGGCATGGGTTCCGCGCAACAATGGCTCACGCATGGGGCGGATAACCCGCTGGGCGCATGGGTGGCCGAATTGACGACACGGGCCGAGCGGCTCGTGCATGCTGCGCTTCCTCTGTGGGGGGCTGCACAACCAACCCCCGTACACGGTGATCTGCGGCCCGAAAATGTGCTGTATCGCTTCGGCGACGCCATCCTTCTCGACTGGGAGTTGTTTGGGCTGGGCGATCCGGCGTTGGACGTCGCCCGCCTGCTGCAGCAGAGTCGCCCAGATCTGGAAGAGGCGGGGCAAGTTGAATGGCTGGCGCATTATCTGGGTAGGGTAGAGCAGCCCGGGCTTGGTGAACGAATTGCCGTGTACGACCACCTGCTTCCCTTGCAGGCCGCCAGTTTCTTGCTCAACGGCCTACGTCATTATATGCAACATATGCAACGCCCGGCAGGTGATGGCGCCTTGGCCGAAGTCATGCCCTTCTTGCAGATTGCCACCAGCGCTGCGCTGGTTCAAGCCGCCACCGCTTTACAGATGGACGTTGCGGTCGCCGAGGTCGAGGGCGCCGTTGCTGAGACATTCGGCGCGCTCTCCCCTGCTCAAACAAGCCCGTAATCGAAAGAGGGCTTCTCGTTATCTTGTTCTTGTAACATTTGTAATGCCATGTATTACGTATGCCAGCTTTGGAGGAATCATGTCTCAGACCGCCATCCAACAGGCCATTCATCATCTGTTCGCCAAACAAGATATGACCGTTGCCCAAGCGGACGCCGCCATGAGCGAGATCATGGCAGGGGAAGCAACGCCCGCCCAAATCGGCGCATTTTTGGCCGCGCTCCGCATGAAAGGTGAAACGGTCGCCGAGATCACCGGGTGTGCTCAGGCCATGAAGCGCAGCGCTATCCCCGTGCGCCCGGCTATCGGCGACGCCATGCTGGTCGATACCTGCGGCACTGGCGGTGATGGGGCGCATACCTTCAACATCAGTACGGCGACTGCGTTTGTGGTGGCCGGTCATGGCGTTAAAGTGGCGAAACATGGCAACCGTTCGGTGAGTAGCCAGTGTGGCAGCGCCGATGTGCTCATGGCGCTGGGCGCCAACATGCACCTGACCGCCGAGCAGGCCGCCGAGTGTATCGAAGAGGTGGGCATCGCCTTTCTCTTTGCGCCCGTCTATCACCCGGCCATGAAACATGCCATCGGCCCGCGCCGCGAACTGCTGGCGCGCACCATCTTCAACATCCTTGGCCCGCTTACCAATCCGGCCAACGCCACCCATCAGGTTATCGGCGTCTATGACGCCAGCCTGACCGAGCCGATGGCGCAGGTGCTCGGCAACATGGGCAGCCGCGCCGCCTTTGTCGTCCACGGCGCCGATGGGCTGGATGAACTGAGCGTCACCGGTGTCAACCGCGTTACCCACCTCGATGGGGGCAAGGTATCCTCGTATGACCTGGACCCCACCGAACTGGGGTTTGCCCCCGCCACCGTGGCTGATCTGGCCGGGGGCCATGCCGACGAAAATGCGGCCCTGGTGCGCGCCATTCTCGGCGGCGAGCTACACGGGCCCAAGCGCGACGCCGTCCTGCTTAACGCGGCGGCTGCGCTCAGCACCGAGTGTGGCGACTGGAACAGCGGCATCGACCAGGCGCGGGCGAGCATCGACAGCGGCGCTGCGTTGCGGGTCTTGGATGCCTTTGTGGCGAAGACCCGTTCGTATGCAGCGGCAAGTTAGGGTCAAAGGGAGACCAACGACACGATGAAACCTTCACAACTGGACATCGCCAAGCACAAGGGCGAGGTGCTCGACCAGATCATGGCCTGGAAGCGTGAGTCTGTGCCCAAACAGATGGATCGGATATCGTTGGCCCAAGTGCGCGCCTTTGCGCAACTGGCGCCCGACGCACTCGACTTTGCCGGCGCGCTCACCGCGCAAGTAGGCGCAAGCCTCATTGCCGAGGTCAAACGAGCCAGCCCCTCCAAAGGGCTGATCGCCCAGGATTGGGACCCCGAACTGATCGGTGAGACCTATGCGCGCAACGGCGCCGCGGCCATCTCATGCCTGACCGACAGTCGCTATTTTCAGGGGGAGTTGGAATACCTGACCGCGATCAAAGAGCGGCTGCGCGAGATCAAGCGCGATGTCCCCGTGCTGCGCAAAGACTTTATCTATCACGAATACCAGATTCATGAAGCGCGCATGGCCGGGGCCGATGCACTGCTTTTGATTGTGGGCGTGCTCAGCGACAATGAACTGCGCGATCTCTACCAGCTCACCTATAGCCTGGGCATGCAGGCGTTGGTCGAAGTGCACGACGAGGCCGAACTCGAACGCGCGCTCGCCGTGAATGCGCACATCATCGGCGTCAACAACCGCGATCTGCGCACCTTCAAAGTGGATATGGAGACCACCGCGCGGCTGCGGGCGCTGCTGCCGCCGGGCAAGGTTGTGGTGGGCGAGAGCGGCATCCGCACCGCCGATGATGTGCGCCGCATGGCCGAGATGGGCTGTGACGCCATCCTCGTGGGCGAAACCTTCTGCAAATTGCGCCAGAAAGAGCGAGGGGCCAAGGTGAAGGAGTTTGTCGAGGCCGGGAGACGATGGACGTTGGACGATGGACGATGGACGATAGACGATGGACGATGGACGATGGACGATGGACGA
>JAHDWG010000282.1 GCA_023384495.1 Caldilineaceae bacterium
GGGCACAATATATCCGGCGCCACCACAGATGGGGCAGGGCGCAGCCGGCTGCGGGCGCAGGACGGTTTGCCATGTTCCCCGGGCGCGCTCAACCGAGGATAATGTCGGAGAACTCGTCGGGGAGATAGCTTCGCCGTCGTTTCCCTTCAGCATCTGGCCCAGACTCTTCATGGCGATCACCTTCCTTCCCTTCCGTCGCCCACCGTTTTAGAATGTTTTGGATATAGCGCAAATGGCGCCGGTTGCGGCTGACGGCAATTTCAAACGCTTCTTCCACCCAGGCCGGCGGATAGGTCTTTTCCATATCGCGCAATTGTTCGGCCAGCAGCGGCGTCAGCAGGCCGATATTTTGTTCATACAATACGTACACATTGGGGCGCTGGACGCGCAACCGCGCCTCGTCGGGGATGGCGGCTTGCAACTCTTTGAGCTTACCCTGGCGGATTAGGGCCAACGTCTGCCGCCCCTTGGCCGTGTTGACAAAATACCAATCGTCGATTTTGGATTCTGGATTTTGGATTTTGGCGGGCGTCTCGACCCGCGTGGGGGGTGGCGCTCCGCCTGGCCCATCGGCGTCGGTCTCGATTTCGAGCTTGAGCAGCGTGTTGCGCGCCACGGCTCGCTGTAATGCCTCTTCCAGCGCCTGTTGGGGAGTGCGCAGGTCGCTGTCGAGAGTCAGGCTCTGAAGCAGCGTAGCGTCTGCGCGCAGGTCGGCCCCGCGCAGATAGCGCAACTCGCCGGTCTGTTCATTGAGCAGCCAGAAGCAGTGCAGCGTCAACTTAAGCTCGGCCAGGTCGTCGATCTGGGGCAGCAACTCGGTAAAGAAATGGTCCGGGATCACCACCGGCTTCATTTGGATATCGGGGAAACCGATAAAACCATGCGGATTCGACGCCATGTTCCGTCTCAATTCCTCGAAATCTCGTCAAATCTCCACCATTCCGTCCCGATCCCTGGCCTGCGATCAGGGAAAGCTATCGGGATTTGCCGGGATTTTCAATATTCCAATTCTGTGCGTTGGATCTCTAGATCGCGAAACTGGGTCAGTTCCTTGCGGAAATAGAGGCTCACCGTGCCGGTGGCGCCGTGACGGTGTTTGGCGACCAACACATCGGCAATGTTTTGGCGGTCGGTGTCCTCGATATAATAGTCCTCGCGATAGATGAATAATACCACATCCGCGTCTTGTTCGATGCTATTGTGGACAATCATATTATCAGCCACAAAGTTGTGGTTGCCTGGCACCGTCAAATCAAATACAGGTTCGATACCGGCCGGTTCAATGGCGGCTATGCGATCCCAGTAGACATCGCTCTGGGCCAGTTTCGCTAGCTTTTCTGATTGAACGACTTCGGCGACTCTAGCTGTTCTTTGGCGACTAAGATTCGTCTTATATAAACTTGTGCCACAATAATGACTTCCAAGTTGAGCCTGCATCTGTCTGGTAGTCATTCCGGCAGCCTGCATGGCCGGGACGGCATGAAGTCGCCAGACTTCCCGTGGTAGAATATCTCGATTCGTGTTTGGAACTTTCGAGTGTTGCCATCGCAGAATCTCGTCTAGCGAAGCCGATTTGTATACGCCCACTGCGCCAATTTGGGTTGCAAATGACTCAAGATCCTCTTGACCACTTACGAGCACATGATGTTGAGGGCGGCCCTTAGCCCCCTGCGCGACTCTTGCCACTCTGGCATTGATGCCGATCCTCAGAAGAAGTGCCTGGACTTCGTGCGCCAGACGTTGGCTGCTTGTGGAATAATAAACAGCTGGGCGCGGCTTTTTGCCATAGGTCATCCGCAGACAGCCATCCGTCGCCCAAAGATGACGAAGGAAAATGCAAAGCCCTGGTGACGATTGTCTGAAGACCTCTTCCGGGACAAACTTCTCGAATGAACGCAGGCCAAAAAAGCCCAGCTTATCCGCCCAAGCGGCCACAGGGTTGCGCTTTCCACGGGCAAGTTTTTCGGTCGCTGAAAGATAAACCTGAAACCAGTCTCGTTCTCGCGAGATAATAGGTGCAATTGCTTCCCCAAAAATAGTACTCGCAAGTTCGGCGACAGTCGCTGCTAAATCTGCCTCTCGTGTCGTGTACTGAACTGCGTGGCGCGGTAGCACACAACCGTCACCCAAAAGATGGCCAAGCAGCGCCAATTCCGCAGTGGAAAGGGTGCTCTGCTGTGGCCCGCTCAACTTCCTAGGTAACGCAATATGTTCACCATGGCACAGACTATCAAGACGTTTCCAGCCCTGGATCGTCAGGAATTGGTGGTTGCCAGTTGCACGAATTGTTCTACCCAGTTGCGTTGTCAGCTTGAAGATGGGCTTCTCTCCAGTGCAGAAGGCGTGGCTCACTGTGGAAGATTCGAGTTGCCAGGTAGACTCATTCAAACTAGCGATGTCAAACCCCGAATGACCAACCAAGTTTCGGATCGGCTGGTAGCTGCCTTCTTGTGGCAAGTAGACCAGCGTATCACCGGCAAGACAGCCACTTTCGCGCAAATCAGAGAGCATAGGCCGCTTGTCGGCGCGGCTTTCGACGGCGCGGCTGAGCTGGCTCAGCGCCAGTACGGGCACGTTGAGTTCGCGGGCCAGCGCCTTGAGCGAGCGGCTAATGTAGCTGATCTCCTGCTGGCGGTTGTCGTTGCGCCCCATGCCACCCTGGCCGGTCATCAACTGCATGTAGTCGATGAGGATCATATCCAGCCCATGTTCGGCATAGAGCCGGCGCGATTTGGTGCGAATCTCGACCACGCTGGCCGCGGGCGTATCATCGATAAAGATATTGGTATTGGAGAGCAAATTGGCCGCCTCCAGGAGGATCGGCCACTCGTCCTCCTGCACGGCGCCCAGGCGGAGGCGATGGCTGTCGATGCCTGTCTCCATCGAGAGCAGGCGTTGCACCTGTTGGTCGCTACTCATCTCCAGGCTAAAGAGGGCGACGCGTGCGTTAAAATGTTTGGCGGCGTTTTGCGCCATGCTAATGGCAAAACTAGATTTGCCCATGCCCGGTCGCCCGGCAAGGATGACGAGGTCACTTTTTTGCAGCCCGCCCAACAGGCGATCCAGCATGGTAAAGCCGGTGGGCACGCCCATGAGCGTCCCCTGGTTGCGAGCGAGAAAGTCGATGCGGTCGACCACCGTGTTCATGATGGCGCGGATGGGCGTGAGGTCGCGGTGAATGCGGCTTTCGCTGACGCCAAGGATGATCTGCTCGGCGCGGTCCACCACATCATCCACATCCTGGCTTTCGTCATAGGCCAACTCGGCGATCCGGCCGGCGGCGCCGATGAGACGGCGCAACACGGCAGTGCGCTCGACAATGCGCGCATAGTGGTCGACAAAGAGCGCGGTCGGTGTATTGGTGATGAGGTCGGTGAGAAAGGCGGGGCCACCAATTTCCTCGAGTTGTTGGCGGCGCTCCATCTCATCGACAATGGTGACGAAATCGAGCGGTTCGCGGCGCTCGTTTAGTGCGATCATGGCTTCATAGAGCCAGGCATGGCGCTCGCGGTAAAAGTCCTCAGGACGCAGAAAGCTGGCCACCTTGATGATGGCGTCTGGGTCGATCATGAGTGAGCCAAGCACAGCGCGCTCGGCTTCCAGGTTGGCCGGAATACTTTTGACGGGCGAGGCTAGGTCACTCATGGGTATAGCGATCCGTTCTTCGAAACAGTGGGTCTTCGAAACAGTGGGTGCCTCTCGGTCGCGTCGGGCAAAAAACGGCGAAGCCGCGCGGCTTCGCCGTATGATGCTACAAGAATCGGCCTGCACCCCCTACCCGGTGCGGGCGTCAAGTCAGTTGCCCAGCAGCTTGTCCAGGTCAAGCCCCTCGACAAAGTCTTTGAAGGCGCCGAGGTCTTCTGGGGCTACCTCATCCCCCTCACCATGTTCCGAGGCGATGCCAGCGCCGGCCAGGCTCATCTCTTCTTCCGGCTGCATCCCTGCCTGCTGCATCACTTCGTCGGCCACATAGAGGGGGGCGCTGGTGCGGACGGCCAGGGCCAGCGCGTCGCTGGGGCGACTGTCGATCTCGACGGTATCGCCATCCACATCGAGCACAATGCGGGCAAAATAGGTGTTCTTCTCTAGACCGCTGATGACAATGTGCAGCACTTCGGCGCCGAGCGTTTCGATGACATTTTTGAGCAAATCATGGGTCAGCGGACGCGGCACTTCCATTCCCTGTAGCTGAAGGGTAATGGCGTCGGCCTCATAGGGGCCAATCCAGATGGGGATAAAGCGCTCACCCCCTTCCTCGCGCAGCACGACCACGCGATTTTGCGACATCAAGCTGACCCGGATACTTTCGATTGTCACTTCGATCATTGTCATTCTCCCGCTGCTGACACGCATGCTCACCAAGGAGGTCACTCTCTGCCGGAGGCTAGAAACCATCTCAAAATTCGATGTGGCTTTGGAAATCTCATGAACAACACAAGGTGTGGCACAGAGATTTTGAGATAGGTTCTAGGCAGCCCGCTCGATGGTGGCTGCCCTTCGAGGATTGGCGCTATTATAGCATAGTTGTTTGAGCGCGCAAAGTGCCTATGATCCCTCTTTGGGGGCTTTGCAATGGGGCGGAAACCCTCGTTGATTTAACTGAGCGGTCGCCTGCCGCCTGCGTGCGGGCTTCACAAGCTTGTTGATCAATTGTTGATCAAACAGAAGAAATTTTGTATTTTTCCACCCATCGGGTATACTAAGGGTTGGAATGCATCGGGGAGTAGCGCAGCTTGGTAGCGCGCTTCGTTCGGGTCGAAGAGGTCGGAGGTTCGAATCCTCTCTCCCCGACTTGTTGACACCACCCAGCCATGTATGGCTGGGTGGCGCGCCAGGTGTATCAGACCGTCGGATAGTATCCGCAAGGATATTGTTCGACGGTCTTTTTTTTCGTCAAAAATTCGTGGGGGTGCATTCGTTATGAAGCTATCACAGACCATAGAGCTGGGCTTTAGTCCCAATACGGTGCGCAACTACCGGTGGGCCTACCGGATTCTGATTGAATTCTTGGGGGATGTGGAGATAGAGACCGTCACCAGTGACGATATACGCCGATTCCTTAAGCATCTGGCGACCAAGCGCAAGTTGAGCAAGCGCAGCGTGCATGATTTTTGGGTTCCTCTCTCTAGCTTGTGGACGTGGGCCGAAAGCGAGCTTGGCATCCCCCATATCATCCGGGGCTGGGTTTCCCAGCCCAAGTTTACCGGGAAGGTGGTTACACCCTTCACCCAAGAGGAAATCAAGCGCCTGATTGACGCTGTAGAGCACACCGGCCAATGGACAACCCGCGGCGGCCGGCGCATTCGCAGCAAGCGGCCAACCGCCCAGCGTGAGCCCGAAAGTAATCAATGCTCTCACGATTGTCAAATCGTGGCTACTGGGAAAAGAGAGATCCTCGATATGCTGACTATTCTGCGTTGCGTGTTTTTGTTAGATGGTCGGATGGGAAATGTAAGCACTGCTTACATTGTTTATCGTTGTGGAGGGGCTAATCCTTCAGGAGACTGGAAGGTTGGGTCGAGCCGACCTCTGCGCCCACTGGGCGCGGAAGTCTTGGTTATCCGGGCTCACTGATTTGCTCTGTGACTGCGCAGGCGGGGCGCTGGTGGGCCTGGGTAGTGTGGGTGGTGTGATACGTCGTATGATATGTTGACTTGTCCACGTATGCGGTCGAGCGGGTGCGTCTTGTGGCGGCCACCCGTGGTCTCGATTGGGATAGCATGAGCGAGGACGAGCGCGAAGAGCTAGTTGACACCCTGCTCCATGAGGATCATTGATGGCAACACGGGTTGTCTTTGACACCAATATCCTCATTTCAGCGCTGTTGTCGCTCACTGGCGCGCCGTTCGCTGTTTGGCGCTGGCCCATGATGGCGTGGTGCAATCGGTGACCTGTGCGGCGATCCTGGATGAGTTTGCCGAGAAGCTGCGCGACAAATTTGCCTTTGAGGAAGAACGGGTGCAGCAGGCCGTGGGTGACATCCGTGCCTGCTCGGAAATGGTGACGGTTCCGGGCGCGTTCCGGGTTGTGGCTGCCGACCCGGATGATGATGTGGTGATCGAATGTGCGCTTGTCGGTGGTGCGTCGATTGTGGTGAACGGCGATAGGCATCTGCGCGCACTGGGCCAGTATGAAGGCATCCGCGTCCTCTCCGCCAGCGAATTTCTCCTTTCGGTCTTGGGATGATGTGTTGTCGGGACCGACTTCAAACCTTCTCCAATTCCTCGGCCACGCTGCGGAACTGTTCCAGGGCGGCTTCCAGGTTTTCGACGATCTCGGCGGCGATGAGGTCGGGGGCGGCCAGGCTGTCGATGTCTGCGAGGCTGTCATCTTTGAGCCAGAAGAGGTCGAGGTTGAGCTTATCGCGGGTGATCAGGTCGTCGTAACTGAAACAACGAAAGCGTTCTGATTCGTGGCGGGCGGCCAGGTTGCCGGGCTGGTAGCAGCGGACAAAGTCGTCGAGGTCGCCCCGTTTGAGCGGGTTGGTTTTGAGCGTGAAATGGACGTTGGTGCGGAAGTCGTAGATCCAGAGCGTCTTGGTCCAGGGCTCGCGGGCGGCGGGCTTTTTGTCGAAAAAGAGCACGTTGGCCTTGACGCCAGGGCTGTACCAGATGCCGGTGGGCAGGCGCAGCAGGGTGTGAAAGTTGAACTGTTCGAGTAGCCGCTTGCGGATGCCTTCGCCGGCGCGCCCGGCCTCGAAGAGCACGTTGTCGGGGAGCACCACGCCGGCGCGTCCATGCGTGTCGAGAATGGTCATGATGTGCTGCAAGAAGTTGAACTGCTTGTTCGAGGTGGTGAACTTGAAGTCCTCGCGCTCGTAGTTCTCGCGCTCGGTGGTCACGTCGCCGTCTTCGCCCACCACTTTGTAGCTGCTCTTTTTGCCAAAGGGGGGATTGGTGAGCACGATGTCATAGCGGCGGCCGGGGTCGCTCGCCAGCGAATCGCCCTGGCGGACGGGGCTGCCGCCGTCGCCGATGCCATGTAGATAGAGATTCATGGCGCAGAGGCGCACCACCTCGTCGACGATGTCCACACCGGTAAAGGCCTCGTGCCGCAGTTTGCGGATCAGATCGCGGTCTTGCGACTGGCCCTTCATGTAGTCGTAGGCGGCAAGGAGAAAGCCACCGGTGCCGCAGGCGGGGTCGCAGACGGTCTCGCCGATGCGAGGCTGGACGCATTCGACGATGGCGTCGATGACCGGGCGGGGGGTGAAGTATTGGCCGGCGCCGGACTTGACCTCGGCGGCGTTCTTCTCCAGCAGGCCCTCGTAGATCTGGCCCTTGACGTCCACGCCGATGCCGATCCACGGCCCTTCGGTCTGGATGAGGGAGACCACGCGCTTGAGCTTGGCCGGGTCGGTGAGCTTGTTCTGCGCCTTGCGGAAAATGGCGCCGATGAGGCCGTTTTCCACGCCCAGGTTCTCCAGCGTGTGGCGGTATTGGAGTTCGAGCGCGTCGCCGTCTTTGCCGGCCAACTGACCCTAGCGCCACTGGGCGGGCACGGCGGACGGCTCGCCGAGCAGGCCGCTGCGCTCCTCATCCATTTTGAGAAAGAGGAGATAGGTGATCTGCTCCACGTAGTCGCCGTAGGAGATGCCCTGGTCGCGCAGCACGTGGGCGTAGTTCCAGACTTTGGCGACGAGGGAAGAATAATCGGTTTGGATCATGATGGTTCTAAAAGGGAAATACTACAACAGATTTGGAAAACAGCAGACTGTTCGGCGGCCAGGAAAAAGGGAAATACTACAACAGATTTGGAAAACAGCAGATTGTTCGGCGGCCAGGAAAAAGGGAAATACTACAACAGATTTGGAAAACAGCAGATTGTTCGGCGGCCAGGTAATCGGTGTGGGCCAAGTAGATCTTCTTTACCTGCTGTTGTGTTTCATCCGTACTAGGCTTAGCCATCAGGCGCTCCAGACGCTGGCGGCTGCCGGGCGCGTACAAAGTGTACATCCAGACGGCTGGGGTAAAAATTGGCGAGGATGCCGAGTGGGACATTTGTCACCTGCATTGCCCAATACATTTTGTCGGTGTACTGGTGGGTCATCCCGGTGGCGGCAAACGTCGCTAGCAAAATCTTTTCTTCGAGCAGAAACAACCTGGATGAGACAGTTGTCAGTTGATGCCCTTCATAGAAAAGCGGCAATTCTTTTAGATAGATAAAATTGAGGCGCTGGTTCGCCAGTTCAATCCGGGTCGCCCGCCGGTAAACCTGGCTCAGAAACCCTGGCCCCAGTTCATGATGGACAGTGTATAGACTTTTCAGCACTTGATTTGTCAGCTTCGGGAACAGCTGGTCAACCGGGGTTGCTGTTTGCCATTCGAGCGGTTTGCGGCGGTCTAGAAAGTTGGGCAACCGTTCGGTTTGCAACGACGGCGCGCCAAAATTCATAATAAAACCAAGCTCGGCTTTGGTCACCGCCATATAGGAGAGGACCTGCGCCTTGTGCTGGGGTGTGATCTCTGGCGCGGCCTTGCACTCCACCAATACCTTTCCATCCGCCAACATAAAATCTGTATAGTATTCTCCAACCTGTTTGCCTTTATAGTCGATTCGATGTTGAGATTGGCGCAGGAACGGCGTCTTGTCACGAGCGAGCGACCAAGCCAACGCTTGCTCATAGACGCTCTCCTCATGACCGCCCTTCAACGCGTTATGAATACGGAAGCCCAGGCCACGCAGGTAATAGGTTAACTCACGATGGTGCATGTCGCTCATAGGCGTCCCCCGGCTGTTCTCATCCGCTGTTTTCCAAATCTGTTGTAGTATTCTCATACCATGCAAACACTACAGCAGAGGGAGAAAACAACAGACAGGCCATGTCCAGGCGTCCCCCGGCTGTTCTCATCCGCTGTTTTCCAAATCTGTTGTAGTATTCCGCCCGCCGCGCCGTGCTTTGCCGGCCGGCTGCCGCTCACGCTCGGCCTGGATGCGCTTCAGCAGGTCGCTGGCCGGTTCGTCTGCCGGGTCCTGCGGCGCGAGTTGGCCGGAAAAGGCGGCTTTGAAGATGGACTGGCGCAGGGCGGCGCTGCGGGTGAGTTCGGTTTGACAATATCGTTCGAGGACGTCAATTCGGGAAAATATGGCGCGAACGTAGTTCGCGATTTCCTCTTGTTCCTCTCGTGATGGAAGCGGGATTGCTACTTTCTTGAAATTGTCCAGAGTCACTTTCTGTTGGGCAACTCCCTTAGTGATGCCAAGGATTTGCTGCCGCACCAATCTGGAACTAATAGCTAATTCCAAAAACTTTGTATTAAGAAAATCTCTGGCTGGGCTGAATCTGATGCAGTCAGCAGTTATGATTGCCGCCTCTAAATTTTCAGGATAAAGACACACATCCCCTGGAGGATCGCCCATTTTTGTAATGAGGAGATCACCACCAATTACTTTATGTGCTGAAAGCGCCTTGGCTTTTTCTATTTCGATGAACTGTGGATGTAATCCGTTAAAGCAGCTAGAACGTATGTGCCTAACGAAAACAAGAGGTACCCCTTGCGATCGATAGTCTTCAACCTTCAAATTACTGCCAAAAGGTCCAATACAGAGTGCATTAGATTGCTGCGGTCGACCAGAAAGAGGATGCGCTGCGCCCCGGCGTATTTGATCAGGCGATAGCTAAAAGGTGCAGGCCGCAAAGGTCTTGCCGGCGCCCATTGTCATCTGGATCAACGAGCGGGGGCGGTCCTGGGCGAGCGAGGCTTCGAGGCCGTGAATGGCCTCGATCTGGCAGTCGCGCAGGCCGCGTTCATCCAGCGCGGGCAGCGCCCGCAGGCGGTGGCGAAGGGTTTCGCCTGCTTTGAGCCATTCATGCAGTGTCTCCGGTCGATGAAAAGCAAAAACCCGCCGCGAACGGGGGCGGGGGTCGCGCATGTCGCGGAAAAAGGTTTCGTCGCCGGTGCTCTCATAGTC
>JAHDWG010000283.1:0-5807 GCA_023384495.1 Caldilineaceae bacterium
GAGCACGGCGGAGTTGTCTTCGGCGCGCACCAGCGCATCGATGGGGTAGCCGGCCTGGTGCAGCGGCGACCGCTCATCGGTGTAGACGCGCTGGTAGGCATAGCCTTCGGGCCTGTCGATCTTGTAAAAATAGACCTCTTCCAGGTCGGCCTCGATGAGATTGCCCTGCGCATCTTCGATATGCACATCATGTTTGTGGCCGGGGTAACTGCTCCAGTTCCCGCTCGGCGTATAGACCTCCACCAGCACCAGCCGGTGGACAGGCGAACCCGGCGGCAGCAAATCGTTGATCTGCCGGGTAGCGTTGTCTCCGCCGCGGATGGAGATGGGCACATCCTCTGGCCGGATGAGCCACGGCTCGTGGTCCTGGTCGGTGGGGACCCAAGTGACGGCAAAGTCGCCGGCCACTTCGGCGGTGACGGTGAAGTCGGTGCGGCGGGGCAGATAGAGCGCATAGGCGGGGCCAGTGAACACGCTCGCGCGGTCGCCGATTCCCGTCCACCGGCCCCGGCTCGACTCGACCGTGTAGCGCCCGGTAAAGTTGACCAGCGCCAGCTCGTTCTCCCCGCTGGTGAACGACCAGGACTCGCCCTGGCCCAGCCGCCGCGCCTGAAACGAAATGTACTCCCACCCGGCCCGCGCGGGGGTGACTTCGAGGAAAAGATTGGCGTCCCACAAATAAGTCTGTGGCCTCAGCAAAATGTTATCGCTCGTGTACTGAATCGCCTTTTGCATCAGTGATTGCCCCATCGGTTGCTTGGATTGCTTCTCAATGATTTGGGACCTACTATCCCTCACCCTGACCATAGGCGGATGCTCGCACCGCCTCAAACCCGGCGTCGTCTTCGGCCAGAAAGGCAACGATCTTTTCGGCGAGCGTCAACGGCGCCTCGATCATGGGGCTATGCCCGACACCGTGGAGCACCTCCAAATTGTTGGCGCCGGGGATGGCGACGAGCGTACGCATCGTGGCCTCGCGGCCCACCAAGCCATCTTGATCGCCCCAAATGAGCAGTGTGGGCAGCGTCAGTTGCCGGGCTTCGGCGAACCGATTCCAGCGGCCCAGGCTTTCGGCCACCGTGGTAAAGGCAGCCGGCGCCATTTGCGCCGCATCGTCGGCGAGGGCGGCAAACAGGGCGCGGTTTTCTGCCACATCAAGGTCGAATGTGGGCATCAGCAGGCGCAGCGCCTGTTCCAAAAGCGCGCGGTCTCTCTTCATCTGCTCCAAGACCATGAGCGCATCCAGCGGTGTGTGGACGCCTTCAATGGGCGCGCTGTCGATGAGGATCAGCGAACGGAGCAGGCCAGGGCGGGTCAACGCCAGCTCCATGGCCAGCGCGCCGCTGCTGGCGTGGGCGGCGAGGTCAAAATCGCGCCAACCGAGCGCATCGACAAAGGCGGCCAAATCGGCGGCCTGCTCCTCGACATGGTAGCCCTCTTCCGGCTTGTCGCTCAGGCCACACCCGCGCAGATCCGGCGCCACAATATGGATGTCGTCGGGCAACAGCGCCATCAGCGGCGCCCACCAGCGGCTTGAGCCAAAGTTGCCATGCGCCAGCAGCAACGGCAGCCCATCGCCGGCCCCCTGTTCTCGATAATGGAATGTCAGCCGATCGGTGGTAACAAATGGCATGGTTAGGTGAGTGACAAGTTGACGAGTGACAAGTTGACGAGTGACAAGTTGACGAGTGATGAACGGCGAGCGGCTTCTTTGGCCCACCCTCACCGGCCGCGCCGCTCGGCCTCTGCCACGTCGGGGAGGAAGATCAGCAACAGTGCAGCCGCGGCAGCCGCCGGCGCCGGCCCGACCACTCGCCCCACTTCTTCCTCGCCCAGGATCAGCCCGGCCTGCACCACAATGCCGTCTCGGTCGACCCAGCCCAGATCGCCGCCTTCAAACAGCCCGTGACTCCGCACGCGCCCTGCCGGTGTGAAAGAGCCTATCTCGCGTTCATCATGGCGCGTGTTGCGGACGACGCGCCCGGCGCCATCTACGCGGCCCACCGCCTGGCTCATCTCCCAGCGCAGCCGGTGGATGATGCCGTCGCTGTCGACAAAGCCGAGCAACTCCTCGTCAATCACACCGATGCGGAAAATATCGGTTCGTTCCATGTGTCCAATCTCCGCTTACTGCATCGCCGTGCGCATGGCCTCGTGCGTGTGGCTACGACAGCATCCCGACCACCGCGGTCGCCCACCGATAGAGCCGCTGGCGGATCTCGGCGATACGAGCCAGATTGGGCGGCCGGATGGGCGTATGCGCCTGCTGGTCACCGACAAACAGCCCCCGATTCACCTCAACCATGATCGCCGGTGGGCGCCCGCCATCCCCGGTGCTGTGGCCATGGTGGCGAATGATGGCGCCACCGACAAAGGGCCAGTTGAGCATGACGATAGGTGGGGGAGAGGGAGAGAGTCGGTCCGGCTCCAGCAGCGTCATATCGGCGAAGAGGTCGGCGGCGATCTCGCCCGCTGCGCGCAGCGCGTGGCCGGGGCACGTCGTTGCGGCGGCGCCTGGACGTGGCTCGCCCTTTTCGTCCCCCAAGTTGGCCAGGCAGATCAGGGGCCGCGCCGGCAAATGCATACGCCGCTGGCCCACGCTGCGCCATGTTGTGGCAATCGAGCAGCAAGCCAACCTGGCCGGCGTGGGTGGCGAGCGCCGCCGCCAGTTGATGGTGAAAGGGCTGCCAGTAGCGGTCGCGCAGGGCTCGTTTTTGCTCGATAGAAATCTCCGCCCGGTAGATCAGTTCGCCATAGCTGGTCTGCGTCTTGATTGGGCCGTCGGGATTGTCCAGGTCATCGCGTTCCCGGTTGGCGTCGACAAAGACGCGTGCGATGGGCGCGCTGACGGTGGCCAACACCCCAGGCGCGTAGCCGGGCAGCCGCCACGGTTGCAGATCGGCGTGGGCAAAATCATAGAGCTGGTCGGCCCACAGATCACATTCGTTGTAGATCGTGGTGGCGTCGACGAGCAATTGGTCTTGCATTTCTGTCGGCGCATCCAGCCCGGCGTGCGGAATGCTCTGAACGATCGGCAGCGGGATTGTGGGCGGCGGGATAGTCATGCGCTTATTGTAATCGTAAAGAGACCGCGCCCCAAATTCTGTCGTTACACCTGCTGTTTTGACGCAACGGTAATTGGCTGTACTTTGTACATTATGGTACAATTCGCTGGAAAGAATTACTGTCCCTGTGGCCGCCTGGCCCAGACGGTGTAATTCCACCACAACAGCGCAAACAGCCGGTGCACAGTGAACGACCTCGCACGCAGCGGCAAGGTTCATGGCAGAATCGCCATTCGAGTAAGATGATTCTCATTGGGGCAGATCACGCAGGAATTGGTCTCGTAGGCGCAGGAGATTGCAATGCTGTTTTGGCTGGGCCTGGTTGCCGGTTTGATCATTGGTTGGGTGTTTGAATGGATCATTGATTGGCGTTTCTGGCGGCGCGACTTCTACGTCAGCCTGGAACGGGAACGAGTGCTCCGCCGCGAACTGTCCGACGCGCGTCGCGAGATCAGCCGCCTGCAAGCCCAGTTGGCGGATGTGACCTGGCCCGCGAAAGAGGCGATCGCGGCAGTCGTCGTGCGTGACCCGCTCGAACAGATCAATGGGATCGGCCCCCTCTTTGCCCAGCGACTACATGAGGCTGGTATCTTTACCTATGCCCAGTTGGCCGCCGCAACGCCCGATCGTGTGTATACCGCGCTGCAACTAGAGGATCGGCAGAGCATCGACGCCCAGGCGTGGATCGCCCAGGCTAGAGCGTTGACTGTTCCCTCGTATACGGAATCACTGAATACAGAATCACTGTATACAGAATTGCCAAAGCCAGAATCATCAACTACCACATCAAATACGACATCACCAAACCCAAGCCACCCAAACCATCACTAGGTGAGCGTGACCTTATGCGTCGAACCCCGCGTTCGATTCAACGGTTTGATACAATCAAATATCTGGTTCTCCTCCTTCTGCTGGTTGCCTTTATCATCCTGTTTGTGATCCGCAGTTGCCAGAACCAGCCCACCCGGGTTGCGCCGGATGTCACGCCCGTGCCCACCTATACGACCGCAACCGATGCGGTGGCGGATGTTGCGGCCACGCCGCCCGCCTTGGCTGTCGAGAGCCTACCTCCGGTGCTCGCCGTGGGCGAAGTGATGCTGAGCGGTATTGCAGAGCCGGGCGCCGCCCTCCAGGTACTGGTGAACGATGAGGTGGTGGGGGCGACAACAGTGCGCAGCGATGGCGGCTGGTCGCAACCCGTCACCTTCGACGAGCCGGGCGACTATGCGGTTGTGATCGAGACGCTCAGCCCAACCGGCGCAGTGCAGGCAACCTCAGCCGTCTATCAGCTCATCGTGCAACCGTTGCCGACCCTTGAGCCAGCCCAGACGCCAACAGAACCCACAGAACCCCCCACACAACCGACGGTGGAAACGACGGCGACACCCGTCGAAGCCGTCGCGCCGCTTGCGCCTACGGCCACGGAATCGATTTCGAGCGAAGCCACCTTGACTGCGACGACGGGGCCGGAACCTGAAGCCACCTTGGCGTCGCCCCCGTTCCGCGTGGATGAACTTGCGGTCGTGGATCGGCGCGATGGGGTTGTGCTGATCGCCGGTGAGGGCGCGCCCGACGCCGAGGTGCAGGCGCTGCTGGCCGGTACGATTGTGAACACGACGACCGTGACCGCCGATGGGCGCTGGGCGCTGACGACCACCGTGGCCGCGCCCGATGTGGAAATACTTGCGGTGCAACTGGTTGAGCCTGATGGCGTCGTCACCGCCGCCGCTTTACCCGAAGCGGCGCGCACGGCCGCGCTCGATGCCCTGCTGTCCGAACTGGAGGCGCCGACCCCCGAATCACTCGCCGAAGAACCAACGGCGCAGCCAATCGAGCCAAGCGTTCGCGATTATGTGATCGAGACCGGCCCCGTCACGACCACGGTCGTGTTGACGGGGGTCGCCGAGCCGGATGCCCGTCTGCTTGTTGCGATTGACGGCGCGTTGGCCCAAACGACAACCGCCACCGCGGAAGGCGAGTGGTTTGTCGTGGCGTCTGTGACCGAACCAGGCCGCCATGAGATCATTGTCCAAAGTCTGGATGAGGCGGGCAATGTGCTCGTCACCACCTCGCCGCTCACCTTCACAGTAGCCGCGCCACTCACCGTGACAGCGCCCATCACGGCGACGCCGGTGATCACCACGCCAGCCGTGACGGTCACACCGACGGTGACCGAGGCGGTGACAGTTCCGACCACAGTGACGCCCACGGTTGCGCTCACGCTTCCGGCGCCTGCAACCGAAACACCCACCGCAAGCCCGACCGAAACGCCGACAACCGCGCCTACGGCGACGCCCCTGCTGTTGCGCTGCGTCGCCACGCGCACCGAACTCGAAGTCGGCGAGCAGACTCTGATCACGGGGACGGGGCTTCCGGGCAATGTGGTGGAGATCGTCGTCGGTGGGGCAGTCGCTGGGCAAGTAACGGTGGGAGACGATGGAACCTTTGCCTTCCCGCTGAGCTTTACAACGCCCGGCTATCAATATATCGGCTGCCGTGAGGCCGACGCGGCTGGGACGCCGGTGGCCGTCCAGTTGTCGGCCTTTGTTGCTGTGCGCGCGCCTGCCACCGCAACGCCAACCGAGACGCCGGAGCCGACCGCGACGGCCACGGAGACGGCGACATCGACGCCGACCGAGACGCCGGAGCCGACCGCGACGGCCACCGACACAGCCACGCCGACGCCGACCGAGACGCCGGAGCCGACCGCGACGGCCACGGAGACGGCGACATCGACGCCGA
>JAHDWG010000283.1:5907-9896 GCA_023384495.1 Caldilineaceae bacterium
CCGAGACGCCGGAACCAACCGCGACGGCCACGCCAACCGATACGGCTACGCCTGAACCAACATCTACCCTCACTGCGACGCCTTCGCGCACCCCAACCGCACAGCCGACGGCGACGCGCACACCGACATTGACCAAACGCGCGCCGACCGCTACAATGACGGCAACAGTTGATGCAACGGCGCAATATTTATCCGCACTTACATCCACCCCATCAGCAAGGGAGACAGGAACGCCTATGGCCACATCTTTGAGCCCGCAAGAACAATCTTCTCCAGGAACATCGGGTGAAGGCATGGGACAGACGCCTGCCTTTGACCTCTCGACGTTACCAGAGCAGATTCTTCCGGGCGACTCCATCCGTTTGCGCGGCGAGGCCGCGCCCGGCGCGCTATTGCGCGTCGCCGTCAACGACAAAGTGGTCTCCACGGCCGTTGCGGGTGATACGGGCGCCTTTCGCACGACGCTGGGCTTTTCCGCCCCCGGCACATACACGGTAACAGTCTCGGTGATCGGCGACAACGATGAGGTGGTCGCCGTCTCTGAAGCTGTGGCGATTGTTGTCGGCGATGCCGAGCAAGCGGCCACGCCAACACCAACCGCCGCGCCTGTCGCTGTCAGCACGGTGGCCGCACCGGTGTTGGACGCCAGCAGCCTACCGGCGACGATCCTGCCCGGTGATTCGGTGCGCTTGCGTGGGGTGGCGGAACCGGGTTCGACGGTGCGCGTGGCGGTGAATGACCGCGTGGTGGCGAGCGCCATCGCCGGCGATACGGGCGCGTTCCGCGCCACGGTAGGCTTCGGGCAGGCTGGCGACTACACGGTGATTGCGTCGGTGGTTGACGAAGATGACGCCGTGATCGCTGCTTCCGATCCGCTGACCGTGACGGTGGCTGAGGCCGCCCCCGCTGCAACCAATACGCCAACGCTGGCCCCGTCGCCAACCCCGACCAATACAATGGCGCCGACGCCTACACCCCAGCCAACCGCAACCCCATTGCCCACGGCTACAAACACAAACACGCCCGCGCCGACGGCGACAGCCACGCCGACGGATACGCCGGCGCCCACGGCTACGAGCACAAATACGCCCGCGCCGACGGCAACCAGCACGCCACTGCCGACGGCCACGGCGACGGATACGCCAGCGCCTGAGGTGAGTGCGCCGGTGCTGGACTTGACAGGCATCCCTGACGAGATCTTGCCGGGGGCGTCGGTGCGGCTGCGGGGCGAGGCGGAGCCAGGTTCGACGGTGCGGGTGGCGGTGAACGACCGGGTGGTGGCGAGCGCGATCGCCGGCGACACTGGCGCGTTCCGCGCCACGGTGGGCTTTGGGCAGGCAGGCGAGTACACGGTGACAGCCTCCATCGTCGACGACGAGGAGAACGTGCTGGCGTCGTCCGAGCCGGTGCTCTTCTTGGTGGTGGAGCCGACGCCGGTGGCCACCGATACGCCCACGGCTGCGCCAACCCCCACCGCCACCAATACACCCGTTCCGCCGACGGCGACAGCCACGCCGACGGATACGCCTGCGCCCACGCCCACCGACACTCCAGCGCCGACGGCGACCAGCACGCCGCTGCCCACGGCCACGGCGACGGATACGCCTGCGCCGACGGCCACCGATACGGCTACGCCAGAGCCAACGGCCACGAATACGCCCGAACCGACCGCAACGGCCACCGATACGGCCACGCCAGAGCCAACGGCAACCAATACCCCAGAGCCGCCCACGGCCACGCCAACCGACACGCCGGAGCCGACCCCCACGGCGATGCCTGAGCCGGTAGCGCCTGTGCTTGATGCCGCCACCGTGCCCAGCCAGATCGTGGCTGGTGATTCGTTCCGTCTGCGTGGAGAGGCGGCGCCCGGGTCCACGGTCCAGGTGCTGCTCAATGACCGCGTCGTCTCGACCGTTGTGGTAGGGGATTCGGGCGCCTTCCGCGCCACGGTAGGGATTGGAGCGCCAGGCGAGTACACATTGGTTCTACAGACGGTGGATGAGGCCGGCGCTGTGCTGATCGCCGCCGAGCCGGTGATGTTGATGGTTGTGGAGCCGACGCCTACCGAAGCCGCGCCGACCGCGACACCGGTGCAGATCCTCGCGCCGACAGCCACCCCAATGGCGGAAGCCGAAGCGCCCATCGAACCGAGCGAGGTGATGACAGAGACCGTCGAGCCTGTGGCGGGCGTGGCCCAGCCGGATGAATTGCCCAGCACAGGCGTCTCGATTGACCATCTCGGTGGGATGAATGTGTTGATCCCCTTGGCGCTCGTGGTCAGCCTGGTGGGTGCGACGCTCTTCCAGACGCTCTTCTCGCGGCGACGGCGGTAGACGCCCACGTAGCGCCGCATCTATCACCGCATTGACAAGCGGGGGATGGCTCCATTTTGGGGCTGTCCCCCGCTTTTTTTGCGTTCCCGTACTTTTTGACAACCCAGTTGTTTGACGATTGGCGCCTATACCACGTCGGCCCATTGATAGAAGCCATCTGAAAAGTTCTCCGCCTGGCGCTGAAGCGCGCCCAGGCCCCCGGCTAGCCCAAAAACAAGACCGGCGGGCGCCCCCAGGGCGCGGCCTTCGAGTTACAACTAGCCCCGCGCCTTCAGGCCGGGGCGGGCTCATAGCGTTTGGGGGTTCGGGACGCACAATTGGACGCATCTTGCGACGCCCATCATGACGCCCAGGGGACGACGGGACGCTATGCTGGGGGCAGCGAGACGACAAAGCAGACGAATGAAAGGAGGGCGGTAGTGCAACGGCAACGAACACTTTATCAACTGCCTGATTCAGCACTCGAATTGATCCGCAATCGTGTCAACCCAGGCTGTGCCGAGCGAGACGCGCACGGCGCGCCCATTCCGCTCCACCTGTTGCGCGAGGCCGCCGACGTGGGCTTGTTGGCCGGTGGGTTGCCCAAGTCGGTGAGTGGCCAGGGCTATGACCTCTGCCGGTGGGGAATGATTCTGGAAGCGGTGGGCTATCACTGTGACGACAACGCCTTCCCGCTGGTGGTGAGCCTTTTTTCGGGCGTGGCGCAGACCATCTATGACAGCGGAGACGCCCGGCTGATCGACCGCTATGTGCGCCCCGCCCTGCGCGGTGAGCGGTTCACATCGTTTGCCTGGACGGAGAATGCCGACGCCTTCTCATTGGCGTCAACGGCAGTGCGCGATGGTGACAGCTATATCGTCAATGCCGACAAATTTCTCGTCACCGGCGGGCTGGTGGCTGACGCCTTTATGACCTATCTGCGCGACGAGCGAGGCGATGTGATTGCGCTCATCATCGACCGCGGCCTGCCGGGCGTATCGGTGGAGCCTGTGTCCACGATGGGGATGCGCGCCGCCGGGCTGGCGAGCCTACGCATGGTGGATGTGCGCGTGCCTGCAACACGGCTGCTGGCGGGCAACGACGGTGTGGGCCATGTGCAGCGCTTCCTCAACCGGCGGCGGGTGATTGTCACCTGTGGCTTCTTAGGTCGGATGCGTGGGGTGCTCGAAGAGACCGTGCGGCACTTGGATGGCGCGATTCGGTACGGCCAACCGTTAACGGCCATGCAGAGTGTGCAAGGGGCAATTGGCCGGCTTTGCATCGGCATGGAGACGGCGCAGGTGATCGTGCATCAGGCGCTGCAACGGCTGGGGACGGGTGACTACATACCCGAGTGGGATGCGCACCTTTCAATGGCGAAATACTATCTGATCGAGCGGGCAATTGAGGTGGGCGAGGGCGCTCTGCGGCTCTGTGGCGGGCGTGGGTATGTCACCGCAAACGGTATCGAACGCAACCTGCGCGACTTTCTCGGCTTCATTGCCGGCGCCGGCGCCCAGGACATCTTGGAGGTGGATCTGGGAAACTGGTACATCAGCCAGGTGCAGCGTGAACAGTGGGCCGGGCGCTGAATGTGAGCGCTCCGTTGCCATCGTTTTATCGTCTATCGTCTTATCGTCTATCGTCCTATCGTCTATCGTAAGCAACATAGGAGAC
>JAHDWG010000284.1 GCA_023384495.1 Caldilineaceae bacterium
CGGTGATTCGGGAATGTGACGCCGGCGAGCTTCGCTCTGAGAAGACGCCCGGTGGGCATCGCCGCATCTTTACCCACGACCTGCTGGCGTATGCGCAGCGCAAGGGCTACACGCTCGATTGGACAGTGCTGCCCATGGGGAGCCAGCAAGAATAGGTCCCAATACCCAATAGAAGACGGCCCCGTCGTAAGCCGCCAAGCACACCGGAGCCGTCTACCCGCACATTAACAACTGAATCCGGGCGAAGAACCCGCTCACTACACTGATGTGGTGAGTCAGTTGTGTTTGTACTTTGCCCACGCTTTTTACGTAGGTTTGTACCCCCACGGGGATTCGAACCCCGGTCGCAGCCTTGAAAGGGCTGAGTCCTAGTCCACTAGACGATGGGGGCGTCCTGAACTACGCTTAACAGTATAACCGGAATCGCTGGGCTGGTCAAATTGAGCCACTGACAAAGCCGGTTTTGTGGACAACGCCACCTATGATAAAGTAACGCCGCGTGGGGCGCCAACGCATAGTCGCCCCAATTGCGTTTCGCGGGCAGGTTCGAAGCCCCGTGGGTCGATGTAAGCGGCCTGCTGGTGTGCGGTATGGAACCTCGCCGCCTGAATGGGAGATGCTGTGGATCGCGTAACCGTTGCTTGTGTGCAACAGCGTATGCGCTTGCATGACAGTGTAGATGAATATCGTGGCGACCTCCGTCGTTTCTTGCGCATTGCACAGGGCAAGCAGGCGCAACTTGTGGTCTTCCCCGAACTGGCCGGCGCCCTGATTGCGCCGCCCATGTTACGAGATTTTCGTTCCACTCTGCTTAAGCACGCAGACCGGGGCCGCCGCAAACAAGCTTCTCTTTGGCAACGCCTACGCGGGCTGTTGGCCGGGCGTACGGCTGAATGGCTTGGCGCCGATTTCCGCCAGAGTCTGCGCGCATTGCTTGCTGTTTCTGGGCAGGCCACCTGGGAAGTGTACGCCAATCTCTTTAGCGAACTCGCCCGGGAACATCAGCTTGTGCTGGTTGCGCCCAGCGCCTATCTGCCCGACCCCATCGACCAAGTGATCCGCAACCTGACAGCCGTTTTTGCCGCCGATGGCTCGCTGCTGGGGCGGCAGGCTAAGGTCATTCTTCACCCCGAAGATGAAGGGATCGCACAAGCAGCAGACTCGTGGCTGCCCGTGCCAACCGCCGTCGGTTCGCTTGGGTTGATGGTGGGGAGCGATGTGCTTTACCCTGAGGTTGGGCGGCTGCTCGCCTATCAGGGCGCCGAGATGTTGCTTATGTTGGGCGCCTGTTCGACAACGGTGCTCTATCAGAAATTGCGTTCGGGCATGTTGGCGCGCATGCAAGATAACCAACTCTTCGGCCTCGCTAGTTTTGTGGTGGGCCAAAACGAACTGGGCCGCGCCCGAAATCCCTTTGTGGGCCGGTCGGCAATCTTTGCCCCTCAGGAGTTAACGCCTAAACTGACGGGAGTGCTGGTGGAAATGGGTAGCCACCGCAGCGAAGGCGTCTTGGCCGCTGAGTGGGATTTTCGAGCGCTGCGCCAACTGTGGGAGCAGTCGGATACGCCGTTGCGGCGCGAATTGCCGCTTGCCCAGGCAGGTCAAATCCTTGCTCAATTGTACGAACGGCTGCGGGCGTTGCCATCGGGGGAGGCTACCGCGCTGCCAGGACTGAACATGGACGATGAACGGGACGCACCCGCGGGCCAATTGCTATCACCTGACAAATCCTTTAGCCTGGACGATCTGCCGGTTGTCGGTGTGGTGACGCGGCGATGGTCTAGCACGGGCGCTGGGCCGCTCATGGACGATGCGCCGATTGACCTCTCGGAACTGCCCGAACGACTGGCTGCACCCAGCGCCTTGACCGACCCCCGGCGCGCTGCGGCAGAGGCAGGCCATCAACCTGGCGCCGATGAAGAGACGGATGAGATGGATGCCCTTCCCGAACAGGGGCCAGGCAAATCCAGCTGATCTGCAAATGAGGCGGAGCAACATTTGACAGCCAGCCTACGACTTGCTATGATTTCGCATCAAGAATCTCATCCGCAACGGTAGTTGAGGCTCATGTCTTTCGCTAACCACATCGACTCAGATCGATATACTACGTTGGGTGTTCGTCTAAACGTCGCCAACAAGAAGAGCAAGAAGCAGGTCGCCGGCTAGGCGTCTGGTATCCGCGCTTGCTCTGATTCAGCAGCATTGCAACCGGCCATCCAGACGGATTGGCCGGTTTCTTTTTGCCATCAAGCCATGAGGGATGCGTGACAAGCAAACACCAGGTTCAGCCTCACTGATCACGTATCACTCATCAAGCAATGCACCATCCGGGAGCCTGCCGTATGAGCCTTGACAACTTTGCCATTATTGAATCCACCCTGCGCGAAGGGGAACAGTTTGCCAATGCGTTTTTTACGCCGGACCAGAAGGTGGAGATCGCGCGCCTGCTCGATGCGTTTGGCGTCGAGTATCTGGAGTTGACCTCGCCGGCGGCCAGCCCGCAGAGCCAGGCCGATTGCGCCCGCATTGCCCGGCTCGGCCTGCGCGCCAAGACGCTCACCCATGTCCGCTGCCACATGGATGACGCCCGGCTGGCCGTGGACACGGGCGTCGATGGCATCGATGTGGTCTTTGGCACCAGCAGCTATCTGCGCGAATTTTCGCACGGCAAAGATATTCCCTATATTATCGACAGCGCGCTGGAGGTGATAGAATATGTCAAGAGTCAGGGGTTGGAGGTGCGCTTTAGCAGCGAGGACAGCTTTCGCAGCGATCTGGTCGACCTGCTTACCATCTATCGCGCGGTCGACCAGATCGGCGTCAACCGGGTGGGCATCGCCGACACCGTCGGGCTGGCCGACCCCCGGCGCGTCTATGACCTGGTGCGCACGCTGCGCAGCGTGGTTCACTGTGACATCGAGTTTCATGGCCACAATGATACCGGCTGCGCCGTCGCCAATGCCTATTGCGCGCTCGAAGCCGGCGCCACGCACGTGGATACGTCGGTGCTGGGGATTGGCGAACGCAACGGCATCACGCCGCTGGGGGGGCTAATCGCCCGCATGTACGCCTATGACGCCGATCTGATCCGCCGCAAGTACAACCTGCCGCTGCTGCGCGAGGTGGAAAACTATGTGGCCGGGCTGGTCAGTGTGGATGTGCCGTTTAACAACTATATCACCGGCTTCACCGCCTTTACCCACAAGGCGGGCATCCACGCCAAGGCGATCCTCAACAACCCCAGCACCTACGAAATTCTCGACCCGGCTGATTTTGGGCTGACGCGCTATATCCATGTGGCGCATCGGCTCACAGGATGGAACGCCATCAAGCAGCGCGCCGAACAGTTGCAGCTCAACCTGACCGACGATGCCATCAAGGCGATCACGGCGCAGATCAAGGCGCTGGCCGACCAGAAACATCTTAGCCTCGACGATGTCGACGTGCTGTTGCGCAGCTATCACAGCGCCACGCTTGAAACGGGTCCATTGGCCGCCGTCGCCGCTGACTGACCTTTTGGAGTGAATGCTCGATGACAGCTCCTGACCCGCTGCCGTGGCGGACCCATTCGACCCAGATCGCCTATCGGAACCGCTGGGTCACAGTCGTTGTGGACGAAGTAGCTCTGCCCACCGGCGCGCGCTACGAATATACCCGGCTGGAGCCTGTCGGCGTCGGCGTGGCCGTGGTGGGCTTCAACACGCACGGGCAGATTGCGCTGCTGCGCGAATACCGCCACGGCGTCGGCGAGGTGATCTGGCAATTGCCTGGCGGCTTTGCGGCGCACGACGAAGAGCTGGCGGCCGCAGCGCTGCGCGAACTGGCCGAAGAGACAGGCTTTGCGCCTGCCAATCCCGGCGCCGAGAGCGTACGCTACCTGGGCCTCGTGTGGGACAATCCGGCGCTGGGCCGGATGAGCAGCCATCTCTTTGCCGTCTGGAACCTGGTCTCAACTGCGGATACAAAGTGGGACCCAGCCGAATTTCTGACGCTGCACTGGATGGCGCCCGCCTGGCTCAAGGAGGCCGTGCGCAGCGGTGAAATCAAAGAACGGACGACCGTGGCCGCGGTGGCCTATTTGTTGTTGAATGGCTTGATATAGGGGAGATTTGTGGGGATTTGAGGAGATTTTTTTGGAGTGTAAGCGTCACGTACGCTTAAGCTCGAAAAATTCTCCACAACTCTCTCCGAATCTCTCCCAATCTCCAACAACCTGAGAACAAGACGCCATGTCTGACCAATTTTCTGCCGTCCCACCCCAAACCTTTGCCCAAAAGGCGCTGGCGCGCGCCGCCGGGCTGGACTTTGTCGAGGCCGGCCAGGTGGTGGACGCCCGGCCCGATATTGTGCTCAGCCACGACAACACCGCCGCCATCCGCCGCATCTGGCTCGAGTTTGGGCAGGCGCGCGTGCTGATCCCAGAGCGATTGGCGATTACGCTCGATCATGCCGCGCCTGCGCCGACCACCCGGCACGCCCAAAACCACGCCGAGATCCGCCAGTTTGTGGCCGAACAGGGCATCCGCAACTTTTGGGAGGTGGGGCGCGGCATCTGCCACCAGGTGCTCAGCGAGGAAGCCGTCGTGCTGCCAGGCCAGACGATCCTGGGCGCCGATTCGCATACGACGCACTTTGGCTGGCTGGGCGCGTTTGGCGCCGGCATCGGGCGCAGCGAGGTGGCGACGCTATGGGCCACGGGCGAACTCTGGCTGCGCACGCCCGAGTCGATCCGCATTGTGCTCGACGGCGAACTGCCCGTCGGCGTCACGGCCAAAGACTTTGCCCTGCGCATCATCGGTGACTTGGGGACCGATGGCGGCCTCTACGCCTCGGTGGAGTTCAGCGGTACGGGTATTGAAGCCATGTCACTGGAATCACGCATGGTGTTGCCCAACATGATGGCCGAGTTTGGCGCCAAGAACGCCTACATCGCGCCGGATGAGAAGGCCATTGCGTATTTGGCGGAACGCAGGGCAAACCGAGATTGGAGACTGGAGCCTGGGAGATTGGAGACTGGGAGATCGAGAGACTTTGAAGATGAGCTCCAATCGCTCAATCGCTCAATCTCTAATCTCTGCCTCTACCCCGACCCCGGCGCTGCCTATGCAGCCGAGCACCGTTACTGCGCCGAGACGCTGGAGCCATACGTCGCTTGCCCACACTCCATGGACAACGTGGCCCCGATCTCGCAGGTGGCGGGGACGCGTGTGCAGCAGGCTTTTCTGGGCACCTGCACCAACGGGCGCCTCGAGGACATCGCCGCCGCCGCGGCGGTGATCCGGGGCAATCGGGTTGCCGCCGGCACGCGCCTGCTGGTGATCCCAGCGTCGAGCGAGGTGCTGTCCGAGGCGATGCGTTTGGGTTATCTCCAGACATTGGTCGAAGCTGGCGCCGTGATCGGCACACCGGGCTGCGGTCCGTGTATGGGCAACCACATGGGCATCCCCGCACCGCAGGAGGTGACCATCTCCAGCGCCAACCGTAATTTCAAGGGGCGCATGGGCACGGCGGAGGCCGAAATCTATCTGGCTAGCCCTGCGGTGGTGGCGGCGAGCGCGGTCAAGGGTGTGATCGCCGACCCGAGGGAGTTGGCGTGATGGGGGGAGTCATGATTCTTTCTGGGCGCGCCTGGAAATATGGCGACAACGTCAACACCGACGTGATCTTTCCCGGCAAGTATACCTATACCGTGACCGAGCGGGCCGAGATTGCCCGCCACGCGCTGGAAGACCTCGACCCGACCTTTGCCGCCAACATGCGCCCCGGCGACATTGTGGTGGGCGGGCGCAACTGGGGCTGCGGGTCGAGCCGCGAACAGGCGGCGACCTGTCTGGTTTACAATGGCGTGGCGGCGGTGGTTGCGGCCAGTTTTAGCCGCATCTTTTATCGCAACGCGCTCAACACGGGGTTGCTGGTGATCGGTTGTCCGGCGGCGGCTGCGGCGATCCAGCCGGGCGAGCAGCTCGCCATCGACCTTGGCCGGAGCGTCATCCGCTGCGCCGCAGGTGAGTATGCCTTTCCGCCGTTGAGCGCCAGCGTGATGGGGATTGTCGAGGCGGGCGGGCTGGTGGCCTATGTCAAACGAAAGCTGGCGACTGCATCATGAACCCGCTGCTCCGTCTCGCCTTCAACCTCTACCGGCTCAAGTGGCGGATCATGCGCCCGATTACGCTGGGGGTGCGCATCATGTTGATTGCCAACGATGAAATTGTGCTGGTGCGCCACACCTATCAGGCGGGCTGGCAATTCCCCGGTGGAGGCATGAAGCGGGGCGAGACGACGGTGCAAGCTGCACAGCGCGAGGCCGGTGAAGAGGTGGGCGCTCGACTGTTGCGTGCGCCGGCGCTCTTTGGCCTCTATACCAATGTGGCCGAAGGCAAGACCGATCACATCGCGCTCTTTCTAAGCGAGGACTTTGTGTTGGAGCAGCCAACCGACCGGTGGGAAATCCAAGAATGTCGCAGCTTTCCGTTGGCCGCCATCCCCCAAGGGCTGGGGCCGGGCTATCGGCGTCGGATCGGGGAGCTCGACCGGTATCGCCAACAGTGCGCACCTATGATGGGATGGTGGTAGGCGATGAGCGCTGAACTGTGGTGGCGCGGCGCGTTGATGGGCTTTGCAATTGCTGCGCCGGTGGGGCCAATTGGGCTGCTCTGCATCCAACGCACGCTGGATGGCGGCGCCTTACGCGGGCTGGTTTCGGGGTTGGGCGCGGCCACGGCGGACGCCATCTATGGCGGCATCGCCGCGTTTGGGCTGACGGTTATTGCCGCTTTCTTGATGGAACAACGCTTGTGGCTGGCGGCGTTCGGCGGCGCGTTTCTGTGCTATTTGGGGGTTCGCACCGTGCTCGCCCGGCCTGCAACGCAAGCGGCGCGCGGCAGCTCCGCTGGCCTGGCGGGCGCGTATGCCTCAACCTTTGTTTTGACGTTGACCAATCCGATAACGATCTTCTCGTTTCTGGCCATCTTTGCCGGGATGGGGTTGGCGGGACGTCAAGGTGATCATGCGGCAGCGGGCGTATTGGTGCTGGGTGTCTTTTGTGGCTCAGCCGCCTGGTGGCTGCTGCTGAGCGGCGGGGTTGCGCGTCTGCGCCGGCGGTTTACGCCGGCGGCGTTGCAATGGGTCAATCGCACAGCCGGGTGCGTAATTTTAGGATTTGGCGTCTGGATGTTGGCCGAACTATTGCGGGTCTGATTGTTACAGCACGCACAATGATCTGCGGGCGCCAACACTGTTCACGAAGTGGGGGCTTGACGCCATGAACATGGTAGTGTACAGCAAGCAACACAGCGCGCACCGAAAGAACGAGCCAGCGCATTTTCCTCGGTGTTCTCCGTGTAGTCTCTGTGCGCTCTGTGTTCCGCTGTTTTGTACTATTTTTAGAACAAAAGGAGAAAACAATGGCTGTCCCAACTGCAACCGGGGTGGCGGAGTGCCCAGAATGCTTCGCCGAGGTCGAACTGACCAATGTCATGCAAAACGAGATCACCCAGTGCGCCGAGTGTGGCGCCGAGCTGGAGGTGATCAGCCTGGACCCGCTGGAGCTTGCCCTGGCCCCAGAGGAAGAAGAAGATTGGGGCGAATGATTTTGGATTGGCGATTTTGGGGTTTGGAGCGACGGGCGGAACCCAAGCTTCGGAATCCAAAATCGCCAATCCAAGCTGCAAAATCAATAATCCAAAAGGTGGAGTGTATGAGATTCGGCATTCTTTACAGCCGGGTGCGGGTGGAAGAGAAGTTGCTCTTTGAAGAGTTCGAACGGCGCGGCATCGAATTCGACCTGCTCGACGACCAGAAGTTGATCTTTGATATTACCGACCCGTCAGCGTCGCGTCAATATACGAACTATGATGTGATGGTCGAACGCTGTATCAATCATGGCCGCGCTTTGTATAGTCTGCGCATTCTCAACGATTGGGGCGTGAAGACGGTCAACACAGCGCAGGTGGCTGATGTCTGTGGCAACAAGTTGCAGACCACCAGCGCGTTGACCGCGGCCGGCATCCCGCAGCCGCGCACGGTGGTGGCCTACACGCCCGAGAGCGCGCTCGAGGCCATCGAGCAACTGGGATACCCGGTTGTGCTCAAACCGGCGGTGGGGTCGTGGGGGCGGCTGCTGAGCAAGGTCAACGACCGCGACGCGGCTGAGGCAATCCTCGAACACAAGGAGACGCTGGGCAGCTATCACCACAGCATTTTTTACATCCAAGAATATGTGCGCAAACCGCAGCGCGACATCCGCGCCTTTGTGGTGGGCGGCGAGACCATCTGCGCCATCTACCGCGATTCGCAACACTGGATCACCAACACGGCGCGTGGGGGCAAGTCGAGCAACTGCCCGGTGACGCCGGAGATGCACGACCTGTGCGTGCGCGCGGCCAAGGCAGTGGGGGGCGGCATTGTGGCGCTGGACCTGTTTGAAGACCCTGATCGGGGTTTGATTGTCAATGAGGTCAACTATACGATGGAGTTTCGTAATAGCATCGCCCCGACGGGCGTCAACATCCCGGCGCGCATGGTCGATTTCTGCATCCGTGTGGGCAACGATGGGTGGGCTGCAGCCAACGGTTGGGACAATGGCGGGCCGGGCTATCAGCCGGTATCGCTGACGGCAGGGGCGTCGGCGGACTAATGGTCAACGATCAATGGTCAACGGTCAATGGTCAACGGTCAATGGTCAACGGTCAATGGTCAACGGTCAATGGTCAACGGTCAATGGCTAATGAGCCAGCGAGCGAATGCAGGCCACACATTAACAATTGACAGTTGACAATTGATCGTTGACAATTCCTCATTGCTTATGAACGATAAATTATCCATCTCCATTGTCGGCGCATCCGGCTATGCCGGGGGTGAGCTGCTGCGGCTGCTGCTCGACCATCCTCACGTCGAGGTGCGGCAGGCGACCAGTGAGCGCAATGCCGGTTCGTATATTCATTTCACTCACCCCAATCTGCGTGGGCGCACCCGGTTGCAGTTTGTCAGCGTCAACGAGCTCGAACCCTGCGACCTGTTGGTCTTGGGGTTGCCCCACGGCGGGGCGATGACGCGCATCGACCACTTTGCCGCGCTTGCGCCGCGCATCATCGATCTCAGCGCCGATTTTCGTCTGCGCAACCCCGATGACTATGTGCAATGGTATGGCAAGCCGCACGCCAACCTGGATTGGCTGGCAAAGTTCGTGTATGGATTGCCCGAACTACACCGCGACGCCATCCGCACGGCCCATTATGTGAGCGGTGTGGGGTGCAACGCCACCGCCACCAACCTGGCAATCTATCCGCTCTTTGCCGCCGGCCTGGTTGACACCGGGCGCGGCGTGATCTGCGAGGTCAAAGTGGGCAGCAGCGAAGGGGGGAATTCGTCCAGCGACGCCACCCATCACCCAGAGCGGGCGGGCGTCATGCGCAGCTTTGCGCCCACCGGCCACCGCCACACCGCCGAAGTGCGCCAGGCGATCCGGTTGGCGGGCGCCGAGAGCGATGTGCATTTGAGCGCTACGGCCATCGACAACGTTCGCGGGGTGCTGGCGACGGCGCACCTCTTTGCCAGGCCGGGCGTGACGGAGAAAGATCTCTGGCGCGCCTACCGGCAGACCTATCGCAACGAACCGTTTATTCGCATAGTCAAAGAAAGCACGGGCATCTATCGCTATCCCGAGCCCAAAATTCTGGCCGGCAGCAACTACGCCGATGTGGGCTTCGAGTATGACGAAGCCAGCCGTCGGGTGGTTGCGCTTTGCGCCATCGACAACTTGATGAAGGGCGCAGCCGGCACGGCGGTGCAGTGCATGAACCTGATAATGGGCTGGGACGAGACGACGGGGCTGGGCTTTGCGGGGTTGCACCCGATTTAGCGCAGTGTTAACA
>JAHDWG010000285.1 GCA_023384495.1 Caldilineaceae bacterium
CACTCACCCCAAAGCCAGCGCCAGATGGGCCACGTCAGGGTGACAAACAGGGCAACCACAAAGACCGGGAAGACCAGGGGCCATACAGAGCGTCGCATCATCGAAAATAAAGACTCCCCTCACCGCGCGCCACTTTACAGAGCAGTCCGACGTGAAGTTGCAGGATACCATTGGCGTTCGCCTAGCCCAAATCCCCAGCGAGCAGCGGCGCGCCGCACGCGGTCATCCGATATTCAATCTGATTTGGAAGAAGAAACCGATATGCTGTGCATTACAGTCGATGAGAATCCCTGGAGAACCCTGATAATTTGACACCGAGAAACAAATACCCCTATAATACGTCGTTGGTATGAGCGGCGATATAGGCAAGCAGCGTTGCCTCCATCATGGCCGCATGAAAGCTTTGCAATTCAGCCGGCTTGGAAATCTGTCGAACACGTTAGCCACCTGGCGATTTATATCGTTTTGTATTGTTGATCTGGTCAGTTCACCCATAAATTATTTCACAGTGTAGTACTCGCAGTAGTACTCGCACAAAGTGGTTATCGCACGAAAAACGAAATTTTAACAGCAAGGAGTAATCGATGTCCACCAAACGTACATGGCAACCCAAAGTGCGAAAACGCTTACGAACGCATGGCTTTCGCAAGCGCATGAGCACCCCAGGGGGCCGCAATGTGCTCAAGCGGCGACGGCGCAAGGGCCGCGCGGTGCTCACTGTCAAGTTGAGCATTCGCAAATCGGTCAAAGATTAACCCAATTCATGTTGAATCAGGCATAGTCAGCCAGCGTGAAGGCGCGTTATCGAGTCCGCGAAAATGAGCGCTTCCAGCAGATCCGCAAGCAAGGAGACTCGTATAACAGTGAGCTTTTGGTCATGTGTGTTCTTGCCAACGGGTTGCCTTACAGTCGCTTTGGCTTTTCCGTGAGCAACCGGATTGGGGGGGCTGTTATCCGGAATCGCATCAAGCGGCGCCTACGCGAAGCCATTCGTCTGCGCATGGACCAAATTCAGCCGGGTTGGGATGTTGTCTTCATTGCCAAAGTTCCGATTCGTAGTGCGGACTACCATGAAATGGATTCTGCCTGCGCCCGCCTGCTTCGGCGGGCGCATCTGTTCCTGAATCATCAGGGCGGTCGCTGACGAGGGCGCACGGATGAAGAGGCTCGTGCTGGCTGGGATTCGCGTCTATCAACGCTTTGTATCCCCGTTGCTGGGAAGTAATTGTCGTTTTTATCCGACCTGTTCTCACTACATGTACGAGGCGATCAACCGGTACGGTGTGATAAAAGGCGGCTGGATGGGGGCCCGGCGCATTGTGCGCTGCCACCCCTGGCACCCCGGTGGTTTTGACCCGGTGCCATAGGGTTTCCTCAAGGAGAACAAGTTTGTGAAACCATCGAAGTGGCTCTTGCTGAGCGCCCTGTTTGTGGCCATGTTCGCCCTTGCCGGCTGTGGCGTGCCCTTTGAAGGGGTGGATGTTCTGAATACGCCGCCCGATGGCCTTTGGCAGTCGGCGGCCGTCTGGCCTCTGGCCAAAGCGTTGATCTGGCTCAACGACACGCTTCAGGCGATGGGTCTTCCCTATCACTGGGGGTTTGCGATCATTGTCTTCACCATTTTTGTCAAGCTGGTGACCTTCCCCCTGACGCTGACCCAGATCCGCGGCATGCAGGCGCAAAAAGAGCTGGCGCCCAAGATCCAAGAGCTGCAGAAGAAGTATGGCAAAGACCGCGAAAAATTGGCCCAAGAACAGATGCGGCTCTATAAAGAGGCCGGCGTCAACCCCTTGAGCGGCTGTTTCCCTTTGCTGGTGCAGATGCCTGTGCTCTTTGCGCTCTATGCGGCATTGGTGGCGCTCGGCCCCTATTTTGTCAACGCCAATTTCTTCTGGATTCCCGACCTCGGCTTTCCCAAATACACCGAGGGCTTGGGGTGGATCGCCAATGCCTTTGGCGAAGGGGATTTTGTTACGCTGGTTGGCTACCTCATCCTGCCGGCCTTGCTGGTGGCCACGCAGTTTATCATGCAGAAGTGGATGACAGCGGCCACCCCTTCCACCAACGAAGGTCAGGCGAAGATGATGCAGCAGGTCACCTTGATGATGACCTTTATGTTTGGCTTCTTCACGCTGACCGTGCCGGCGGGTTTGACCCTCTATTGGGTGACGAGCAACCTGTTGCAGATGGGCCAACAGTGGCTTATCACCAATGAACGATTCAACCTCTCAGGCGTCAAACCGGCGCCCGTGTTGGCAACGGGTAGTGAAGCCCCGGCAGCGCAAATCACGGAGAACGGGGCGGATACAGCCAAGCCGCAACCCCCCGTCGCCGCAAGCGCCTCCAAGGGTCGTGCAACCAATGCGCCCACCGCCAAACGGCGCAAACCGACGAAATCCAAAGGGAAATGAGTGCCTATGGCGACTGACAGTTTTGAATTCACCGGTAAAAGTGTCGAAGAGGCGATTGCCGAGGGGCTCAACACACTTAACCTGACCCTTGATGACGTCGACATCGAGGTGCTCAGCAAGGGCAGCCGTGGCATCTTTGGGCTGGGTAGCGAGCCGGCGCATATCCGCATCAGCCGGCGGGCGCCAAGCGCTGCGCCCACATCGACGGCGGTTGCGCCAGAAGCACCGCCCACGCCCCAGGTAGCGACGGTCAGTGAGCCGGCGCCACCCGCTGTTGATGCGGCCCTCCCCACCGCGCTGGAACCCAGCCACGACGAACCAAGCGGAAGCGAGGACGAGCAACCCGCCGCGCCAACCATGGACGATGAAGAAGTCGAGGCGATCGCCGTCGAGTTCCTCACCAGGGCGATGACGTTGATGGGCTTTCAGGCGACCGTCCAGAGCACGTGGAAGGACGGCAACGACGATCTGAGTGAACAGACCGACCGCTATCTCTTGCTCAACGTTCAGGGGGCTGAACTGGGCGCCCTGGTTGGCCGCCGAGGCGAGGCGCTGGATAGCCTCCAGTATTTGTTGCGGCTGATGGTCAACCAGCGCCTTCGCCAATGGCGAAATCTGGTTGTCGATGTCGAAGGTTACAAAGAGCGCCGGATCCACCAACTCAAACAGTTGGCCCTGCGTACAGCCAGCCAGGTTGCAACCACGGGGCGGCCCGTCTCACTCGAACCGATGCCGCCCAACGAACGCCGCATTGTCCACATTGCGCTGCGCGACCATCCGGATGTTTATACCGAAAGCATTGGCGAGGGAGACCGGCGCAAGGTTCACATTCTGGTCAAGCACTGATTGCCGTCGCAAAGGGATATCGCATCGGCAGTGGAGCGATGACGCCCCGCCCCACAAGGCGGGGCCTCTTTTTTTTGTTTTGAACAAACTGGCACATGCAACGATCTCAGTCTGCTACATCACAAACAACGGCTGCCCAAACAGCCGGCGCCGATATCTTGCTCATTGGCCACGTCACACGCGACCTGGAAGGGGTCGAACTGACCGGCCCTTATCATCTGGGCGGCACTGTCAGTTTTGCGGCAGTCACCGCGTTGCGCCTGGGGCGGAGGCCCACCATTATTACCCGCGCGGCGCCTGACACCAACCTATCGGAATTGCCCGGCGAGGTCGATCTGCACCGGCTGCCCAGCCCAACCACAACTACCTTTGCCAATGTCTATACGCCCACAGGCCGCGTCCAGCATTGCTACACGCCGGCTGCTCCGATCGTGGCGGCTGATATCCCGTCTGCGCTGAGGACGCCGAACGCCGTGTTGCTGGGCCCGCTGGTCAACGAAATCGGCCCCGACGTGGCGGCGCTCTTCGCCAAACCGTCGCTGGTGGCCGCCGTGCCTCAAGGGTGGATGCGACAGTGGGATGAGACCGGCCTCGTCATTAGCAAGCCGTGGGAGACCTACGATGCCATCCTGCCCCATGTCGATGTGTTGGTGCTCTCGCTCGAAGATATCAACTTTGACCTGACTCGGCTGGACCCATTCTTCAGGTATATCGATATGGTCGTGCTCACCGAATATCGGGATGGCAGCACCCTCTTCTTACGTGAGGACGGAGATGAGGTGCGCCGGGTCAAGATCCCACCCCGACCGGCCAAGGAGGTCGATCCTACCGGCGCTGGGGACATTTTTGCCACGGCGTTCATGATTCGTCTGCAAGAGACCGGCGACCCCGTGCAGGCCGCGCGATTCGCCAATATCACGGCGTCGTTTGGCGTCGAGGCCGTGGGGGTGGCTGGCATCCCCACGCGAGAGACCGTGTTCGACTACATGGCGACCCACCCTTTTGCCGATGCGTCGTAAATGAGCGCTGTGAATGAGCGCTGTGAATGAGCGCTGTAAATGGGCACCGTAAATGAATCGTTTGGTTCACCAGCGCTGTGCGCCAAAGACAAATCGCCGTAAAGACGCCCAATGACTGCTCGTATCTACTGTTTCGCCAATCAAAAAGGTGGCGTCGCCAAGACGACGACGGTGGTCAACCTGGCCGCATACCTGGCCGCCGCCGGTAGACGCGTGCTGGTGGTAGACACCGATCCGCAGAGCAACGCCACCACCAGCCTTGGCGTCAACCCGCGCGAACTGAACGCAAGCCTCTACGATGTGCTGGTGGAGCAGATGCCCATCCAGCAAGTGCTGACGGTCACCGACCAGTTGGGGCTTGACCTGGCGCCAGCGACCACCGACCTGGCTGGCGCTGAATTGGAGCTGGCCCGTCATATGGCGCGTGAACGGTTGCTGGCGCGGGCGCTCAAACCCATCACCGACCAGTATCACTATATCCTGATCGATGAGCCGCCAAGCCTGGGTTTGCTCACCATCAATGGGTTGACCGCGGCCACTCATGGCGTGGTCATTCCCGTACAATGCGAATACTTGGCGCTCGAGGGGCTAAGCTTGCTGTTGGAGACGATCCAGCAGGTGCGTGAGGTGCTCAACGATCGCCTGGTCATCGCCGGCGTTGTGTTGACCATGTACGACAGTCGCACCAATCTGAGCCAACAGGTGGTGCAAGAGGTGCGCCAATTTTTCCCCAACGAAGTGTTTCAAACGATCATCCCCCGCAACATCAGGCTAAGCGAGGCGCCCAGCCATGGGCAGACCATTTTGAGCTATGCGCCCGGCAGCCCCGGCGCGCTGGCCTATCAGGCGCTCGCTCATGAGTTCTTGACCCGACAAGAAGAACCTCAACAGCGTTGACAAACGTGTTATAATAATTCCATGGGCAACTCTCCCTCTACACGAAAACGGGGCCTTGGGCGCGGATTAGGCGCCTTGATCCGCAACACCGAAACGCACGCAACCGATGAGGCTTCGGCGCCGTCGACGCACGGCGTTCAATGGTTGCCCGTCGACCTGATTCAGCCCAACCCCCACCAACCGCGCGCCCACTTTGACGAGGCTGCGCTGGCGGAACTGGCAGCCTCGATCCGTACTCATGGGGTGATCCAGCCGCTGATCGTCACAAGGAACAACGCTGCGCCCGGCTACACGCTGGTGGCCGGTGAACGCCGGTGGCGCGCCGCTCGACTCGCTGGGCTGGAGGCGGCGCCGGCGCTGGTGCGTGAGGCGTCGCCTAGCCAGTTACTTGAATGGGCGCTGATTGAGAATATCCAACGCGCTGATCTCAACCCACTAGAAGAGGCCGCCGCCTATCAGGCGCTGATCGATGAATTTGGCCTGACGCAAGACGAAGTGGCCGAGCGGGTGGGCAAGAGCCGCCCCGCTGTCGGCAATGCGGTGCGACTTCTGCGCCTGCCCCCGCCCCTGCAAGCGGCGCTGACCACGGGTCAGCTTACCGCCGGCCATGCGCGCGCCCTGCTAGCGCTGCCTGACCCCACGGCGATGGCGCAGGCCGGCGCTGATGTCATCCAGCGCGGGCTGAATGTGCGTCAGACCGAGGCGCTGGTCAAACAACTCATGGCCGCCGCAGATGAAGACCTGACCGTCGTGGACACAGACCCAGCCGTAGATCCACAGATCTCTCATATGGAAAATCGCTTTCGCTCGGTGCTGGGGACGCGTGTCAACCTAAGTCGCAATACCAATGGCAGCGGCCGGCTGGTGATACACTTCTACAATGATGCTGATTTGGAAGAACTCTATCAATTGATTGCCGGCGATGAGCCAGGTTGAGTCCGCGACCGACGATGATGTCCAGCTTTCCGCACTCTATGCGGCGTGCGAAGGCAGCCGGGCCGCGCTGCGGGTTGGCGCGCCGTCGGTAGGGTGGGGGGTGTTGGGCGCCAGCCAGATTGCAGCGCAACGATTTATCCCCGCCCTGCGACGCCAACCCCCGGCAGATAGAACCCGCGAGGTGGCCGGCGCATGGGTAGCCGCCCTCTTTAGCCATAACGAGCGGCATGGCCGCCAATTTGCCGGGGCAAATCGGATCCCAACATTTGCGCTCAACCTGGCGGATTTGCTCGACCGGCGCGATGTGCATGCCGTCTATATCAGCAGCCACCCGCGGCGCCATTATGCGCTGGCGCTGGCGGCGCTGGTGGCGGGCAAGCATGTCTTGTGTGAGCCACCCTTGGCGCTGACGCAAACGGAGGCGCGCATTCTGGTGGATAGCGCCGCCGACCGCGGGCTCATCTTGGCCGTCAACTATGTTGCGCGGGCCAACCCAGCCGTCCGCGCCTTGCGGCAAGTGCTACGTGACGAGATGTTGGGGGATATCCTGGGGGGACGCGTGAGCAATGTTGCGCCGCTCCCTCCTCAACAGCAAAGTTGGCGGTTACGGCCCAATGGTGGGGGCGCCCTTCTGGACCGCACAGCGCATGATGTGGACCTGCTGCGGTTTCTGTTTGGCGATGAAATTGCCCTGCTCTATGCAACAGCCGGCCAAAGCATTCTCAGCCCGACGCCATTGCCACAGGTGGAAGAGGAGGTTGTCGCGATCGTACAACTTAGAAGGAGCAAAATCCATCTGCAAGTGCATGACGCCTTTTTCTTGAACCATAGCCCTTCGCTTGTGGAATTGGGCGGCGCAAACGGCAACGCCATCGTTCATCATTGGATTGGTGGGCAAGGAACGCCCAGGGTGGCGATCCAACGCCACAAGCACCAGACAATTGTCTCGACTGGCGAGTTTGATGCCTATTGGTTGGCCATTTACGACTTTCAGCGAGCGATCACGACGGGGGCGCGCCCGCTTGCCACGGGCGAAGATGGCGTGCAAAACTTGGCCGTGATCCATGCGCTGCAACGGTCCATACGCGAGAAATTGCCGATCCGAGTCGGACATTCGGGGTAGCGCGCTGCAATCCTCAGCCAGGCCAGACAAGCTTGTACAATCCATATGCCCTTATGATACAATAATGGCACAACATGACCGCAATGACCGTATGTACGTGTTGGATAATGAGTTCTTGATCGAACCGAGACAAGTTGGCGTTACCGAACCCCATAGCGTCCTGCACAGCAGCAGCCCGGCGATCACGGTCTCCACAGGGGGATGAAATCCGTGAGCACGATGCGTTTGAACGAATATCCTTCTACACCGTTGTATAACATCAAGGCCGTTGTCCAGGCAACCGGCATCAGCCCTAGCACGTTGCGGGCATGGGAGCGGCGCTATCGAGTCTGCCAACCGCAGCGCACCGAGAGTGGCTATCGCCTCTATTCGGATCGCGATATTGCCATGATCCGCTGGCTCAAGGCGCAGGTCGATGCGGGCATGGCGATCAGCCAAGCCGTCTCGTGGCTCGACAGCCTGGCCGAAGAAGCCTCTGGGCTGGAAAATGTGACACTGCCCGGCCTCAACGGTTCGCCGCTACGGGCAGCGCAGACGCCCGCGCAGACACGCCTCGACGTCCGCAATAGTGGCGCGTTGGTCCGTGGCGTTGTCAATGCCCTGTTGCGGTTCGATGAGCAGCAGGCCGAAGCGATTCTCACAGAAGCGTTTGGCCTCTATCCCCTTGAGTATGTAGGTGAAGAGATTGTAACCCCTGCGCTGGTGGAGATTGGCGAGCGCTGGCACAAGGGCGAAATTAGCGTTACGATGGAGCATTTTGCCACCAACTATCTGAGCCAGCGGCTTGCGGTTTTGCTGCGAGGAGCAGCGGGGACACAGACGGGCCCACTGGTCTGGGTGGCTTGCGCGCCATCTGAATTACATGAGGTTGGCGCATTGTTGCTCGTGATCTACTTACGACGCGCGGGGCATCGTGTGCATTACATGGGCAAGGATATCCCGGTGGAGGACTTTGTTCAAGAAACCCAGCGGGCGCGGCCGGCCATGGTGCTGCTGAGCGCGAGCATGCCAGACGTGATCCCCGAATTGGCCACGTTGACCGCGAGCCTGGCGCGAATCGAGCCGCAACCGCCCCTTGTGGGCTATGGAGGCCGGGTCTTTCGCGAACATCCTGAGCTGCGAGATTCGATTACTGGCATGTATATGGGTGACACGGCATATGAAGCAGTCGAAAACACAAACGAGCGCCTTCGCATGGGCCCCCATCGCACCGAATAGCGCCCTCAATCGAGTCGTCACCAACAATACGCAAGGGGTTCGCTCATGAGACCAACGCATAAGCTCAGCCGCAGCATTCTGAGATAGACGCCAAACCATCATGCCGTCGCGCACAACGGGCGCTCCGATGACGCCATTTTCCGACACCGATTTGCAACAAGAATACGAGGCTGTCCATCAACAGGTGATTGACGGCCTGGCCGATCTGCGTCCGCCGTTGGGCGATCTGGTTCTGGGGCAAGTGGCGGAGTCATTTCAAGCCCAGCGGGTCGGCTTGGTGCTAGCCGCCAGTCTACCCCAACAGGATACGCCCTATCGGCGCGAGCAACGGATTTTGCTTGCTGCGGCGCTAGAGATGCTTCAACTTGCCCTGCGCATTCACAGGCTTCTCTTCCAACCCAGTGATGGGGCCGATATGCAGGACATGGATCGATCGTGGGTGGGCAGCATTATTTTGGCTGGTGACTATTGCTTCAGTCGCTCTGCGATCCTTGCCGCCCGCACCAACGAGCCGGACGTGGTTCAGATCTTTGCGCGTGCGTTGCAGGCAGTGAGTGAGCAGCATCTACGGCAACTGTTTCATAGCCCGAGCCACCAGTTTGGTGAAGAATTCGAGCGCGAGCATCCAGAGCAAAACTCTGACCAATTTGAGGCGGGCATTTTGACTGGCGCCGGGTTGAGCGCTGCCTCGCGATTGGCCGGGATGACGAAGAGCATCGAATTGCAGGTTGATCAGCGGGGCTGCCCCCTGCTGTTGCATCCTGATCAGTGGGAAGAGAAACCGCCAGCCTTTCAGATCGGGCGCTGGACCTCCCTCTTTTTTGGCATTGACCGACACGCCAACAGCGAGTAGCATAGACTCCCTTTCTCCCCTGCCGGGCCAATCGGCGGCCGATCGATGCCCTTACGGGTCGCCTTGGCCGTAGGGAACCTTTTTCCGCTCCGCCACGTAGAGTATAGTGCGCCAAGGCGCGCCGTTGTGCATGCTGTGAAAATAGGGCAAGACAGCGCAACACAGAGCACACCGAGAAGAACCTCCGTGTGCTCTGTGTCTTCTCGGTGTGCTCTGAGCTCCTGCTGTGCGCCGCCATTTTCAGAACCTGGCGCGAATTAACAAAAGACCAACATTGTACCAATCTTCCTCCAATGGAAGCCTGCTATAATGAGTATGTTGCCCAGCTGAAGCCGGACCTCGCAGGCGACCGCAATGGTTAGACAAAAGTGGTACAACATTTTAAGCAAACTCTAATCATTTGGGACTAGACAAAGAGATCAAGCTGTGGTTTAATAACTGTATAGATTTTGTTCATATTTTGAGCAACCAAGCTTGATCAAACGATAGTGGACGCTCGTCGGAAAATGCGCTGCGCCCACGGGGTGCTCAAACTCAGTGCAGCTTATCATCGATTGCGATT
>JAHDWG010000286.1:0-9271 GCA_023384495.1 Caldilineaceae bacterium
GTCGGGCCGGTCACGGACCGGCCCGGAGCACATGAATCGTGAACTACTGAATTTACGCATCACATTTGCATTTTATTCACACTCACAACACCTCCCACCCTATGCGCACAATCATTGGCATTGTCGGTTGTGGTAATATCAGTGGTATTTACTTGAAATCTGACCAGGTATTTGAAGACTTGCACATTGTAGGTTGTGCCGATGTGGACCAGGCGCGGGCGGCGGCGCGGGCGGCGGAGTATAACATCCGCGCCTATTCGGTGGCCGAACTCCTGGCTGACCCGGCAATCAAGATCGTGGTCAACCTGACGATCCCCGCCGCACACGCCGAGGTGGCGACGGCTGCCCTCCAGGCCGGCAAGGCCACCTACAGCGAGAAGCCGTTTGCTCTGACGCGCGAGGATGGCCGCAAATTGCTCGACCTGGCCGCCGGCAAAGGGTTGCGGATTGGCTGTGCGCCCGACACCTTTCTGGGCGGCGGCTTGCAGACCTGCCGCAAGCTGGTCGACGAGGGCGTCATCGGCGAGCCGGTGGCCGCTACCGCGTTTATGATGTCGCACGGGCATGAAAGCTGGCATCCCAACCCAGAGTTCTATTATCAGCGCGGGGGCGGGCCTATGTTTGACATGGGGCCGTACTATTTGACCGCACTGGTTGCGATCATCGGCCCCGTCAAGCGGGTCAGCGGCATGACGCGCATCACCTTTGCGGAACGCACCGTCACCAGCCAGCCCAAGTTCGGGCAGACGATCCGGGTAGAGGCGCCGACGCATGTTACTGGGCTGCTCGAATTTGCCAACGGCGCCATTGGGACGTTGATCCAGACGTTTGACGTGTGGGCGGCCAATCTCCCCAGGCTAGAAATCCACGGCACAGAAGGGAGCCTGAGCCTGCCCGACCCGAACACGTTTGGGGGGCCGGTGCGAGTGCGTCTGAAAGATAAGCGCGAGTGGGAGGATGTTCCATTGTCGCACATCTACACAGAGAATAGCCGGGGGTTGGGGGTGGCCGATATGGCCGCCGCCATGCGCCTGGGCCGCGCCCATCGCGCCAACGGTGAATTGGCGTTCCATGTATTGGATATCATGCAGGCGGTGCATGAAGCCTCTGATCTGGGCAAGACGCTGGACTTGACAAGCACCTGCGAGCGACCGGCTATGTTGCCGCTGGGGCTTGCCCCAGGCGCCGTGGATCTGTAATAAGCGCGCCGAGAAACGGCGCGTCTATCTCTCAAAATCGATTTGACATTTTGTCCTACTCGTGGTTAACTATAACCGTCCGATGGAGTTATCCGAAGAAATCTCGGTTGGAATGTCAATTGTGGACTACGCTTGTGGTTCTTTCTGCCGAAGCATTGCTCTGTTGGAATAGTGCATTGAATGCAGACCTTATACTCAGCTCCGTTTGAAAACGCGCCGTTCGTTGCAGTGTTGGCGAAGCCCAATGGGCGTTTTCAAAGCGACCGCAGTTTTACCAGGCGCCATACCCAAGCGCGGTGAGCGAGTTGGTTTGCTGTATCAATGCGTCGATGCGCCCCAATATCAAGTAAGTTTCAGTAGTTCACGATTCATGTGCTCCGGGCCGGTCCGTGACCGGCCTGACGACGGGCCACGGACCCGTCTTGAGCGGAAATCGTGAAGTACTGAGTTTACACCAATTTCCTGCCGTGAGTTACTAATCGTTGCGAGATGGATCGTTGCACCCTATTGTGGTGTTTTGGCCATGGCCAAAACCACATATTTATATGCAATGAGATCAGATGGCAACCGTTGTGATTGCTCCCAAATCGTTTGTACAACCGGAGGAGAGTTAAGATGCAGCAGTCTACTTTTTCACGCCGTAGTTTTCTGCGCGGTTCCGCCATGGGCGCAGTGGGCCTGGCCCTCGTCGCCTGTGCGCCGGCAGCCCCCAGCGCAGGGCCAGCCGCCGACAGTGGTCAGGCCGCCGCACCGGCCGCCGACCAAGTTGTCATTCGCTGGATGTCGCGTGCAGGGGCTGTGAATGACCCCAATGCCCAGAAGGTGCTGGATGAAGATTTCACCGGCGAAAACCCAGGCATCAAGGTGCAACTGGAGCCGGTGCCCGACCAGTTTGTCGAGAAGCTGCTGGCGCAAATGGTGGCCGGCACCGCCCCCGATATTTTCGAGGCGTGGGGCAACATCTTCTTCAACTGGACCGAACGCGATCTGCTCCTCGATCTGCAGCCGTTTGTCGATCGCGACATGACGCAAGAACAGATCGACGACTACAATGAGTTCCAGTGGGAAGGTCTGCTCATGCTGGGCAACCGCGTTGGCATGCCCAAATACATCAACGTCATGACGGTTACGGTCAACGTCGACGCCTTCGAAAAGTATGGCGTTGATCTGCCCCCCGAAGATGGTAACTGGAACCATGATGACTACGCCAACATCGCCAAGCAACTGACCGACGCCGCACGCGCCAATGGCGAGGATGGCGTTTGGGGTGGCTGGAAGCCGGCATGGAGCTGGGATCGCTTCTGGAACACCGTCTATATGTTTGGCGGCAAAATTGTGGACGAGAAGTATGGCGTCAAGTGCATGATGGACACGCCGGAATCGCAGGCGGGCTTCCAGTGGATGTATGACCGAATCTGGACAGAGAACACCTTTGCTCAGCCGGGGCAGGTGGAGAACCAGTGGGGCGACAATGCGCTTAGCCCCGGCTTTGTCTGCTTCATCGAGGACGGCACCTACCCCATCAACCGCGACCGCAACCTGGGTGAAGAAGGCTCCAACATCCGCTACGACATCCGCCACGTGCCCACCGGCCCCACCGGCATCCGCAGCGTGCTCGGCACCACCGACGCCTGGTCGGTGACCAAGGGAACGCAGCACCCCGATGAGGCCTGGAAGGTGGCGGCCTTTATGTCGGGCCCTGTCTACCAAGACAAGCAGATCGTGGCGCAGGAGGGTCTGATCCCGGTGCTCAAGTCACGGATCGCCAGCTTTATCGACACTGTGCGCACCGTACGCCCGTCGCTGGAGAATGTGCGCCTCGAGACGATCTCCGAGCTGCTCGACTGGGGCTATGCAGAGGATAGCTTCTGGTTCAAGAATCAGAATGCGGCCGCTGACATTATCCGCCCAGCGCTGGAGCGGGTCTACATCGTCGGCGATGTCGGCCCTGAATATCTGGCTGAGATTACGGCTGAGGTGGATGCGTCGCAGCAGGCGTAGGCAGTAGGCAAGGATTGGTGACTCGAGATGCGGCGCCACAGCCGCGCCTCGGGTCGCCAATCCTGATTCTCATGCGCAAAAAGGGTAAGTCATATGAGCGTGCAGACCAGTGCTGGGCCGGCCGCGCCGCGCCGCCGACATATGTCGCAGCGAACCCGCGACAACATTGCCGGATTCCTCTTTATCTCTCCGTGGTTGGTCCACTTTCTCGGGTTGATTGCATTCGCCATGATCTTCTCATTGGGGATCAGCCTGACCGAGACCGATTTACTCACCGGTTTTCGGTTTGTCGGCTTTAGCAACTATACGCGGATGTGGAATGACCCGCTCTTCTGGAAGGCCTTTTGGGTGACGGCCTACTATACATTTGCCCTGGTGCCCACCAGCATCATTATCTCGCTCATTATCGCCCTGATGATGAACCAGAAGGTGGCGATGATCGGCGTCTGGCGTACGCTCTTTTACCTCCCTTCCATCGTCCAGGGCGTTGCGGTGGCGGTTCTCTGGGGTTTTGTGCTCAACCCCCGCTTTGGCCTGATCAACGTCATGCTGCGCCAGTTCGGCATCGAAGGCCCGCGCTGGCTCTTCTCGGAACAGTGGGCGGTTCCCGGTCTGATCATGATGGGGCTGTGGGGCGCTGGCGGCGCCATGCTGCTTTACTTGGCTGGCCTGCAAGGCATCCCTACCCAATTGTATGAAGCAGCTGAAATTGATGGGGCCAATTCGCTTCGTCGCTTTTGGAACATCACCCTCCCCATGCTGACGCCCACCATTTATTTCAACTTGCTGATCAACATCATCGCATCGTTCCAGGTCTTCACTCAGTCCTATGTGATGACGGGGGGTGGGCCCAACAACGCCACGCTGACGCAGGTGCTTTACCTCTATCGCAAGGGGTTCCTTGACTTTCAATTTGGCTATGCTTCGGCGCTGGCCTGGGCGCTCTTTTTGGTGATCATGGTCTTCACCATTATGGTGGTGCGTTCGTCTGAGTCTTGGGTCTATTATGAAGGGGAGTTGAAGAAATGACCACACAAAGTAAGGCCTATCCTTCTACTCCGGCGCGACCTGGGACGGACTGGGGCGTCGTCGCCGCAAAAGTGGCCTACGTGGTCGGTCGTGTCCTGCTGTATGCGGTGTTGGCGCTTGGCGCAGTGGTGTTTTCAGCGCCACTGATTTGGATGATCTCCACATCACTTAAGCCGGAAGGGCTCGTCTATCAGATCCCCATCGTCTGGATCCCGCCCGAGCCGCGCTGGGATAATTACCCCAGAGCCTGGAATGTGCTCCCTTTTGCCACCTTTTACATGAATACGGCGTTTATTACGGTGGTCAATATCATTGGGTTGGTGCTTTCCAGTTCGCTGGTGGCCTTTGGTTTTGCACGAATTCGCTTCTGGGCGCGCAACACCATCTTCATCATCCTGTTGGCCACCATGATGCTGCCCAGCCAGGTGACGTTGATCCCTATTTATCTCTTCTGGGCAACGCTGGGCGCGGTCAATACGTTTTGGCCGTTGATTGTGCCGCAGTGGCTGACCAATGCCTATAACGTCTTTCTCTTGCGTCAGTTCTTTATGTCGATCAACACCGAGTTGGACGACGCCGCCCGTATTGACGGCGCGGGCTGGCTGCGCATCTATTGGAATATCCTGATGCCCCTCTCCAAGCCTGCGTTGGGGGTGATCGCCATTCAGGCCTTTGCGTGGAACTGGAACAACTTTTTTGACCCGTTGATCTATCTCAACGAGCCGAAACGCTTTACAATTGCCATTGGCCTCCGCCTCTTTCAAACCCAACAATCGCAACGCATCCCCGAAACCATGGCGATGACAGTTGTGGCGCTGATCCCGGTGCTTGTTGTCTTTTACATCGCCCAGGCCAAGTTCATCCAGGGCATTGTCATCTCCGGTGTGAAAGGCTGAATAATGGTCGATTGTGATTTGTCAATGGTGAATGGTTAATGGCGGGGATGCTACGCCGGGTCTGACCGTTGACATTCACGTTTCACGGTTTACAATTCACCATTCACAATTTTTATGATGAACATCGGACTCAACTTCGGCATATTCCCGGCCAACTGGTCACCGGCGCAAAAGATTGAAGCGACGGCGCGGGTCGGCGCCAGCGGGTTGGAAGTCAACATCGACGCCAACGCGCTCTGGACACAGCGACTCGACCCTGCCGCGCGTGCGGCGTTGCGCCAACAGGCGGCAGACGCCGGGGTCGCGCTCACGTCGGTCTGCCTCAATGCACACTGGGTCTTTAACCTGGCCAGCCCCGATGTACGGATTCGGGATATCGGTGTCAGTTTGATCTTGGCGGGTATTGACCTCGCTGTGGATCTGGGCGCAACCGCCGTGCTCATCCCCGCGTGCGACCAAGACGAGTCGCCGGCCAACAAATGGGCGCTCTTTCGCGACGGCGTCATGCAGGGGGTCGCCCGCGCCGAGCAGGCTGGGGTGGCGCTGGCGTTGGAGGCCGTAGGCAAACCGTGGATGATGGACACGGCCCGGTTGCTGCAAATGATCGATGATTGCGGCGGGTCACCAGCGCTCGGTGTCTATTTGGATGTGGGCAACTCCACTGCCGGCGGGATGGATGTGGCCTCTGAGCTACGCATGGCGGCAGGGCGCGCCGTGCTCTGTCACGTCAAAGATTGGAATCCCGCCAACCCATCTGAACGGCGATTGGGGGCCGGGGCCGTCGATTTTGCCGCATCGCTGGCGGCCCTCCGTGAGATTGGCTATACGGGGCCGTTGATCGTGGAGTTGCCGCCCGACCCCGCCGACCCTGACGCGGTTGCGCGACACTCGATTCAATTTTTGCAGTCGCTCGGCTGATTTCGATTCGCCCCCAGCGCGCGGGCAATTGGGGGGTCTTGGTTGTGCCCGCTCCCCTCCACCCAATTGCCCGCGCTTGTTCTTCTCGATGCGTGGGCTATGGTATGATAATGCACGTATGCTCCCCTATCGCCTGATTGGATTCTACCTCTGCTTACTGTGGGTGCTCCTGGCTTGCCAACCATCGTCGAAGTCGATGACCACCGCATGGCAGCAAGACCCATCGGCGCCAGTAGACGTCCGCCAGCGCCCTGTTGTCACGCCCATCGTATGCGAAGGCCACTTCATCGCCCACACCCTGCCGTTTTCCAACGGCGTGCGTATGCGCGAGATTCGCACCTATGAAAGCAACGGCGCCGGCGTGGCCGTCAACGACCTCAACGGCAATGGGAAGCTTGACCTCGTCTTTGCTGGGATCGATCGCGATGCCGTCATCCTGTGGAATCAGGGCGACCTGACGTTCACACAGGAACGCTTGCCCGCCATGTTTACGCGTGCGGTCAATGTTGTGGATGTAGATGGCGACGGTCTGCTTGACATCGTCTTTACGCACCGAGGGCTGAACATTCCTTCCTTCTGGCGCAATCAGGGGGTGGATGCCGACCCGCACTTTGCGCAGGCGCCGCTGCCCGGTGTGACGGCCTACGCCTACAGCATGGCCTGGGGCGATGTCAACGGCAGCGGCCTGCTCGACCTGGTTACCGGCTCATACAATGTGGAGCTGAAGGAGCACGGCATCGCCGAACCACAAAACGAACCCAGCGCCGGCGTCCATGTGTATGAGCAACGCGGCGATGGCTTCTCGGCGGCGCGGCTGACCGGGCAGGCTGAGTCGCTGGCGGTGGCGCTGGTTGACCTGAATGAGGATGCCCAACTCGACATCTGGGTCGCCAACGACTTTGTCGTGCGCGACCAGTTTTGGCTGCGCGGCGCGGCCGTGGGGCCGCGTGAGCGAACGCCAAGCTGGGTGGCAGGTCACCCCTTTCGCCAAACTTCGCACAGCACCATGAGCATCGACTGGGGCGACATTACCAACAGCGGCGCCTGGGCCTACCTCACCACCGATATGAACCCTGATGACCTGGCGGTGACGACGCTGGCGGCATGGCTGCCCGTCACCAGCAAACTGGAGCAGCCGCGCGGCGCCCACGACCCGCAGATCATGGCGAACGTCTTGCAGGCGCAGGCGCCTGGCGGTGGCTGGCAGAACGCTGCGCCAAGCAGCGGCATTGATGCGACCGGTTGGAGTTGGGCGGGAAAATTTGGCGACCTTGATAATGATGGGTTCCTTGACTTGTATATTGTCAATGGCATGATCGCTGAGAACCTGTTTGCGCATCTGCCCAACGCCGAACTGGTGGAAGAGAATCGCGCCTTTCGCAACCGCGGCGACGGACGCTTTACGCCGGCCCCATCGTGGATGCTGGGTTCCACCGCCAGCGGGCGCGGAATGGTGATGGCCGACCTCGACGGCGACGGCGACTTGGATATCGTGGTCAATAATCTGCGCGGCTCGGCGCAACTGTTCGAGAATCGTCTCTGCGCCGGCCACAGCCTTCAGGTTGACCTGCGTTGGCCGGGCAGCGCCAACACACGCGCCGTTGGCGCCCAACTGCGGCTGACATCCAGCCACGGCGCGTACCTGCGCGACGTGCGGTCGTCGAGCGGTTATCTGTCGGGCGACCCGGCGCGCGTTCACATTGGCTTCCCGGCAGACGCCACCCTGGCGAAACTGGAGATTCGCTGGCCCGACGGGGTCATATCGGAGCTGACCGGGCTAACGCCCAATACCTTGTTGGAGGTGACACGATGAGTATAGCGACCGGCGCCGCGTCGACAACCGCCCCATTGCGGGCGACCTTTCCCTTGTTCCACCTGTTGCACCCGCGCCGCTATCTGCGCGCCACCACGATTTCGCTGGCGATTGGTCTGGTGATTGGCATCCTGGGCATTCAATATGGGGGACTTCAGCGGTGGGTGGCCACGGCCATTGTGCTCTTGGTGTTGATGCCCGTCGGTGTGCTCAAATTCCGCGACGACCGCCGCCTTTTTGGCGGAACAGTGATGTTGCTGAGCATTCTGCTCACATTGCAGGGGCTACACGCGATTGAACACCTGGTGCAGTGGGTGCAGTATCACATGCTTTTTTGGACGATGCGCCAGTCCAACGGGCTGCTGTCGGCGGCCAACGCGGAGTGGGTTCACTTCGTCTGGAACTGGGGCGTGCTGCTGGCGGTCGCCGCGCTGATTCGCGGCGGCGTGCGCAACGGGTGGGCCTACCTGCTGCTCGGCGTAGCAATTGCCCACACCTTTGAGCATACCTACATGTTTGTGCGACACTATCAAGTGTTGGCTGAACTGCGCCAGTTGGGGGTGACGACCGTCACGGCGCAGGGGCTGCCGGGCATCTTTGGGCGCGACGGCTGGCTGGCGCGCAGCGTCTTTACACAGGGCACCTTCCTCTGCACCATCCCCGGCCTCACCACCGCCACCCGGCTGGACGTCCACTTCTGGTGGAACGTGATCGAGGCCGGGCTGCTTGTGGTCGCCGGGCATGTCTACCTGCGACGGCGCGCCCCCGCTAACAATTGACAATTCACCATCGACAATTGACCATCCCTACCCCTTCAGCCCCGTCATGCTGATCCCCTCGATGAAGGTTCGTTGCGCAAGAATGAAGGCAAGGATCACGGGCAGCGCTACGATCGTGCTCACCGCCATCAGGTGCGGATAGGCCAGCGCGGTGTTGCCCATGCTGTTGGCCGTCTGTTGCAGCCGATAGATCATCAGCGCAAGCGGATAAAGCGCCTCGTCTTTGAGGTAGATCAGCGGGCCGAGAAAGTCATTCCACGTCCACAGAAAGCGGAAGAGCACCACCACGGCAATCGCCGGCTTGGAGAGCGGCAGGATGATGCGCCACAGAATGCCCCATTCGCTGGCCCCCTCAATGCGCGCCGCCTCCGACAGCTCTTCAGGAATGCTGAGAAAGAACTGGCGCAAGAGAAAGATAAAATAGGGGTGACCAAAGAGGGCGGGCACAACCAGGGGCAAATAGCTGTTGAGCCAGCCCAGGTTCTTGAAAATGATAAAGAGCGGCACCATGGTCACCGCATCGTGTGTGAGGTGACAGTCACTTCAAAAGTGACTGTCACCTTTGCCACTGGACACACCCCGCCTCGACTCAATCTGATTGACCCCCACGCACATTTCATGGTAGTATGTATGGAA
>JAHDWG010000286.1:9281-9848 GCA_023384495.1 Caldilineaceae bacterium
ACGTTGCAGAAGCCCCGCGGCAATCGTCCTGTGCCCATCTTAACCTGATCGCCAAAGACCTTGGCGCCTGTCCGCAAGTTGTGCGTCAAACGGATGAACGAACTCGTCGACTGACGCTCGCAACCATACAGGGATAGCCGCCCAGAACAAGAAATGGAAGCTATATCGATGAAAGTCATGATTACCGGCGGCAACGGCAAGTTGGCCGCCTATGTTGTCCGCGAACTGGCGCCCAACCATGAGATTGTCCTGTTTGCGCGTCACCGCCCCTCGGATGAATTTGCCCAGTACCCCTGGATTCAGGGGGACCTGACTGACTTTGAGGCCTGCAAGCGCGCCGTTGAAGGGGTGGACGCCATCCAGCATATTGGCGCCCAGCCCTGGCCGGTGGATCACCCCAACTTGCGGGCCCGCGCCGCCGAGCAGGGCATCGCCTTTGACGCCACGTTCAAGACCAACATGCTTGGCTCCTATTATTTGATGCAGGCTGCTGCCGAAGCCGGCGTCAAGACCGTGGTCATGGCGGGCAGCAACTGTGCGCTCGGTCACGGTTTCCGCATCAGCGGC
>JAHDWG010000287.1 GCA_023384495.1 Caldilineaceae bacterium
GCGCGCACCTCAGCCGGTGATATGAACTTCGTCACCTGGCTGCGCAGGGCGTCCGGCGCAAAGTTGCCCTCAGCGTCGGGGCCAGCGGTGACGCCAATCCAGGCAAGCCCTTTGGCGCCATATTGTTTCACAAAATCGGTCAACTCGTCGATGGCGCGACGGGGCAGGTCGGCGCCGCCAGGGTAGACCACGCCCTTCACCTGGCCGCCAACAGCCACAGCATTCTTGAAAACGGCAAAGCCGCTGTCGCGCACCAGCTCGCTCACATTGAACAACAACTGCCCAAAGCGGAGATCGGGCCGGTCGATGCCATACTTCTCCACCGCATCGGCATACCGGATCACCGGGAACGGACGCTGCTGAATCGGCTTGGGGTTGAATGCGGCGCAGAGTTCAATCAGCAGTTCTTCGATAAGCGCTCGGATGTCGCCAGCGTCGACAAAGCTCACTTCCAGATCGAGCTGGGTGAATTCGGGCTGCCGGTCGGCGCGCAGGTCTTCATCGCGGAAACAGCGCGCGATCTGAAAGTAACGCTCCATACCTGCCACCATCAACAGTTGTTTAAGCTGTTGTGGGCTCTGCGGAAGCGCATAGAACTCACCCGGATTCAGACGGCTGGGCACAATAAAATCGCGCGCGCCCTCAGGGGTGCTTTTGAGCAGAATCGGCGTCTCGATCTCCAAAAACTGGCGCGTCGACAGAAACTCACGGATGTGGCGCACCATATTGTGGCGCAGCCGCAGATTGTCAGCCATTTTGGTGCGGCGCAGGTCCAAATAGCGATATTTGAGCCGCAGCGTCTCATCTACGTCATCGGCCTCAACCACCGTAAAAGGCGGCTGTTTGGCCGGGTTGAGCACAGTGACCGCGTCGGCAATCACCTCGATTTCACCGGTGCTCAGGTTGGGGTTTTCTTGACCGGGGGGCCGCGGCTGCACCACCCCGCGCACCTGCAAGACAAACTCGCTACGCGCCTGAGCCGCCACTGCGTGTACTTCCGGCGCCGTGGCCGAGTCGACCGTCACCTGGGTGATGCCGTAACGGTCGCGCAGATCCAAAAAAATCAGGCCGCCGTGGTCGCGGCGGCGATGCAACCAGCCTGCCAGCGTCACTCGCTGCCCGACATGGTGAAGAGTCAATTCGCCACAAGTCTGCTCTTTTAACATACAAAACGCCCTTGATTGGGACAATACTGTCCAGTGTGATGGCCGATTATCATTCTGCGGGCATCGCTTGACGCCAGCCATCCATTATAGCCCGCCCATCCAGCAGGCGCAACATTGATGGCGACTTCGGGCGCGTCCGGGGTTTGGGGCGTGGTCGGGTGACTGTCGCCTTCTCAATTGCCCTCGAACCCGCCTGGCGACTTTGGGCGCGTTTCGATACCTGGGGGCGCGGAGTGCGGATCGCGCCCCCAGAGCATCTCCCCTACACCATGCAATCAGGTACGGCAGTGCTGGCGGTCAACTACTCAATTTGTAAGGAGGCTATTCGGATTGCTTACGACTGGTATGGATAGGCGAGATGGAGTATACTTGTACCAATATGTGTCAGGCGTTGCACACCATGCGTTATCGAAACGCGCAGCCATGACAGGCGCACAGCGCCAATTCGGGCACCCATGACGAATAGACCAAGACGGGAGGCCGTGTCGAATGTGGACAAGGCCTGGTTGGGCATGGAGAGCCCAACAAACCTAATGATCATCAACTGCGTCATGCTGTTTGATCATATGGTCGATCTGCCCTCTCTATACAATATCTGTCGCCGCCGCCTTGTCGAGCCTCATGCTCGGTTTCGGCAGCGGATCGTCGAATCGCCCGCAGGCGCGGGCCGTCTTTTCTGGGAAGAGGACCCTCTTTTTGACGTGCGCGCCCACATCCGGCGGATCGCCTTGCCCGCGCCCGGCAATACGAGCGCCTTACAATGCCTGTTGGGTGAGTTGATGACAGACGGGTTTGAGCACAGTCGACCCCTCTGGCGCATCTATCTGATCGAATTCGAGGCTGGGGGTTGTGCAATTTTCTGTCGCACCCACCATGCCATTGCCGATGGCATTGCGTTGGTACGGGTCCTGCTTTCGCTCACCGATGAGCGCGCCGATGCCGCACAGCCCGCGCCGGCGCCCCAACCAGAGCACGCTGGCCCCCTCAGCCAGACATGGCGCAGGTTCACCGACCTGACACAAACAGCCGCAGCCCTGACGCAACAGGCAACACACCTATTACAGCGCAGCATCGAGAACCCAGCCTATGCGCGTCAACTGGTCGAGACAACGGGCGTACTCACAGCGGCCAGCGCGGCGATCCTGGCCAAGTTGTTGTTGATTCCGCCTGATCGACCATCGCCGCTCAAAGGTAAACTGGGCGCGCTCAAGCGGGTAGTCTGGTCTGCGCCATTGAGCCTGGAGCAGATCAAGGCCACCGGCTACCGTCATGGCGCAACGGTGAATGACATTGTCGTGGCAATGGTGGCCGGCGCGCTGCGCCGCTATCTTCAACAGAGGGGCGACCCGGTGGATGCAGGGGTCTTGCGGGTGATGGCGCCCGTCAACCTGCGCCCGCAGGGCCAGGAGCCAGGGCTGGGGAACCAATTCAGCCTGGTCTATCTCGCCCTCCCGGTCAGCCTGGTCGATCCGATCGAGCGCCTGTTGGCGGTCAAAGAACGGATGACGGTGCTCAAGCACTCGCCCGAGCCGCTGATCACCTATCAGGTGCTCAATGTGCTTGGCATGTTGCCCGGCGAGCTGGCGCGGCGTTTTGTCGAACTGTTTGCCAGCAAAGCGACCGCCGTATTGACCAATGTCCCTGGCCCGCGCCAGCCGCGCTACCTGGCCGGCCAACCGATTCGCCGCCTCTTATATTGGGTTCCCCAGTCGGGGCAGATCGGCATGGGCGTCAGTATTATCAGCTATGCCGGTGAGGTCACGGTGGGCGTGATGGTGGATGAGAAGTTGGCGCCAGACGCGGAGTTGCTCGTCGAAGGCCTGGAGGAGGAGCTTGCCGCATTGAGTGGTGACTCGTAATTGGCTATGGGATTTTTCAGAAAATCGGCATTTTGACGTATTGCTTTTTTACCAATGGTACCGTTATGATGAAGTTATATCATTTGCATCCGGTATGAGTGGACTGAATGTGTTGGGCCCAACAGTCGACCCTATCAAGCGTATCCTGGTCTTAGATGATGACCCGGAGATGCGCGGCCTGATCGAAAGGAAGCTGACAGGCGCCGGCTTCGAAGTGGTGTTGGCCGATTCCGGCGTTCGGGCGTTGGCGCTGATTGAGCAGATGGGGCTGCCCCATTTGGCGGTCGTCGATATTAACATGCCCGGCATGAGCGGGCTCGAGTTCTGCGAGGCGGTGCAACAGTTTGCTGATCTGCCAGTCATCATGGTGACAGCTGTTCACGAAACAGAGACAACCATCAAGGCAATCGAGCTGTATGCTGAGGATTACATCGTCAAACCGTTCAATCTGGATGAGCTGGTTGTGCGAATTCAGCGGCTGCTCCGCCGCATTGGCGATTTCAGCTATGCCGCCAGCTCCGTGATCGAGATCGATGGTCATTTGGCGGTCTGTTTTGTGCGCAAGCAAGCCATCGTGGGCGGTCTTACCGTAGAGCTTACACCGATTGAAACCAAGATCCTTCACATCCTGTGGCGTAATGGCAATCGAGTGGTCACCAATGAATTTTTGCTGGGGCGCATCTGGCCCAATCAGGAAGTATTTGAAGACACGTTGCGCGTCCACGTCCATCGGCTTCGTCATAAGATTGAGGGGTCGGCATCATCCAGACGCCAGGGGGCTGGGCAACAAAAACGGAAATACATTGTGACCGAACGCGGTCGAGGATATCGCCTTGTTACCACCAAAGAGGATGGCCCATGAGCGACAAAAAAACGCGATCAGCACCCAATCCACTCGCCGATATGGCAGGCAGTGTCGCCGAATCGGGTGACAAAGTCGAACGAATCCGTGAACTCATCTTTGGCGCGCATATGCGCGACTACGCCCAGAAGTTTGACCAGGTAAACCGTGAGCTGAGCCGCCTAAACCGCGAGGCGGAACGGCTCAACCAACAATTGCGCGAGCAGGAGGCGACATTCAAACGCCAACTGCGCGAAGAAGCCGAACGGCTGAACACACAGCTACAAGACCAAGATCATCGCCAGACTGAGCAAGTACAAGCCCTGGAACGTCGTCAGAGCCAGGAAGTCTCGTCGCTGGAACAGAAACACGCGCAGCGGTTACAGGAGTTGGATCATGTTATGCACGCCGGTGATAGGGACCTGCTCAATAAATTGCGCGAGCTGACGGACCAACTCAACGATATCAAGGTCGACCGCGCCACGCTTGGCGATCTGCTCATGGATCTCGGGCAAAGCCTGAAACACGATGCGCCGCCGCCAATTGACGCCGAAATCGATGTGCTCGACCAATTGACCGCTGAGTTGGGATAGCGCCGGTCGTCGTTCTGGGCGCTATGCTCAACCGGAGCAGCGCCAAAAAGGGGATAGCACCTGGTGATTCGCAACACGCCATCCCCCTCAGCGCTCGCCTCGCCGCGGGGCGGGCTTAGCGGGGAACAAAGATCGCAGAGCGCAGAATCAACCGAAGCAAACCTGCTCGTAGACGGCGACCCAGAGTTCGCCGAACTACAAGGGTTGCTCTTTGGCGTCTATCGTGATCGATTGCGCGAATTACACCTCCAACTCCACCAGCTCAATGATTCGCTTGCGGCGGTTGAACAAGAAGTAACGCATCTGACGGATATTGAGCGGCTGGCGGAAAAGATCCGCCCCAGCCTGGCGCCGGCTATTGCGGCCAGCATCCGTGAATCGCGCGAAGGTATGGTCGATGCACTGTCGCCGATCATTGCGCGGCTCATCACCGCCAGCATCCACGACTCGCGTGACGCCATGGTGCAGGCGCTGTTGCCGATTATGGATCGCCTGGTGAGCACAAGCGTGCGCGAATCACGCGATAACATGGTCGATGCCCTCTACCCGATCATTGGGCGGTTGGTCAGCCGCGCCGTCGCTGAGGCGCTGCGCGACCTGGTGCAACGGATCGACGACCAGATGCGCTCGGCGCTCGACTTCCGGGTAATGGCGCGGCGCGTACAAGCGCGCATTGCCGGGGTGCCCGATGCCGAATTTGCCCTGCGGTCCGTCTTACCTTTTCATGTATTGCAGATCTTTCTGATCCATCGAGAGACGGGCCTTCTGCTCAATGTGTTGGCCGACGACCCGGAGTTGGCCGCCGACTCCGACCTGATTAGCGGCATGTTGACGGCAATCCGCGATTTTGCCCAGGATGCGCTCGGCCGCGGGCAGGATGGCGACCTGGATGAGGTGCAATACGGTGACAAGCGCATTCTGATTGAATCGACGCGCCATGTTTATATCGCGCTCGTCTCCAACGGCATCGAGCCGCTGGGGTTCCGCACTGATGTGCGTGAACGTCTGTTGGACATTGAGCAGGCGTACTTGAGCGTTTTGCGCGACTATGATGGCAACGCTGGCCACTTTGCGCACACCACAGCCATCTTGCAGCCGCTGCTGGTGCGGACAACCGTCCGTGTGGGTGATGGCGCATCGGTGGGGCCGATGCACGCCGTACCGCTACGGCGCCACGACCGTCCCCTACGTTGGCCTTTCGCCGTGCGGCTAACCTTTTCACTCTTATTTTGTGTTTTTCTATTGCTGATTTGGCGCGTTTGGCACGTTTGGAGTTATGCGCCGACGGTCGCCCTCCGTTTGTTTGAATCAATGCTAGGCGACTGGCGCCTGCTTGGCTAAAACCACACGAAAGTATCATCCGTTTTTGGAGCAGACGTTGATTACGTTAAGCAAAAAAGTTTGTTTGCTGGGCGAGTTCGCCGTAGGGAAGACAAGCCTTGTGCGCCGGTTTGTCTATGACCTGTTTGACGACCGCTATATTAGCACGATTGGCGTCCGCGTCAGCCGTAAAACCGTGGCCGTCCCGATTGAAGAGCAACTGGCGGAACTGACGCTGATGGTCTGGGATTTGGCGGGCAGCGAGGAGTTCAATCGGGTTAGTATGAGCTATCTACGGGGCGCTGCCGGCGCGATCCTGGTCTATGACCTGACGCGGGCCAATACCTTTGATCAGCTGTACAACTACGTCCTCAGCCTCTACAAGGTGAACCCGCACGCCAAGGTTGTTCTGGCTGGGAACAAGCTGGATCTGGTTGACCGCCATCAGATGGACACAGGCAAAGCTGAAAAATTGGCTACCGAACTGAACGCGCCACTTTTTTTCACCAGCGCCCGGCAGGGGGAAGAAGTGGACAATCTGTTCCGTCACCTGGGGAGACTACTCGTTTCGTGAAATCGATGCGCGCCGAGTTGATCAAACATCAGATCGCCCAGTATCTTCTTAACGAGCACACACTGGCGTACGCTGTTACCGACCTGGATTTGATGGTCACCGAATGGGGAGGGGAGACAAAACTCTTCCCGCACTCGCTACGCCCGATTGTGGCCGGCTCACTCTATGATCTGGCGCCAGAACTCATTGGCTCGGAAGAAGAATTGCTCGCCGTTCTGGCCGGTGAGCTGCCCGAATTTCGCTTACCCTATGTGAATCGCGGCGCACCAGGCGAGCCAGTCCAATATCTCAACCTGGTGAATCTGCCGAGTCGAGATACTCGCAATCGGATTGTCGGTATTTTGCACTTGGTGGAAGATGTGACAACCCTGGGTGGGATGGAGCAAAAACTCGTCCAGCAACGCAACGAGCTTTCGTTGCTCAATGATCGCATCGCCGCCCGCAACATGGAGCTGGCTGCCGCCAATGCAGAACTGCGCCAGCTCGACCAGGTAAAATCGCGGTTCATCTCGGTGGCCGCCCATGAGTTGCGCAATCCGCTGGCTTCGATTTTGGGCTATCTGGAAATCTTGCAAGAAGAGGAAAAAACGCTCACCGCTGACCAAAAGCAATGCGTCAGCGTCATTGAACGCAGTTCACAGCGCCTACTCTCGATTACGAACAACCTGCTCGATTTGACCAAGATCGAAGCAGGGCGCATCGAACTTGACCTGCAACGCATCAACATGTTGACGTTGGTGGAACATGCCGCCACGGAGATGCAACCGCGCGTCAACGCAAAGAAGCAGACGTTACTGCTCGATGCGTCACCCGACCTGCCCATGGCCTTTTGCGATGAGACGCGCTCGCAACAGATTCTCGTCAACCTCCTCAGCAACGCCGTCAAGTATACGCCTGAACACGGCCAGATCACCGTGCGCCTGAGCGTGTACGACGGCGGCCACTTTATCCAAGTGGTCGTCCAAGACAATGGCATTGGCATCGCCAAGGAGGATCAGGATAAAATCTTCCGCAGCTTTTTCCGCGCCAGCAATGTTCATCTTTCAGGCGAAAGCGGCACCGGGCTTGGGCTAAACGTCGCCCAATCGCTGGCAGAACTCCAGGGCGGGAAACTCTGGTTCGAAAGCGAACTCAACAAAGGCTCGGCTTTCTTCGTCACCTTTCCCATCGACGACGCAGAGCATGAGCATGTCGCAACCACGGCTACGCGCAAGGGGCGCACAGTGGCCAAAAGGTAAACCCATCGGCCCTTACCCAATCACCTGCCCCGATCATCTGCCTCAGGCGCCGACCATGACAACTGCGCTCACCCCGGTGGACGAATCGACCCTGCCCCATGCACTGACAGCGCTGGCCGCGATGGACGCCGACCTGGCCGGCATCCTTGCGCTGCATGGGCCGCCCCCTCTGTGGGCGCGCGAACCCGGTTTCCCCACCCTCATCCACATTATCCTCGAACAACAGGTGTCGCTGGCGTCGGCGCGCGCCGCGTTTGACCGGCTGTTGGCTGTCGCGGCGCCCCTCACGCCAGAACGCTTTCTCGTTGTCGACGATGCGACGCTGCGGACAATTGGCTTTAGCCGCCAAAAGAGCGGCTATGCGCGCCACCTTGCCAGGGTCATCCTCGAAGGCAAGCTTGATGTGGACAATATGATCAACCAAGATGATCGGATCGTCCGTACATCGCTGCTGGCGCTCAAAGGTATTGGCCCATGGACAGCCGACATCTACCTGCTCATGGCGCTACGCCGCCCCGATATCTGGCCCACAGGCGATCTGGCGCTCCAGGTTGCTATGCAGCGGGTCAAACGGTTGCCCCAACGCCCAACCTCTACACAAATGGAGGAATTGGCCGAACCCTGGCGGCCGTGGCGCGCGGTGGCGGCGCGCCTGCTCTGGCATCACTATCTCAGTGCGCGCGCCAATAAAAAATAGGGGCGCGCCGCATACGCACCCCTATTCATGCATCGTCACACGGCCCAAACTTTACGCGTCGACGTTAACCGGAAACTCCACCGCAATCGGAGCCTGTTCTGCGAGGCGGAAGACCAGTTTGTTTTCCCCCTCCGCATTGGGCTCATAGTCCACGATGATGTGATCACCAGTGGCGTATTCACCCTTGAGCAACCGCTTGCTGAGCTCGTTTTCGATCCGTCGCTGCAACAGCCGCCGCATGGGGCGAGCGCCATAGTTGGGATCATAGCCCACTTCCGCCAAATGGTCGGCCGCCGCCTCGGTCAGCTCGGCGGAGAATCCAAGTTCTTCGAGCCGCTTGTTGACATCGTTCATCAACAACAGAACGATCTCACGCACCTGTGGCCGCGTCAATGTATCGAAGACAATCGTTTCGTCAATCCGATTCAAAAACTCAGGCCGGAAGAGCCGTTTTAGCGAACTGGCGTACTCCCCTTGCGTAAACTTGCTCTCGTCGAACTCGGGCGTCGAGAAGCCCAACGGCCCCCGTTTGACCGCCTCAGCGCCGACGTTGCTCGTCATGATCACCACGGTGTTACGGAAGTCGACCGTCCGCCCTTGGCCATCGGTCAGCCGGCCATCATCCATGATCTGCAACAGCGAGTTCCATACGTCCGGGTGCGCCTTTTCCACTTCGTCGAACAGAATCACCTGATAGGGCCGCCGGCGCACTTGCTCGGTGAGTTGCCCTCCCTGATCATAGCCCACATAGCCTGGCGGGGCGCCAAAGAGCCGACTAACGGTGTGCGGCTCGCGGTATTCGCTCATGTCAATCCGCAAGAGCGCCTCGTCATCGTCGAACAGGAAGCCTGCCAACGCCTTGGCCAATTCCGTCTTGCCCACGCCTGTGGGGCCCAGAAAGAGGAAGGTGCCGATCGGTCGCCGGGGGTCGCTGAGACCGGAGCGCGCACGCCGGATGGCGTCGCTGACGGCCACTACCGCCCGTTCCTGGCCGATGATGCGTTGGCGTAGATGATCCTCCATGTGGATCAGCTTCTCCTGCTCGGTCTGCAACATGCTGCTCACCGGGATACCCGTCCAGCTATGGACGATCTGCGCAATGTCAGTGGCCTCCACGGTCTCGTCGAGGCCGCTCGCTTGTCGCCACTGCGCCACGGCCTCGGCATACTCCGTTTCGAGCCGCACCCGTTCGGTCTTGTAGATGGCCGCGTTCTCATAATCGCGCGCCGCCCACGCCGCCTCTTCATCTGTCACAAGCTTATCGAGCATGACCTTCATCTCTTTGAGCCGGCCCGGCATGGAGTACATAGCCACGCGCAGACGGGCAGCCGCCTCGTCAATGAGGTCGATGGCCTTGTCCGGCAGGCGGCGGTCTGTCACGTAGCGGTGGCTCAGTTTCACGGCTTCCACCAACGCCTGGTCATTGTAGGTCACCTTATGGTGCTCTTCGTAGCGATGGCGCAACCCACGCAAAATGTCAATGGAGTCTTCCACATTGGGCTCATCCACATAGACGGGCGCAAAGCGGCG
>JAHDWG010000288.1:0-2768 GCA_023384495.1 Caldilineaceae bacterium
TACGCGTTGCCGCGCGCAATATAGCCGCGTCCATAGTTGGGGTTAACCGCCAACGCACGGCTGGCGTACTGCTCCGCTTCTGCCAAGCTGCCCTGTCGCCGGGCTACGTCCGAGGCGAAGAGGTAGATCACCTCCTTGCCGGCGAAATCGCCATAGGTCTCCGCCGCTTGGATGGCCCGCCCCAGCGCGGCCGCGGCCTCTGGCAGTTGATCCTGTAGGCTGTGGACGAGCCCCTGCGTAAAATCAACGATCAGGCGCGCCCGCTGTTGCAGCGCGGCGTCCACCGCCGTGGGCGATAGAATGTCGCCCACCGAAAAGAGGAGTGGGGCGGCCAGCTCGTGCGGCCCGTTCAGTTCCCCCACATCATTGCGGTAGGGCGCCGCAATGAAAAAGCTGGGCGTCAAGCGGGCCTGGTCGCCCACAACATCCACTTTGCCGTAGATCACCAGTTGCACACGATGGTCGAAACGCTCGATCAACGTTTGGGCGCTCTGTGCATCGCGTACAACGCCAATGTTGCGGGTAACGACGTCCACTTCGCCAGCTGCGCTCGATATATAGGTTGCTTCTAAAAAAGTTGCCAGTTGGGTGCTCAGTATTGTAGCAGGTTTGCCGCCGTCTGTCACGTCGCCTATTTGATGGAATGGGGCGACGGCAATGTTCAGCGTCCCCTGAGGTATGGGCAGGCGAACAAAGAGCCACCAGATGACCAGCGCGGCGAGGAGCAGCATGACCCCAAGGGGCGCGCCAATCCGCAACCAGGGAATCGGGGCGCGTGGCGCAAATAGCTGGCCGTCGGGCGAGCGCATGTGGAGCACCGGCGTCACCCACTCAACCGACCTGGGGTCGGCCAGCCACATGGCCTTACGCGCCTCGGCGCATGCCGTGTCCACCGGAAGACGGCGCCCGACGGCGCGGTAAAAGGCGCGTGCAAAGGTGATCGCGGCCCGGTCGGTGATCGCCTGTTGCATGGCGACGACGGCAGGCAAGCCAGCTTGAACCAGCGCGCCGGCCATGCTGGAGAATATTTCGTCGGTGGCCCCGCTGGCCCCCTCACATGCATTGAGCACCACCAGGCGCAGCGATGGCAGCTCGGCCAGCAGATGGGCCACGTGGCTGATTGGGCGGGGGTCGGGCTGGCCGCTGGCGGTGGCAAAGAGGAGCCTTCCCTCGCGCTCGTCCGCATCAAACTGGCCATGACCGATGAAGTGAAAGACATGATAGGGGCCGCCGATCTGGATCTGGTCGGCCAGGTCATCAATGGTTTGGCCTTGAACCCATGTGATCTGCACCCGGCGCGGCCACAGGCGAGCAAGATGGTTGGGTGTGGCAAAGGCGTCTTCCATGTGACGACGCTCTGCCTCCACATTCAGCGGGGCCGCGCCGTGCGGCCGCACGCTCATGGCCAGGATGCGAATGGAGCCGGCGACGCTGAGGGGCGTGATCTCCTGGGTAAGCTCCAAATAGCGGATGAGAGGGGTATGGCGCGAGAGCCCAAGAAATTGTTCCCGTTGAGAATCATAGAGCGCTTCCCAGGGCAGTGAGGCGAGGCGGGCGTCCCCCAAGCGCAAGTGGATGCGCAGGCTATGGCCGCGGCGGGCAGCCGCCGTGCGGCTCGCTTCGAAGCAGGCATACACTGGCTCGCTAAAGAGCGCCGTGAAGAGCGTCTCGCCCACCGACACGAGCGCTTGTGCTGGCGGCTGTGACGTTTCAAATGGGCGGAGATGGCGAAAAATGGAGGTTGCAGGTTGTCGAGCCGAGCGAGCTAGATACAACTGCTCGCGATAGTGAGCGCGCCAGGTGGCGAGCATGGGGGGCAGCGCCGGCAACGCAAGCGGCCCGCTGGCCTGCCCTGCCGGCGACTGGAGAACATGCACGCGGTCGGTCTGACCATAGTCAGGTTCTACACGCAGGATGAAATCTTCATACGTTGGGGTAGCCATGCTGGTTGAAGATGTTCCACACCACTCGCGGCCCACCTACCGACCCAGACCATCAGACTGCTCAAACACCAACAAAACAAGCGCCAATAAAAAAAAGACCAGCAATGTTGTTCCCCCGAGGCCGGCAAGCCGGCACAACATTGCTGATCTGTTCTGTAGAATACCAGAGCTTTTGCCGGTTGTCAAATCCGACTTGACGCCAGATCTCAAAAATATCATTCAGGGGCTGGTGTTGTTCCATTGGTAAGCGCATCCGCCAGCGCTTCCTCCCAATAATCCACCGCGCCGTTGCGGAACAATGCCACCTGTTCGGCCTGTGCGCTCTCGACGCCGCCCTGTGTGGTGGCTTCGCCGGCCACCCCGCTCACCGTGACATAGCCGGCGCGGCGCAGGATGGCTGCGCGCCGCTTGGCCCGCTCCACGTCGTTGCGGTCGACCACCGCGGAGACTTCGAGGGCAAGGTGCAGATCTAGCGCCGGATGGTCCTTGCGGTTGAGCCGCCCACGCACCAACAGATCCAGGGGTCGCAACTCGTTCATCTCTTCGTCGGTCAGCCGCTCTTCTAGCTCAGCTTCGAGCTCTTGCAGCGGCACAACCTGAGCGCGCCGCATCAGGCGTCCAAAGTAGGCAAAGGGCTTTTCCCGATATTGACGCTCAAGGCGATCGCCCCGCTGTTTCTCTTGCTCGCGCACCACGATGTCCAGCCGCAGTTCGGTGCGTTTCTGCGCCTCGGCCAGTTCTTCGACCCGCAGTTCGGTGCGTTTCTGCGCCTCGGCCAGCTCGAGAACGGCAATTTCGAGACGCCCGATCCGTTCTTCGCTGCGC
>JAHDWG010000288.1:2868-9811 GCA_023384495.1 Caldilineaceae bacterium
CTCGGCCAGCTCGAGAACGGCAATTTCGAGACGCCCGATCCGTTCTTCGCTGCGCCGCTGCGCCTCAGATAGTTCCTCAACCCGCAGTTCGGTGCGCCGCTGCGCCTCGGCCAACTCATAGACCGTGTTCCGGAGCGCGTCAAAATCCTCGCGACGCACCGCAAGTTGTTCGCGCATTCTTTCTTCCATGGCCTCGGCAAAACGCAGCAGAGGCATTCGTAGCTCTGGAGGCGCCGCTTCGAGCGCAGACGCGTACGTCATAGGCAACCCTTCACCAATGCAAATTGCTGAGTATAGCTCTCGCTATACACAACCCCAATTATAGTGCATGGACAAAGCTATTTCAACTTATAGGCCCGCTTGCCCAACCCATAGGCCAATTCGTGCGCCATGTCGGCCGCCTCGGCCTCGTCAATTATGTGGCGAATCACCAGCCCGGCCAGCCAGTTGGCCGCGGCGCGCCGCCACAGATCATGCCGCGCCGGGATCGAAAGGAAGGCGCGCGTGTCGTCGTTGAAACCCGCTGTGTTGTAGATGCCGGCGGTCTCGACGACGGTGTCAAAATAGCGCCGCATACCGTTGAGGCTGTCGTAGAACCACCACGGTGGCCCCAGCCTGAGGCAGGGATAGTGGCCGGCCAATGGGGCGAGTTCACGCCCGTACGTTGTCTCATCCAGCGTAAACAGGATCAGCGTAAGCCGAGGGTCATTGCCGTAGCGGTTGAGTAGCGGCTGTAGCCCGCGTGTGAAATCGACCGCAATCGGGATGTCGGCCCCGCGATCGCCCCCAAAGCGTTGAAAGATCGCCTCATTGTGGTTGCGCAGCGACCCTGGGTGAAGCTGCATCACCAGCCCATCTTCGATGCTCATGCGCGCCATCTCCATGAGCATGTGCCCGGTGAACCGGGCGGCATCCTCCGCCGTGGCATCGCCCTTGCGCGCCCGCTGGAAGATGGCGTCGGCTTCGGCAGGCGAGAGCATGCCGGTCGCCGGCGTCTGCGCTGCATGGTCGGTGGCGGCGGCGCCCATCTCTTTGAAGAAGGCGCGCCGTTGCTCTAAGGCGCGGATGAAGCTGGCGTAGTCGCCCACGTCGATGCCACTGGTCTGGCTCAGAGCCTCAAGGTGCGCGGCCCAGCCTGGCGTGTTCAGATTGATCACTGTATCGGGCCGGAAGGTGGGCAGCACACGCCCACTCCACCCCGAGGCGTGGATGGCCTGGTGGTGCGCCAGCGGGTCGGTGGCGGCGTCGGTGGTGCAGAGCACCTCGACGTTGAAGCGCTCGAAGAGCGCGCGTGGGCGAAGATCGGGCGTCGCCAGCGTGGCGCTGATCTGGTCAAAGGTGGCGTCGGCGTTGGCCTCTGTCAACGGCGCAGCAATGCCAAAAATGGTCGCCAACTCGTCGGCGATCCACATGCCGGTGGGCGAGCCGCGGAAAAGGTGGAAGTGCTCGCAAAAGAGCCTCCAGATCTTCCGGTGTTCGGTCTCGACCGGTTCGCCGTTGCGGGTGGGGATGCCCAGCGCCTCCATTGCAACACCCTGCGAGTAGAGCATACGCACCACGTAATGGTCGGGGATGATAAAGAGATCGGCGGGCGAACCGAGCGAGGCGTGCTCGTCGGCCAGCAGCCGCGGATCGACGTGGCCATGCGGGCAGACCAGCGGCAGGTGCGCGGTTGCGCCATAAAGCGCGCGGGCGACGCCACGCACACTGGGGTCAGGGTCAAAGTAGCGGTCAGGGTGGCGGGCCGCCGTCGGTGCAGGGTTGATGGTCATCGCGCCTCCTTGCGCATGATGGGCCGCGGATTTGGTGGATTTCCGCGTATATAAAGTGGTATCTCTCTGTTTGCATTGCGAACGTAAAGGCGCAAAGAGGCAGAGCCGCAAAGAAGGGACTCGACCAACAACAGGGCATCTTTGCTACTCTTCGTCGTTGCGTTGAAAAATTGCATAGATCAATGCTCCAACCTGGATTGGCGTCATTATAACGCAGGCGCCCTCGTTCCGCCATGTGTGAGGATTGACCGGCCATTGCAACGATTTGACAACCGTCTATCCGCGAGTAAAGTGATGCAATCACGTTTTCACCCGTCAAGGTTCACCGTTGCTGTGACCAACACTTCGACCAACAGTGCAATCAATACCGTGACCAAACTACTGTGACCAAACCGAAAGGCTGCTCAATTCAATGTCTGACACTGTGATGGCCCCGCAGAAAATCGGCGCAACCCCGCATAAACAGCGCACCGCCGACCCAGGCCGCGCCCTGGTAGACGAACTACAGCGGCGCGTGCAGGGTGAGGTGCGCTTTGACGAATACACGAGGATGCTCTACAGCACCGACGCCAGCCTCTATCAGATCATGCCCGTGGGGGTGGTGATCCCCAGCCACGCCGACGATGTGCAGGCGACGGTGGAGATCGCCGCCCGCCATCGGACGCCGATCTTACCGCGCGGCAGCGGCAGCTCGCTGGCCGGGCAGGCTGTGGGCGCAGCGATTGTGATCGATTTCAGCAAGTATATGGACAAGGTGACCGCGGTGGACCCCGACGCCCGCACGGTCACCACCCAGCCGGGCATCAGCGTCGCCGTGCTCAATCGCTGCCTGGGCAAACACCAACTCATGCTCGGCCCCGACCCGGCCAGCGCCGACCGGGCCAGCGTGGGCGGCAGCGTGGGCAACAACGCCACCGGCAGCCACAGCATCCTCTACGGCATGATGGCCGACAATGTGGTGAGCGCATCCGCGGTGCTGGCCGACGGCTCAACCGCTTGTTTGGGGCCGCTCGACCCGGCGGCGCTGGCCGCCAAGGCGCGCAGCGAAACGCTCGAAGGGCGCATCTATCGCGAGATTCCCAGCCTGATTGAGCGCATCATGCCTGAGATCATCAGCCGCTGGCCTAAACATTGGCGACGCGCCTCCGGCTACAACCTGGACCGGCTGGCCGCGGCGTTGCTCCCGCCCGACCAACGCGGCCAGTTGAGCGCCGTGAGCCGCTTCCGCCCGCCCGCGGTAGACCCGGAACGCATCGACCACTTCAACCTGGCGCAACTGCTTACGGGCAGCGAGGGCACATTGGCCGTTATGACCGAGGTGACGCTCAAACTGGTGGAAAAACCGGCGCGCACGGGGCTGGCTGTGGTTCACTTCAACCATGTGGTGGAGGCATGCGCCGCCATCACCGACGTATTGGAGACCGCGCCCAGCGCATCCGAGCTGATGGACAAACAGATGATCGACCTGGCGCGCGCCCAGCCCGATTGGGCCCGCCGTCTTCATTTTGTCGAGGGCGACCCCGCCGCGGTGCTGATCACCGAGTATTATGGCGATACGGACAAGGAATTGATCGCCCAGATCGAGCGCCTGGAGCAACATCTGCGGGCGCGCGGCCACAGGGGCGCCATTGTGCGCGTCATTGAGCCGCAGCGGGTGGCCGAGGTGTGGACGGTGCGCAAGGCGGGGCTCAACATCCTCATGAGCCGCCGGGGCGACCACAAACCCATCACCGGCATCGAAGATGTGAGCGTGCCGCCCGAACGACTGGCCGATTATTTGGGCGAGATCCTCGACTTCTGTATGGTGCAGAATGACATTGCCGAAGTGGCCGTCTACGCCCACGCCTCGGCGGGCTGTCTGCACGTGCGCCCGTTGCTCAACATGAAGAGCGCCAGGGACATCCATACATTGCAGGTGGTGGGCGATTTCGCCACCGATCTCTGCCTCAAATATGGCGGCGCCATGAGCGGCGAGCACGGTGATGGGCTGGTGCGCAGCGGCTTCAACCCCAAGCTCTTTGGGCCTACGCTCTATCAGGCGCTGCGCGAGGTGAAGGGCGCGTTCGACCCGCACAATTTGATGAACCCCGGCAAGATCGTCGATGCGCCGCCGCTCTCTGAAAACCTTCGCATGGGCCCCACCTACCAGACCATCAACCTGGAGACCGTCTTTGACTGGCGCGCCGACCACGGCTTTGCCTCCGCCATCGAGATGTGCAACGGCGCCGGCGTCTGCCGCAAGCTGGCTGCGGGAACCATGTGTCCCAGCTACATGGCGACGCGCGACGAGCGCGACACGACGCGCGCCCGCGCCAATGCGCTGCGCAATGCGCTGGCCGGGCGCATCCCCACCGAGCAGCTCTACAGCGAAGAGATGTACGGTGTGATGGACCTCTGCCTGGGCTGCAAGGCGTGCAAGAGCGAGTGCCCCTCGTCGGTGGACATGGCGAAGATCAAGGCTGAGTATCTTGTCCACTATTACAAGCGCAACGGTCTACCCCTCTTCAATCGGCTCATGGGGATGTTGCCCACGCTCAATAGCCTCCTCTTTCGTATTGCGCCGCAGCTTGCGCCGCTGGCCAATTGGGGGTTGCAGACGCCGCTGGCCAAGGCCCTCTTTGCGCGCATCGGCGTTCATCCGGCGCGAGATCTGCCCGGCTATGCCGCCAAGAGTTTTGAGATGTGGTTCAGAGAGAGACGCGAGACGAAGCAACCAGTCTCCAGTCGCAGAGCCCCCGTGATCCTGTTTCACGACACGTGGACGAATTTTAACGAGCGTGATATTGGGATGGCCGCAGTGCGGGTGTTGGAGGCGGCGGGTTACGAGGTCTTTCTGGCCGCGGGCAAAAAGTGTTGTGGGCGACCGCTCATCACCGGCGGGCAGGCCGACAAGGCCCGGGCGTGGGTGGATCACAATGTGGCGCTGCTGGCGCCCTACGCCAACCAGGGCATCCCCATTGTCGGCATCGAGCCAAGCTGTATTCTCACCCTGCGCGACGAATATCTGAGCCTGGCGAGCGACGGCAGCCGCGCCCGGTTGCTTGCCGGCCATGCCTATACTTTTGAGGAATTTGTGACGCGTGAGGCGCAGTCAGGCCGCTTTGCGCCGGTGTGGCGTAAGCAGCCGGGCAAGGCCCTGCTCCACGGTCACTGCCATCACAAGGCGCTGGTGGGCAACGAACCGAGCGTAGCCGCGCTCAAGCTCGCCGGCTACGAGGTAGCAGTCATCCCCAGCGGCTGCTGCGGCATGGCCGGCGACTTTGGCTACGAACTCGGCCACTACGAGATCAGCCGCGCGATTGGGGAGGACCGGCTCTTCCCCGCTGTGCGCGCCGCCGCGCCCGAGACCACCATCGTCGCCAGCGGCACCAGTTGCCGCCACCAGATCGACCATTTCACCGGGCGCCGTCCCGTCCACCTGGTGGAGGCGCTGGCCGCCGCGCTGGGGTAGAAAGTGTGAAGAACGGACGCGGGGAACAGATGGCAACGCGCCTGCTCCCCGCGTGAGCCTGTCAACTTCTACACCTGCGTCTGGATCGCGCTGCCGCTTTCGTAGCGGCGGAGGCCGCGGTGAAAGAGCCAGACGGCCAGGGTCAGGAAGATGGCGGCGGCGGCCAGCAGTTGACCCAGCGTCTGCCACGTGAAGGCGCGCACAAATTCGGCGGGCGCCGCGCCCACAAAGGCCGCCGGCAGCAGCGTAAAGAGCAGCAACTTCGCCGTGCCCTCAAAGAGCGTGATCGGGTAGAGCGAAAAGGTGATCATGGCCATGGTCACTTGGTTGGCCAGCAGGCTGGCGTTGCCCAGCCAGAAGGCCGCGCTGTGGGCGATCACCAGCACGGAAAGAAAGACCACCGTCGCCAGCAGCGCGCCCAACACAAAGCGGGCGATGGCGTCTACGCTGAAGTGGCCGGCCAGCGCAAAGCTGATCAGCCCGTAGGTGAAGTCGCCCATGCCGCTGGGCGCGCTGCCGCTTGCCAACACATGCGCCAATACGGGCCGCGGCAGCGACAGATAGTAGTCGAGGCGCCCTTCGGCAATCACTTCGCTGAGTGAGAGGACATTGCCAAAGAAGAAGGTCGCCAGCCCAAACCCCACCGCCACTACGCCAAACAGCAGGAGCATCTCGTTGAGGCTCCAGCCGCGCACCTCTTCAAAGCGTTGGAAAAAGATTACCCAAAAGACAAAATAGAGCGCATTGTTGAGCATCATGCCCACCACCTGCGAGAGAAAGGCGACCCGGTATTCGGTGGCGGCCAGCAGATTCGCCTTCCAGAGCGCCAGCAGAAATGGAATTTCGCGCCGCAATATGGATAGCATCCGATCACCCTCCATTCACCGCCAATTCGGCCACGCCGCGCCGGTAGAAAAAGGCCAGGAGCAGCGCCAACGCCGCCAGCCAGAAGAGTTGCCCCACCACGAGCGCGCCAAAGCGCGCCAGCGATGGCTCGACAAAGAGCCGCGCCGGGCCATAGACCGTGTAGGCGAAGGGCGTCGACTGCGCCACGGCCTGCAGCCACGGCGGGTAAAAGTCGAGCGGAATGAGCAGCCCGCCGAGGATAAAGAGCACCTTATGATAGATCCATTCGAAGGCGCGCACCTCTTCCACCACAAACGCGGCCAGCCCGATCATGGCGGCAATGCAAAAGTCAATCAGCCACGCCAGCAGCACCGCCACGAGCGCGAGCGGCCAGCCCATGACCGGCGGCGGCGGGCCTACCAAGAGCCAAACCACGGCGCCCCCCGCCAGCGCGTTTGCCCCCATGCGCAGCACGCTGTCGCCCAGCCCGACGCTACACTGGTAGAGCAGGTAGTTGTAGGGCTTGTTGAGCAGGTAGGCCACCGAGCCATCGCGCACGCTCTGGGCGATGGTGCGGATCAGCCGCGGCCTACTAAGCACAATCACCTCGGCCAGCATGAGATACCAAAGCGTATCTCGCAGCGTCAAGCCGGCAATCTGCGTTGCCCCGCTTGCGCCATAGGCCACCCGCCAAAGCTGGGCAAAAATCCACATAAAGGTGATGATCATCAGGCTGCCCGACGCCAGGTCGCCGGTGTAGGCCACACTGTTGAGCAACTGCGTTTTGAAGACCGCCCAGTATTTGGACATAGACCCTCCTATGCTGTTCGGATGGCGGCAGGGGCCAACTCGGCATAACCATTGGACTGCTCAT
>JAHDWG010000289.1 GCA_023384495.1 Caldilineaceae bacterium
ATAAAGTCTACTCGGGGCCGCCCGCGGAAGTGGTCGTCAAAGGCTTCGATCAGAGTATATTCAGCCGGCACCCACTCCACCAGTTTGAAAGCGCCTGTGCCGATGGGCGCAGTGCGATAGATATCTTCTCCCACCTCGGCGTGATATTCCGACTGCACAATCCAGGTGGTGGCGGCGTTGACCAGGAAGGCCGCGTTGACCTCTTCCATGTGGACGATCACCGTGTAGTCATCGGGCGTCTCGATCTCGCCCATGCCGAGGAAGTTGTTGGCCAGGGTGGAGCCTGTTTCCGGGTCGGCGTAGAATTCGAAGGTATATTTCACATCGGCGGATGTCAACTCCTTGCCATCATGGAACTTGACGCCCTCGCGCAACTTGAAGGTGTAGGTGAGGCCATCTTCCGACACTTCGTATGATTCGGCCAGCACCGGCTCATTTTCGTTGTTGGTGTCGATCTGAATCAGCGCATTGTGGATGTTGCTGATCATCGTCCAGTGTACGGTGGGGCCGGCGTCGCTGGGGCTGAGGCCCGAGACCTCCTGATGGCCGACCCAGACGAGCGTGCCGCCGGTAACGCCGCCATCGTCGGCTGCCGGGGCGGCAGGGGCGTCCGGGCTGGCGGATGGCGCGGCGGGCGCACAGGCCGCCAACGCTGCTGCGGAGAAACCGGCTGCCGATAGCTGCATGAACTGGCGACGGCTGAGCGCGCGGCCACCCAGGGTAATGCGGTCGGAAGATACCTGCTGTGACATAGTCTGTTCCTTTCATTCTGGCTGATACCAAAAACTGGTTGTGTGTTCGTGTCGGCCGGGTTGGCGCCTGGCCCTTACAGAACGCATCATGAGGAACGATGGTTGACGGTGAGACGTGAGGGCTGCCTCAACGAAGAAAACGTTTGAAGAAAACGTATGAAGCAACGAATGATGACCGGTCTAACGATCGCGCGCGCTGATTGACAGAGATGTATTATGGTTTTACAGGACCTTGCAGAGGACAACTGAACTGCGACAACCGGCATTCGTAAACGACGTTGTCTGGAGGTTTCGTGAAATATAGCACAGTTTCTGGAAAGCTGTCAACCTGTCTGGCGCACTGGGGTCCGAAATCTAGTGAGGTGACAGTTGAGGTGACAGTCACTTCAAAAGTGACTGTCACCTCAACTGTCACTTCAAAAGTGTGGCGCGGGCCTATTCCACTTCGATCAGCGCATTGCCATTCGTCAGATCGATGACGGCCTGGGTAAAGGGGGCAACCTGCTCGGTGGGCAATGTCAACCGGTAGGCGACGTCCGCTGTAAAGTCTTGCTCGACGATTGTCGCTTCAAATTCCTCGTGTAGTCGCTGAAAAGGGGTAACCGCGCCATAGTCGATGACCACAAGCAGGGTCGTCTTGGGGATGTGTTCGGTGGTGAGCAGGCTCTCCAACGCCTGTTGCACCCCGCCACCATACGCCTTGACCAACCCCCCCTTGCCGAGCAGGGTCCCCCCAAAGTAGCGCGTCACCACGGCGCAAAGGTCGCCCACCTGGCTGTGGAGCAGCACGGTCAGCATGGGCCGCCCGGCTGTGCCATGCGGCTCACCGTCATCGCTCATGCCGACCTGCCCCGTGCTGCCAGGCGGCCCCACGACATAAGCCCAGCAATTGTGCGATGCATCTGGAAATTCATGGCTGACTTGAGCAACAAAGTGGCGCGCCGCCTCTACCGTGGGCGTGTAGCCCACCGTGGTGATAAAGCGGCTGCGCAAGATCTCCGCTTCCACCCGGTGCGTATGGGCGGGGATCCGATAGCGTTCCGGAATGGTCACTGCGCACCCTCAGCAGGCAACGCGGAATCTACTGCGCGCATTTGCGATGTTACCCGTTGCGCTCTCATTGTGTTAACGATTCCTGTGCCCATCGTCATGATCCTCATCGTTAAGATCGTCGCCAAGCCCATCATCAATGTCATCCCCAAAATCATCGGGATGGAGCTCGTCCAGGTCGTCATTCTGCGCATCTTCAGCGTCAAAGTCGTCCTCGACCTCGTCGTCAAAGTCATCTTCAGGGTCCAATTCATCTTCGATTTCGAAAATGTCATCGTCTTCCCAATCGTCATCGTCGTCATCCTCTTCATAGGCCCAGTCTGTCTCGAGTGGATTGACGCTGACAACTTCCAGGCGCGCCCCACAGTGCCCACAGGTCACCTTCATCCCAAGCCGTGGACGGGCGCTGAGCTCTAGTTCCTCATCACATTCAATGCAGGTTGGCATGGCCATTGCTTACTCCTTCTTGGCACTTTTCTGGCTGCTGGATATTATGCCCTGTATACAATGTCTAGCGCCTTTCAGCAAACTTGTGCCTTCTTGGATGCGAGCTTTTCAGGGCAATGTGGTCTATTGCAAGCGGAAGATTCTCAATCCATGCAACACGCCCGGTGAGAATTTGCGAGATGCGCACATTGTAGGGTACAAGTGGCCAAGATAACCACACGCTTGGGGAAGGATTTTCGCCGGACGCACGATTAATATGATAGGCATGGCGTACGTAGCGCCTTATTGTTATCAGGAGAGACAACTTGGTCAGCGAACAAGCCTTCAGTCAAGGCTTGCGTATGTGCAAATAGAGAGAAGCGCCGTTTTAGCCACCCGCCCTGCAACCGGTCGGGCAACATGTGCGTAACTATCTTTGCAAGGAAATCGTATATCTGTTCTTGGTTACGCCCGTTGTGTGTTGTACGTTGCCCGTGCAATGTAGTCGGCCCCCTGCGCCGAATGTATGCAGGTATTCAACTGCGGTTGCTTTGAAATCGCGCATTGGGACTCAGCCAAAGCTGCAAAGAGACTCGCGTTTTCAAACAGAGCTGAGCATAGAGGCGGTGTATGGAGCAAGTTTTTCAGTTCGTGCATGATACATGGCTCACCTTGCGCAATGGTGGGTTCCCAGAACTGGGTTGGTGGAGTTATGCGCTTCTGGTGTTGTTGGCGGCCACCGAAGGTCCGTTCTCTGTCTTGCTCGGCGCGGCGGCGGCGTCAGCGGGCTATCTTCGGCTCGATTATGTCTATTTTTCAGCGGTGGCCGGCAATCTGATCGGTGACACCGTCTGGTATCTGATTGGCTATGTGGGCAAAGCTGACCGGGTGGCCCGCTTTGGTCGCTTTTTGCGCATCCACCCCGAGCACATCGACCGGCTGGAAGTTGCGATCCACGCCCATGCTACAAAGCTGATCCTCCTGGCAAAACTCTCAATCACCCTGATGATCCCCACGCTGGTCGCGGCCGGGATGGCGCGCGTACCCTGGCGTCGTTGGTTCCCTGTGGTCTTTGTCATTGAACTGATCTGGACGGGCATGTTGGTCTGGGTGGGCTATCATGCCACCGGGCTAATCAGCAATGTGGAGCACTGGCGCCATGTGGCGGCTGTGGCCGCGATCGCTGCCCTGTTGGTAGGTATCGTCTGGTATGTGCGTCGCCTCATCCACCGTGAAGAAGCGCTCGAAATAACGGAGGATCTCCTCTCTTCGCCTCCTCCTTCGCCGGCCCAACGGCACCATCGCGGCCCCACTCATCCGGCTGGCGACCATACCCACATGATGATGGTTGTGGTGCATGAACCGCGAATGCACATTCCACACGATTCCAAAGATCTCGTTTAAGCGTTGATCCGGGACGATTGGGCGGCCCTGGGCAGCGATGCCCGGAACGGCCCGCATTCAACGAGATGCGATCGACTCAATCAATCGTTGGTGGAACCGGACGCCAACGCGCTCCCTGTTGCCGACAGGGGGGGCAGCGGCGCGCCAGCGCGCCGCACATGGGCATGTTCGAGCCACGCCAAGGCTACCCTGCAAACCGTATCACTATCCATCTTCGCCGTATTGATGTGCAGGTCGGCGTGGGCGTGGGCATGGGCAAGCCGCGCCCGCTCGCGCGCCAGATCGGCTGCGCTCCATGTCACATCGGGTCGCCGCTGCCGTTGAGTCTCCAGGTCCGCATCCAGGTAGATCAACACGTGCGCGCGTTCAAATCGCCGCCATAGATCGGCTACCTGGCTGTGCTCTTGACTGATCGGACGAGCATCATAGCCCGCCTCGCGCAGCGCCTTGGTCAGTGTAGATTTGCCGGCAGCACTCACGCCGACAACCTTGATGACGGGTAGATTGGTCATGGGTTCGGGAAATGGGATTAGATCGGGATGCGCATGGACAGACGGCGGGTGGAGTCGGGGGGCGAAAGCGGCTGCAACTTCACCACAAGCACGGTGGCGTCGTCGTGTGGGCGCTGCTCATCGAGTCGTTGCGCTTCGGCCAAGATCGCATCGGCCAGGGCTTCGGCGGGCAGGTCGGCCTCGGGGTCTAGCGCATCGAGCAGAGCCGTCAACTCGATGTGGCGGCCTTGACGGCTGCCAGCGCCCCAGATGCCGTCGGTGCAGACAATCGCAGTCGTATGCGGGGCCAGGGGCAATTCAGTGATCGCGGGTTTCGTGTTGCGGTGGACACCCACCGCATTCGCCGTCTCTTGGACCCATTCCCATGTCGATTGCCGGCGCAGCAACACGGGGCAACGGGCGTTGCGGCTGATGACGAGCGTATTGGTGACCAGATCGACGCTGACGATGCTCAGCTCGGCGCTCACCTGGCCGCTGCGCTGCGTCAGTAGATAGTCATGGGTGGCCCGCGCAACGGCGCCATCGCGCACCCCCTCGGCCAACAGGCTAATGGCCTTGCGCACCACAATGTTGCTGATGGCCTTGGCGCTTTTTCCGCTCCGCTGGCCGTCGGCCACCACAACACTCATACCCCCATGCGGGCGCTCCACCACTTCCACCGTGTCGCCGCTTTCGCTGACAGCATATTTGTTTGTCTTTGCAACTGCAATTTGCACTTCAAGTTGGAGAGCCATGGTGGGTGATGAGTGATGCGACAAAACAGACATCCATCCGCGCTATTCCATATCGACACCGAGCACATCATTGACCTCGACCCCATAACAGACGGCAAGCGTTCGTAGTTCGTCGAGGGTCAGCCGTCGGTCTTTATATTCCACATCGAACAGCATCTGCTGCGACAGCCCCGTCTGCGCCTGTACATCGGCATAGGTCAACCCATGAGCGGCCCGCAACTGACGCAGGAGCTGGCTGACGCGGCTGCGCGCCAGATGGCGCACTGACTGGCGCGTCTTGTCTTCCATTTCCGTCGCCGGTTCGAGCGCACGCATGGGCGAATGGGCCATGCGTAACACCGTGTCGCGGATGCGTTTGACCAGCCCATCATCGGCTGTATGCATGTTTACCCCTGCGCTGTCCACATCTGCTCACGGCTGGCCACAGGGTCGGACGTGGGATTGGCGCCCTGGTCGGTGGCGGCGGTGGACACAGGCAAGTGTACGATAACGGTGCCCACGGCCAGCCTTTCTACCGTTTCCACCCGGAAGTGTACGCCATCCACCTCGACCTCTTCTCCGGGTTCGGGGATGCGCCCCAGCATAGCCATCACCAATCCGCCGATGGTGTCGGCTTCGCTATGGCTGAGCTCGAGTTCGCACTGTTGGTTGAGTTCGTCGATCAGTAGATCGCCGCGGATTCGCAACGTGTGCAGCCCGATCTCTTCCAGCGGCGGAATCTCTTCATCGAACTCGTCTTGAATTTCGCCGATAATCTCCTCGACCAGATCTTCAAGCGTCACCAGGCCAGCCGTACCCCCAAACTCATCCACCACAATCGCGATCTGGATATGCTCGGTGCGAAACCGCTGCAACATGTTCTCCAGCGAGACCGTCTCGGGCGCATAGACTGCCGGCCGCACCAATGTTTGTAGGTCGAACGGCGCCGCCGGTTGGCTCACATGGCGGGCCAGATCCTTGACATAGAGGATACCGATGATATTATCTCGGTCTTGCTCGTAGACGGGGTAGCGCGAGTAACCGTGATCTGCAATGGCGCGCAACACATCGTCGAGCGTCGCGTCAATCGGCAGCGCCTGAATACGGGTGCGCGGCGTCATCACCTGGCTCAGGCTGCGCTCGCTAAAGTCGAGCACATTTTCCAAATACCGCTGTGAGGTCGGCTCCAACAGTCCGCCCTCGGCGCTTTCTTCGACAATGTATTCCAACTCGGCGGACGAGACGAGACGCGCTTTGGCGTCCACCGGGGGGATGCCAACCAGCCGCAGGATGGCGTCGCCGGCCCAAGTGAGCAGCCACGTCAGCGGGCGAAAGAGCCACTGCGCCGCGTGCAGCCAGGGCCCCATGTGCATGGCTGCGGTGTCGGGCGCGGCCAGCGCCAGCGACTTGGGGATCATCTCACCGAGCACCACGTGGAGATAGGTGAGCATGGTTACGGCCAAGATCGTGGCGACGGTATGCGCCGCGATGTCGCCCAGCCGGCCCCAATGGGCCAACGGCTCGACCAGCCATTCCGCAATGATATGTTCGCCATACATACCCAGCCCCAGGCTGGCAATCGTGATGCCAACCTGAGCAGTCGAGATATAGGTGTTGAAGGCGCGGCTGTCGCGCAGGATCGCCAGCAAACGTGCCGCGGCTGCCGAGCCATCTTCGGCCAGCCGGGCGACGCGAGCAACGGGTGAGGCGGCCAGCGCAAACTCGGCCGCCACAAAAAAACCGTTGACAACCAGGAGAAAGCCGATGATACTCAGAGGTAGCCACAACTCACTCATTGGTGGCCTCCTCCAGATGGAGTACCTGTTCAAGCGAGAGCGTCAGTTTCACTTCGGCAACCCGCTTTCCATCCATCTTTTCGACGCGAATGCGTATCCCGTTGATCTCGGCCTTTTCACCCACGTCGGGGATTTTGCCCAGCTCGGTGGCCACCAGCCCGCCGATGGTGTCGACATCCTCCGAGTGGAAGTCGGCGCCAAGCAGATCATTGAGGTCGTCCAAATGGACATCCCCTTGTACAAAGAGGAGATTTTTGCCCACCAGGCGCAAGGCCGGGTGCTCGGCATCGAACTCATCTTGAAAATCGCCAATGATCTCTTCCATCAGGTCTTCGAAGGCCAATAAGCCTGCGGTGCCGCCATATTCATCCACCACAATGGCCACATTCTGATGCACTTTCTGCATTTGGGCTATGACTTCTTCGATCAGGATCGAATCGGGCACAAAGAGCACCGGGTGCATGACACTGCGCACGCCCATGGCCTGTTCGGGTTCGGCTGCGCCTCTGGCGGCCTGCCGCTGCCAATAGTGTAACTGAAGCAGATCCTTCAAATGGACGATGCCCACAATCTTGTCGATAGAACCTTCATAGAGGGGAAGGCGCGAATAATGAGATTGCGCCAGGAAGGCAAGCAACGTATCGGGTGGGTCATCGACGGAGGCGGCCACCACCGCGTTGCGCGGCACCATCACCTTGCGCGCCGTGCGATTGCGCAACTGCAGAGTGTTGACCAGGAGACGTCGTTCGGCGCGATCTAGCACGCCGCCTGCGCTGCTCTCTTCCACCATCAGCACGATCTCATCGGGCGAATGGAGGTGGAAATGTTCGGCCACACCGCGCACCCCCAATATCCGCATGAGCAACTGGCCGCTGCCATTGAAGAGCCAGATCATGGGCCGGAAAAAGAGAAGTGACCAGCGCATGGGGAGCACAGTCCACAGGGCCAGCCGTTCGGGGTACTGAATGCCAATGTTTTTGGGGATCAGTTCGCCGAGGATCACCTGGAGCACAGTGAGCGACAAGAGAATGCCAACCGAGGCGGCGGGCTGGACAATGCTCCGCGCCTCGTTGGTCAGTTGCGCCAGATACGGCTCCGCCCAGGCAATCACCCGATCTTGCGCATAAAACCCGAGGAGCAGGCTGGACGCTGTGATGCCGACCTGACAGGCCGCAATATACGCATCCAACTTCGGTGGGCTGCTTACTACGTCCAAGATGGTGCGAGCGCCGCTCGACCCAGCGTCGGCCAGTTGAGCAAGGCGCGGTCGCCGTGCGCTAACGGCAGAGAATTCAGCCGCAACATAAAGGCCGTTGATCGCAATGAGCAGTGCGACAACGGCAAGGATAGCGACAGGGCTACTCATAAGTCGAAAATTCCACGTTGCAGCCGGGTGTCTGAAGACCCACTGCATACAACAATATACGCGCCGAAGGTCGGCTGATGTATGGTACTGTACGTTTGCACATTGTTTTTAACGGATGTTACGCAAGCCTCGACAGAAGGTTGTCTCGTTGATTGTGGTTTTACCACTCGGCAGCGATCGGGCGCTGCGTAACATGAGTTTTTAAGGAACTTCCACCTCAACGGTCACCACAGATGAGGAAACCCCACCGCCTGAACCACCGCTGACCGCCTGTACACTGTACACTGCTGTCGTGGCCGCGGCGTCGCCACTGACGTTGATCTTGAGGCGGACGAGCCGAGAACCATTGGCGCTGACATTGCTGAGCGTCAGGCTCGACGTGGCGCAGTTGCCGCCATCTTCGCAGATGAGCGCGGGCCAGGGGCCGGTCTGAACAAAGGCGACCATCAGGCTGTCGGCAATGTTGCCGCGGTTGCTCACCAGCACGCTAAATTCGCACGTGTTGCCGGCGTTGCACTGATGACGAGCGTCGCCAAAGATCTCAATGCCCACCGCAAAGACAACCGGCGGTGTCGGCGTGGCCGTAGGAATATCAGGTGTCCAGGTCGGGGTAGGCTGCTCTTCGAATTCGGGTGTGAAGCTGGGCGTCGGCGTCGGCGTCGGCGTCGGCGGCAGATAGTCGATGGTCGTTGTGTAAATCTGTGTGCTGCCGTTGGCCAGAATCACGGCCAGCGTGTAGACCTCTGGCTTGTCGCGGATACACTCCTCGCGCTCGCCATCGCCGTTGACGCCCTGGTTTTCATAATAGACCGCCTGCACGTTCTCTACATGCCAGCGCACCAGGGTGCATTGGCCCCGTTCGAGTGTGTGTTGCAGGGGCGCAAAGAGCACCACCGGCGTCCCCACAACGGGGGGCGGGGTGTCGGTGGGCGGCGGTTCGACCACCGCTGGGGTGCTGGTGGGGAGATCAAAGATGGGCGTTGGCCGCCGCGTTGGGATCTCCAACTGGAGATTGATCTCTGGCGTGGGCAACAGCACATTCTGCGGTGGCGCGTCTTCGCCCGCTGTCGCCGGGGGCGGTGGATTGGCGATACGGTTGCCTTCGGGTTCGCCTGCGTTGGGGGCGGCCTGGCTCGACAGCACGGGCGCCACCCTGATCGGCGTCGGCGTCACCGCCGGTGGAAAGACCGCCTGCGCCTGCGCCGCTGGCTCGGCAGGGGGTTGCGCCGGTGTGAAGGTGGGCGGCTGCGCCACAGCCTCACTAGTGGCCGTCATCACGAGATAGAGCGGCTCTTGCGCTGGGGCCGTCCCATTGTCCAGCGTGTTGAGTTCCCCAGGCGCGGCGGCAAGATAACGCACGTTGACCAGTTGCCAGCCGGTGTATGCCGCGATGATCCCTCCGCACAAAAAAATGGTGGCAAAGAGCATGGCCGCGCCGGCCCACGCCCAGCGATGGCGCGCCCGTTGGTGATCGGCCTGAAAGCCCTCCGCCAGGTTGCCAAAGAGCGCCAGCCCGCCCGAAACCGAGGGTTCGGGCGCAAATGGCGAAGGGATCGGCTCGTCCTCGGTTGTGGCCTGTATGTCTGCCGTGTGCTGAGCAAGTTGATAGCGCGGGCAATGACGATGCCCCCCCGACAGGCAAAAGGTCGCCTGATCGGCCAGCAAGAGCAGTTCACCGGCGGGCGCGGCAAAACACTGGTTTTCCAGGCTGGGATTCTCAAC